>JBNMQI010000077.1:0-9580 GCA_051277905.1 Gammaproteobacteria bacterium | reverse complement strand
ATAGCGACATTGACGAAGCCGTTGAATGGATTATTTGTGGCATATTCTGGAACCAGGGTCAGGTTTGTTCGGCCACGTCACGTGTGATTGTCGAGCAATCTATGTATCAGGCGCTGATTGAACGTTTAGTCGAAAAAACCGAAAAAATTAAAATTGGCCATGGTCTGGAAGAGGGGGTTCTGCTTGGTCCTTTGGTGAATAAAATGCAACATAAAAAAGTGATAGCCGCGATCGAATGTGGTAAGGCTGATGGTGCGACAGTGTTAACAGGTGGTAGGGTGCCCGAAGGAATGGAGCTAGGGTGTTACCTTGAACCGACAATATTCACCGACGTCGATGTCGACAGCTGGATATGGCAGGAAGAAATTTTCGGCCCGGTTGTTTGTATTAAAACCTTTAGCACCGAAGAAGAAGCGCTGGCACTGGCGAATAATTCGCGCTTTGGATTGGCTGCTGCCGTGTTAAGCAGTGACAATGTACGAGCCGAACGTATGGCGCGTGGATTTCGTGCTGGAATTGTCTGGATTAACTGTTCTCAGCCAACGTTTACCGAAGCCCCCTGGGGTGGCTACAAACAATCTGGTATTGGGCGAGAACTGGGCGAATGGAGATTAAATAATTACCTTGAAACCAAGCAGATCACCACCTACGACCGTTCCGAACCCTGGGGCTGGTATATCAAGGATTAACTATGCGCTGGTAACGAACACTTAAAACGGTTGATGTGCATTGCGAAGGTGAATTTACCCAACTTGGCCTCTACACAATGGCCGCGTGATCACTGGCGGTATGCTGGATATTCCCGATAATTCAATGGCCGCAAAACTGGCCCATATCAGTGCCTCGAATAGCTTTAATTTTAAGCCGAAAGAGAGTATATCGAGGAGAATCGGTGTGGCTTTTAATCGCCAGTGGAAATTATTTTTTAACACTTGCTAGTTTCCAGAGTTTTCACATAGCTTGTGTCCATACAGGTCGTTCTGACTGAGGTATCGCTGCACATAACTCTATTCGTTTAATCGCCCCCAGTTGGGTCGGTCTCCATCAACCATCAGTCAAGAGATCAACTGCAATGATTCCTATCGAGCGGCACAATCAGATCAATCCGGCCGATTTAGACCGACTTACCCAATGCTGATTACTGTTTTAGCGTCAGTTTCCTGAACCCAGTCGGCTGCGTATTCCGGTGCAGTTTTGTGTTGGTTGCTAGTGGTGATTTTGATATTTATGGTCATTAGTTTCCTCAGCTACTATTGAAAGCAACTCTCCTCTTTCGACCAAACCTCTATTGCAGCACATAAGGGCAATACCACTGGCGGTAAATCTGACCGTGGAAACTGGCTGGGCGAGATCATTCAATGAATTGTTTTTGTTTCGCAGTTAACTTGCCGACTGCTTCTTGTAATTCCGGAAAAAGAGTGGTTTGAAAGTGATGCCAAATGCTGAATAATGCGAAATGTGTCTGGTTCATTAAGATCTGCCTGTGCGGGTTGGTTTTTTTGTTGTTTGCTTACAGCTTATTTTAACAAATAAGCACCAGACATGTTTTTTTAGCGTGATTTAGCTAAGAATCCCACTTGTTTATTGAGTTTTGCAATTACCTCAAGCGAGTGTTATTAATAGTTTCACAAACTTTAATTGGTTTTAGGCATAAAAATTCACTAGTAATAATTGGAGAGAAAAATGATTGGCGATAGAACACCTGAAGTTGAAGCGTTTTGGTCCAAAGTCTGTGAAATACATGGCATTTCAAACAATAATTATCATACCAAAACATTTGGTGATCCAAGATATGCTGAATATGGTAATCACGTAACTGAACTTGCAATTGCGGAAACTAAACGAGCAACCGCACATCTTGCGTTGGATTTTGAACTAAACAAGGTAACTCGGAGAAAAACTGGGGATTATTGGATTATCTTGTGGGAAGACTTTTCTCCAGCCTGCGTACTACATTTAGTTAATGTTGAAGTTAGACCATTTAAAGACGTTGATGCAGCGTTTGCTGCACGTGAAGGAGAAGGTGATGGGAGTCTAGAATATTGGAAACGCATCCATGAAGAGTACTTCAAATTGCAATTGGCTGACTGGGGCAACGATTGGTCCGATGATCTCCCAGTTGTACTAGAGTCGTTTGATTTGTTGATGGTTAATGACAATTGATATAGCGTTACACATCTCGGTATCTTTTTGGTTGTTGCATTAACTCAAAAACCAGCTCTTCTGCGCCAAAACCTGCACGGCCTAACGTCATTGCTTGTTGTCCGTTGTATTCAAGGGAATCTTTGACCTGTGGAATACTCAGGTAGCTAGCACTGATAATGATCATGATCAGTTTAAAATCATGATCTTCTAGTTGGGACAAGAATGTATTCGGTTCTGTTACATATTGATTGAGTATTTTGATTAAAGGAACAACCAGTTCATTCCTTGCTCGAAGAACGTGATCCAAGGGGGCATTTTTAAGATCTAAGCCACTCGATGGGGGGTGATTGTAGCCACCGGGATAAACGACATTTGAAATTTCGGCAAATGAGTTTCTTTGTATATCGCTAAGGGCTCCAGTCATATTTTCGCACGTTTTATTGTAGATCGTGATTTTATTATATATTCGGCTGTTCGACGAGCAAGGGCCGCAATAGTTGCGGCTGGGTTAACTGAAGATGATGTAACAAAAACACTCCCGTCCACAATATATAAGTTTTTAACATCGTGACTTTGTAGCCAAGGGTTCACAACAGACTGATCGGCATCTATTCCCATTCGACAGGTTCCAAGTGCATGCCAACCATTGTCAGTCACTAAGCTGGATGCGCTAGTCTGGTGAGCACCCGCTTCACCAAATGATTGAACTGCTTTTGCGGTCATAAACTTAAGTATACGTTTACTATTCTCAGAAACTTTATAAATTAGTCGAACAGTCGGATCACCGTTAGAGTCAATAAAGTTGGGGTCTAATACGAGTCGATTCTGTCTGTTGGGCAAATCTTCAGCAGTAATGCCCCATACTGCTGAGCGTCCCAACCAGTTGTCAATGCGTTGATGAAGGGGTTTGCCCCAGCATCTGGATTCGTCAATGGGATAAAGTGCTGCTGACAATGGGCCTCCTGATGGTGATAAGTTCCACTTTGCACCTCGAACAAAATCATGCTCTGGACGCGTCTCGGCAAACTCGAGTGAATAGATGCTTTGGCCCCAATGACCTTGCCAACTCATCATGGGTTCGTCAAAGAACCCAATGACTCTAGAAAGAGGGTGCATCATCAAATTTCGACCCACTTGGTCTGAATGATTTGCGAGGCCATTAGGAAATTTTGGGGAGGTTGATTTTAACAAAAGTTGTGCTGATCCTATGGCATGGCTAGCAAGAATGACAATTTCAGATTCTATCTTGTGAGTATTGCCAGATGCATCTTTAAATAATGCTCCACAGGCAAGTCCGTGTTGATCCAATAATATACGCGAAACACGAGCGCCCGTTTTAAGTATTGCACCACATGCAATGGCCTCAGGCCAGTGAGTTTGATCGACTGATCCTTTGGCACCCTCGTTGCAGCCTGCTCGACAAGTAGAACGTTGTACGCAGGGGCGACGTCCTTTATAGGGTAAAGAAGCAATTGCATTGGAACCAGGCCACCAATGCCAACCCATTTTATGGTGTGCGTTAGCAACACGTTCACCCCAAGGTTGTATCGGTAAAGGTGGCATTGGGTACTCAGGAAAATCGGGGTATGCAGGGTCACCAGCAATCCCTGAAACGCCGAAGTCAATGTCATTTTGATTATAATGGGGCGCTAAATCATGATAATTTATTGGCCAATTTTTGCCTACACCGTCGAGGCTATGGACGTTAAAATCGCTAGGTAGAAATCGCATCCAATGGGCGCTATAAAGTATGGTGCTACCCCCCACACCGTTATACAACATGGGCTTTATATCGCTGGTGTCATCGAGGATTGAATAGTCAGCTGGTGATTTCCTTACATTTGGATTGGCATGCCAGGGGCCCATTGACAGAAGTTCAAAGTCTGGTTTATCGCCTGGGTAGTCTTCACGATTATTCCATTGCCCTTGTTCAAGGCAGGTAACTTTAATATTGGATCGGGCCAATTGCAACGCGGTAACAGCACCAGAAAGTCCAGCGCCAATAATTAATATCTCTGTAGTAGTTTTAGACATCTCAGGCTAAACTTAAATCAGATTGTATTTTTGAACAAGCAGAATTTATCTTACTACCATACTTTATTGGACTTACGATTATGCAAAATAAAAAATGGACAGTTGGTGTTACACATCTTATCAGGCCCCCGTTTGACCCAGAGCAGCAGGCATTTTTTAATAAGGCGGACATTATTTATTTCGATACACGTGATGAAAATCAGTTTGATAAATCTGACTTGGAAAAGTTAGATGCCTTTCTAGTTTGGACGCCCTCTATTGGCATTCAAACGATTAAACATTTGAAAAAGTGTAAAATTCTGGTTCGTTACGGGGTTGGATACGACAAGATTTCATTGAATATTTTATCTGAAAATAATATCGCCTTTTCCAATAATCCTGAGTATGGTCCTGAAGACGTTGCTGATACTGCAATGGCATTACTTTTGGCTTTACAACGCCGTATAGTTGAGCACGACAACAGGTCCCGAAATTATGACGTTACTTGGCAGGAAAACCATCTTGCTCCAGTTAAGCACTCGAAAGATATGACATTGGGTATTGTTGGTCTTGGCAGAATCGGTACTAGTATGAGCTTAAGGTTAAAGGCTTTTGGTTACCGGGTTATTGGATATGACCCTTATATTAGTAACGGTATGTTTCGAGCAATTGGTATTGAACGAGCTGAATCATTATCAGAGCTATCTGATCAGATCGACGCACTCTCAATGCACTGTCCTTTAACGGATGAAACTCGTGGCATGATCAACAATGAATTTTTAGCACAAGTTAAACCAGGCTTAATATTTATCAATACTGCTAGAGGACCACTGGTTTCAGACCTCGATGTGATTGAATCAAACCTGAGATCTGGGCAGTTGTCGGCAGTTGGACTCGATGTTTTACCTGTAGAACCACCCAATAATCACAGTCTAATTCGCGCCTGGCGAGAGCATGCTGATTGGTTGACAGGACGTCTACTGATAACTCCTCACAACGCCTTTTATTCGGATCATTCGATGCATGAATGTCGATTGAATGCGGCACAAACTGCCAAACTCTTTTTAGAAAATTCTATTCATCGGAATTCGGTTAGTTAAATAAGGTTAATTTAGAGTTATGTCCTTATTACAGGGTGGATAAACTGTCCTCTAAGCGCTTCATACTTCGCTGCTATACCGAATAGTTTGCTTTCCTCGAATGGCTTCCCTACCAATTGTAGTGCCGTTGGCAATCCATCGACGCTTATACCAGTTGGAATCGAAATTGCTGGTAATCCAAGATAGTTGGCAAAACGAGTCATAGTGGCCATTGTTGAAAAGTCACTATCAATTTCTGCAGACTGCATTGTTTCAGGTGGTTTAAATTCAGGTGCAGTTGGCATGGAAACAGGCAGCATTAGGACATCAATATTGGACATAACCTTTTCTGTTAAATGATTTAACACTGAACTACGAATTGAAAGCGCTTTAATATAGTCAACAGCATCGATTTCCAAACCGCCTGAGATGACGCTGCGAACTGCAAAAGACATAGCTGATTCAATATCAAGCAAGGCCTTTCGATGCATAGCTGCCCCTTCACTTTTAACGATAACCTGTTGCATTCGAGTGTAGAGATCGAGATCTGGTAGTGTAATATCCTGAATTAATTGTCCAGATTTTTCGAGCAGACCACGGGCTAATAAAAAGTTTCCATCTTTTTTATTTAGTTGATAAATTGGATCTAAATCAACAGCACCAATTATACAATGGTTGTTATCAGCCAACTCTATCAAGTTACAATCAACTGAAGTAGTATCAAGTGGGTCTGACCCTTGAATAGCAACCAAGACTGAATGAGCATCTTCAACACATCTAGTTAGGGGGCCAATACAATCCATTGACCAAGTGCGAGCCATTGCGCCATATCGACTAACAAGGCCGTAAGTTGGTTTTAGACCAGTAACCCCACAAAAAGCAGCAGGAATTCTTACTGATCCACCAGCGTCTGAACCAATTGCTGCAAATGCTAGACCAGACGCGACAGCAGCTGCACTGCCCCCAGATGACCCACCAGTTATATGTTTAAGGTTCCATGGGTTATTACACCGACCAAAATGAACATTATCGCCTGTGCCACCTGCTGCTAGTTCATCCATATTTAAAGTGCCTAATATTACAGCACCCGCAGATTCAAGTTTTGCAACTACGGTGGCTACCTGATTGGATTTTGCGCGTTGGAGTAAACTGCCAGCACTTGCATGATGGTTATGAAAATCAAAAATATCTTTTATTGCTATCGGAATTCCATGTAATTTTCCACGCCACTGACTATTCTTAATCTCAGAATCAAGTTGTTTAGCCTTTTCAATAGCGTACTCGTGAAAGACATTGTTGTAACAGTTGATGAGTGGGTTTAGATGATCGATTCTGCCTAATATTGTTTCGGTGACAGATTGACATGTGATTTTTCGATTTTTAATTTGATGACTTAATTCTGTCAACGTTAGGTAACAAATTTCATCAGACATCGTTTTTGGGAACTGTCAGAGTGTCAAGATAAACACGAAACTGCCAAGGGTCAGGTAATGGCCCAACAGGTAGACTAAATCCTTCTTGAAGTTGATTAACTTCGTCAAGAGCCTCATTGGAATGGCCTTCATTTGACAGGATTTTATTTGATATTTCGTAATTTTCAGACATTATTGTATATTGTATCTAAAAAACTAAGGTATTAAATCGTAAAACCAGAGGATTTACCAGAGGTAATGAAACTCCCATTTGATAGCAATCTAATGAAAGACCACGATTCAGAAAATTTAGTGAAAGATGAGATTCAATCGCTTCGTCGTGACCGCGATCGGTTGTTGCAGGTTTTGGACTCATTGCCTGGGTTAGTTGGTTATGTAGATTTAGATTTAAAAATTGTCTTTGCTAATCGATTGATTGAGCAATGGTATCAACGGCCGTTGAAAGATCTGGTTGGCATGCACTTAAAAACACTCTTTACAGAAGAGCATTACTGCACGGTCGAGGCTCTACTAAAAAGGGTCCTATCGGGTGAAGCAATCAATGAAGAACGCGAGATTTGTTATCCAGATGGTATTACTCGGATGGTACATCTCAACTACATGCCCGATTCCGGCTCTTCTAGTGTTATCGGGTACTTTTTTTTAGTTCGTGACGTAAGTCAGCGACACAGTACCGAGTTAGCTCTAAAAAAAGCCAATAAGTTTTTGGATCAAGAGGTTCGTTCTGCCACTGCTGAACTTCAACTCAGGAATGATGAGTTACTGGCTGAAAACTTGGCTCGTCGAGAGAGTGAAGATCGTTATCGTATTGTTTCGGAGCTAACGTCGGATCTAATTTATGTCTATCAAATTGATAAAGAAGGATCAATGAAAACGACCTGGTTCACGGGCAGACTCAGTAAAGAATTTTCTCCAACGCAGACTGAAGATGGACACCAACGCATGTGGGGGCCTATTGTCCATCCTGATGATGAAGATATTTTAACTCACAGATTTGAACGTCTAATGAATAATTCAAGTTCAGTTGATGAATTCAGAGTGATTGATAAGAAAGGCGAGACTCGTTGGATGCGCGCATATGGTCGACCAATTTGGGGCAATAAAGAACAGCGTGTTGTGCAAATCATGGTGGCTACTCAGGATATTACTTCGACTAAAAATGTTGAACAGCAATTAGATCGTAACCGTCAAATGCTATCTGCAGCGCTGGACTCGATGTCGGAAGGGTTTATGCTGTTTAACGATCAGGGAGCATTGATAGAATTTAATGAAAAACTGAACCAGTTGTTTCCTAAAACAGCACCCTATTTTGTAAAGGGCGTTCATTTTGATGAGCTGTTAAAAAGGAGTGCCTACTCAGGTGAGGTGAAGGATGCTTTGAGTGATCCAGAACAGTGGGTGCATAAGCGTTTAAAAAAATTTCCAAGTGAAAGTGGATCGGTGGAAGTTGAGTTAGCCGATGGTAGGTGGATTTTGTCCACTGATCGACTGACTCGTGATAATGGTATTGTTGCCATTCGCTCTGACATAACTGATAGAAAAAAGGCTGAAGCCTTGCGACGTTTCCAAGAAGCAGAGCTTGCCCACATTTTACGACGAGCATCTATGGGAGAAATGGCCTCGGCATTAGCCCATGAATTAAGTCAGCCCCTTGCCGTTGTTGTTAATTATGCGAACGGTTTATTACGACGATTGGATGATGAGTCGGGGCTAACCAATAATCAAACGCGCGAAGCCCTGTCAAATATTACGAGAGCGGGCCAACGTGCAAAAGATATTATCAGTCATGTTGGTGATTTTGTAAGGCAAGGTGATCCTGAGGTTACTCCACACAGTATCCGGGCGATTATCAATGGTGTTCATCAGTTACTCCGAGATACTGCTGAACGGCATAGTATTAAATTAAATATACATTTCGTACCGAAGGACTTTTTGGTAGCAGTGAATAAAATCGAAATAGAACAAGTATTATTTAACCTCGTGACTAATAGTATTGATTCGATTCAACAAGCTGCCTGCAATATTAGACAGATTGATATTGTCTGCAAATTTGATGATGAATTTTTAACTTTAACTATCAGTGATACTGGACCCGGTGTTGACCCTGCTATACTAGAAACCATGTTTGATACTTATATAACCACAAAATCACGTGGGCTTGGAATGGGGCTGTCCATTAGTCGAACTATTATTGAGGCCCATGGTGGAAGGTTATGGCTTGATGCAACATTTTGTAAAGGCGCTAGATTATGTGTTCGACTTCCAATAACAAGAAATGATAAAAAAAATTAATAATACTGGCATAGTCCACATCGTTGATGACGAAGTTGACGTTTGTCACTCGGTCAAGTTCTTGGTTGAGTCTATCGGACTCACTGCGATTTGTTATTCTTCAGCATCGCAATTTTTTGATCAGCATGAAGATGGTGGCGCGGGTTGTATTGTTCTCGATTTACGAATGCCAGGTATTAGCGGCCTTGAAGCCATCGAATTGATGTCCGAAAATGCAATATATGAGCCTGTTATTGTGATTACTGGGCATGGTGATGTCCCTGCAGCAGTTCGGGCCTTAAAATTGGGTGCTATCGATTTTTTAGAGAAACCCTGTAATGACCACTTGTTAATTGAAAAAGTAAATTCGGCTATTGATATAGATATCAAAAATAGGGAGTTACGATCTCATTTTGAATCAATTGAGACTAGCTATCAGTCATTAACTGACCGTGAATGTGACGTGCTCAAATGTTTAGTCGCTGGTAATTCGAATAAAGAAGTTGCTCGAAATCTGTTAGTTAGTCCCAAAACTGTAGAACGCCATCGATCTAATTTAATGCGAAAATTAAGTGTCGGTTCCTTTGCCGAATTAGTGCGTGACTACGCATCTTTGGTCGAGAAGTAATATTAACCCTA
>JBNMQI010000076.1:0-9630 GCA_051277905.1 Gammaproteobacteria bacterium | reverse complement strand
ACGCCATATTTACCCACTGTGGGCAGCTTAACGCCTAGCAACGTACAAGATTGGCGCAAAAACGCGTCCGGAATTTGTATCAAAATGCCTGCACCATCTCCCTCCAAAGGGTCAGCGCCGACCGCGCCACGATGCGTGAGATTCTCTAAAATCTGCAGGCCCTGACATATAATAGAGCGGCTTTTTTTGCCCTTAATATGAGCGACAAAACCTACGCCACAGGCATCATGTTCGTTACGTGGATCGTATAAACCCTGCCGAACAGGCAACGACAAGTTCGTCACTCATTATTACTCAAAGCAATTAAATCTGGAGAGCGGCGATACAAGTTCATACAAATTTTGTTGTTAAGCATAGCTACGACGAATCAGTGGGTTCAGCAGGCGACTAAAAAAACCAGTGAACTGAATGGGAGCTTCCGTGACGGCCAGACAGATACATTCTTTGTCGATAGTCGCGACAGGGGTGTGCTTGTCAAAACTGTTTCGAACAAGGAAATCACCTTGTTGATAGAGTCCTAATTCGTCTGAAAAACTACCCTCAAGGATAACCGTATATTCATCCCCCATGTGTTTGTGGGTACCGGACGTACCGCCTGCTTTGATGCGCAAAAGTTCGACTTTCGCGTTATTTTGATCCCTACATAACTCATAGCTATGAATGTCACTTGACAATCTTTTCCAAGATACGTCTTCATACCCAGTTTTTATGAATTGATGCAGGCAGCGGGGTAATGATTGATTGGTAACATCGGTTGGTGAAGTAACCTTTTCAATTGGAGCCGCGGTAATTGAAATCAAATCGATTTGATCAAATAGTTTCTGCTTTAACCCTGGTAAGGGCTCAGCAGGTTGGAGGTTAACCATTAGCTCGCTTCCAAGGTCATTCAGTCGGTGCAAGTTTTGGGTGCATTTAGGACAATGTTCGAGATGAACCGAAATACATAATGCTTGGCTGAGGGGCAAACTAGCGGCAGCGTAAGCAGCCAATAATTCGTCTTTAGGGTGATTTTTTAGCGTTTCCATTAATGTTACCTCGATACCAAAACTTGAAGCTTACGCAGTGCCAAACGGACTCGGGATTTGACCGTTCCTAATGGCAGCTTCAATTCGGTGCTAGTTTGTTGGTGGCTTTTTCCTTCGAGATAGACCTTAGTCAAAATCTCAGCTTGCTCGCGAGGCAATTTGGCTAAACCGGCTTTTATATTTTTTGCTAGTCGATTTTGATGGACTAGTTGAAAGGGACCTGGATCTTCATCTTCAATGTTGTTAAAGATCTCGGTTGGGTCTATGTCGCTGACATAACGTCCATTACGACGGAAATAGTCAATACGACAGTTTCTGGCTAATGTGAATATCCAAGTGTTAATATTTGCCAATTGGGCATTGTAACTGCCAGCTTTTAACCAAACTCGAATTAAAACTTCTTGTGCTAGCTCATCCGCAATCAAATTTGCACCGGGCTCTCTGGCCAAACTATAAGCTCGAATGAGGGGCGCATAATGATCGAACAAAGTAGAGAAAGCATCCTTATCGCTATGTGAAGCAATTCGGGTCATGCAATCTTTCAACTGTGTTATTTTATCTGATGAAGTCTTGCTTTGCGCCATGGACCCTGTGTCTAAGTAAAATGTATAACAATGCAACAATATTTTAAATACGTGTGGACTTTAAGTTTGGATCACCTGAATGATCCATAATCTTAGACTGTCCGTATATACTAGCAATTAGAACTCACGTTAACACTGAACAATATGACTGATCCAGTATTAGACAATTTTAAAAACACCTTCAAAGATTTATTAAAAACTGACTGGAGTCAGTTAGGTGAAATTTATGATGACGATATTATTTTTAGAGATCCAGTGCATGATATAAAAGGTTTAGTGTCTTTAGAGGACTACTTTTCAAACATAAGCGCTAACCTAACAGAGTGTCGTTTTGAGTATTTAGACCAAGTCACATCGGATAATACCGCCTATCTTAAATGGATAATGCATTTCAAGCATCCACGTCTGGGAAGGGATATTATCAATGTTCGAGGTATTAGTCATATTAGCTACAATGAAAAAATTGAATATCATGAAGATTTATACGATATGGGTGCAATGTTATATGAAAGATTACCTGTCTTAGGCACCGTTACACGTTTCCTTAAATCGCGAATGTCGAACTGATTGAATGGGTCTCATTTCTCAACCAGAAAAACAAGTTATATGGGTAACTGGTGCAAGCAGTGGCTTAGGGCGAAGTCTAGTTTTATCGCTTTCTAGACAAGGTCATCAAGTAATTGCCAGTGCTCGAGATGAAAAAGCATTGCAGGACTTAGAAGCTAACAATCCCAATATTTGTGCAATAGCTTGTGATATGGTCGATGAATCTAGTCTGGCATCTGTGCAGTCTAAGATGTTAGAAAAGTTTTCTGCTATTGATCAAATTATTTTAAATGCTGGAACCTGTGAATACCTTGACTTCCCCGATCCAGATTGGGCCGCTATTAGAAGAGTTATGGAAGTCAATTACTTTGGTACTATTAATTGTTTAAAAGTAGCATTGCCATTGCTTCGCAGTAGTCGAGCATTGCGTCCACATATTGTGGTAATTGCATCACAGGTAACGAATGCGCCATTTCCAAGGTCTGAGGCATATGGTGCTTCAAAGGCAGCTCTTCAGTATTTCTTTGATAGTCTTAGATTAGACCTTGTCCAAGATAATATAGATGTAACCATTGTTAACCCTGGATTTGTCGATACACCTTTAACGCGAAAAAATAATTTTGATATGCCCTTTCTAATGGATGTAGATAAAGCAGCCAATCGAATCATCAAAAATATCGCCTCAAGGCCTCGTGTTTATGGTTTTCCAAAGCGCTTGCAGGGTCTGTTGTTAATATCAAAACTGTTGCCCAGCCTGTGGCATAAAATGGTATCGAAAAAAGATACCACGGTATTAAAAACCAATGAAGATAAAAAACAATGAAAATTGCAATTATTGGAGCAGGAATTTCTGGACTAACAGCCGCTTATTATTTAAACCAAAATCATCAAGTCAATGTTTTTGAGAAGGCTGACAAAATAGGCGGTCATACGGCTACGGTGGATGTTAATCATAATGGCCAACAGTTTGCTATTGACACTGGGTTTATTGTTTTTAATGACTGGACGTACCCTAATTTTATTGAGTTGATGGATGAGTTGGGTGTTGAATCTCAGGCGACTGAAATGAGTTTCAGTGTCCGTTGTGAAGATACAGGCATTGAGTATGGTGGAAATAATATCAATACAATGTTCGCCCAGCGTCGAAATATTCTTCGGCCCACTTTTCATAGAATGATTAAAGACATATTCAAGTTTAATCGGGAAGCTACTAGGGACCTTGAGGCTGGCAGTATTTCTGAAACTATCACGCTGAATGAATACTTAAAAGTAAATCAATACAGCGAAGCGTTTATTTATCAGTATATATTACCTATGGGTTGTGCCATCTGGTCGGCCTCAACTGAAAAAATGATAAACTTCCCATTATTATTCTTCATTCGTTTTTTCAAAAATCACGGGCTATTGAGTGTTAACAACCGCCCACAATGGCGTGCTATCAAAGGTGGGTCTCGAAGTTACCTTGAGCCGCTAACGAACAGTTTTGAAGATTCGATTTTTACTAACAGCAATATTAAGCTCGTTCGACGTTTAGGTGACTCGGTTGAACTGGTATTGGCTGACGGTGAAGTGCAGATATATGATCATGTGGTACTAGCCTGTCATAGTGATCAGGCGTTAGCGTTGTTAAGTGATGCAAATCCTACTGAACGTAAAGCCTTGTCGGCAATTCCCTATCAGCAAAATGATGTGGTGTTGCATACCGATGAGAATCTATTACCGCGCCGTCGTATTGCTTGGTCGAGCTGGAATTACAGACTTTTTGATCGTTTTCAGACACGGGCAGTCCTCACGTATAATATGAATATTTTACAGGGGATTAAATCCGACACTACTTTTTGTGTTACCTTAAATGCAACAGAAGAAATTGATGAGTCCAAAATAATAAATCAATTTAGTTATAGTCACCCAGTGTTTTCTTTTGGTTCAGTTCTGGCGGCGAAAGAAATTGAAAGTATCAATGGCACTAACAACACTTGGTTTGCAGGCGCTTACTTAGGCAATGGTTTTCATGAAGATGGTGTGGTCAGTGGGCGTCAGGTTGCTACCTTGATTAACCGGCTATCAAGCTTACCAATGGCTAGGCAGGATCAATTGTTTTATGGGGATAGGGTCAGTGCATAGTGCTATCTACCAGGGTTGGTTAAGGCATCGCCGATTCCATCCAGTAGAGCATAACTTTACTTATCGCGTATTTATGATGTATCTAGACTTAAGTGAGCTCGATAGCGTTTTGAGTTTGTCCCCTTGGTGGTCAAAAAAAAAGTGGCGACCAGCGCGGTTTGAACGGTCTGACTTTTTGGGCGATTCTACAATATCGTTAGTGCAATCGATCCGTAATAGGATCTTTGAGGTGACGGGCGAAGAGCAAACTGGTCCGATCCGTATGCTCGCTAACCTTAGATATTTCGGTTTCAATATTAATCCAATTACCAACTACTATTGTTTTGATGAGCATGAAAACTTGACTTCAATAGTGACAGAAGTGACCAACACGCCGTGGAAAGAACGTAAAAGTTATGTGCTGAAATGTGATTCAAACCATCGTATTCAGCGGCTGAGTTTCCAAAAAGAAATGCATGTATCACCTTTTAATCCGATGGATATGACATACCACTGGACCAGTAATAGCCCGTCGAAAGTGTTGAGTCTTAATCTTGAAACCTCGCAGCAAGGTGAGCGAAAAACGGACGCTACCATGGCCTTAAAAAGACGTGAAATTAGTCCCAGTAGTTTGGCGAGAATTTTGGTTTTGTACCCATGGATGACAGCTAAGGTTGCGATTGCTATTTATTGGCAGGCATTGAAATTGAGCATAAAAAAAGTGCCATTTTATGATCACCCAACGTTATCCAACGATGTATCAAACAATAGAAAAAAAATTTAAAGTATTAATATATGAACTATTTGAGACAGCCAAAATTAACCGTCAATAATCAACGTGGTTTAATGAAAAATTTTGCCCAAACGCTGTTAGAAAAGCGATTAACCAAAATTCCGCTCGGTACTCTAGATATTGAAGATGAAGGTGAGTTGAAGTGTTTTGGTCAAAAATTAGACCTATGTAATGTGAGTGCAAAAATAGTCATTCATGATCGTAGTGCCTATCGAGATATTGCTTTTGGCGGTTCTATCGGAGCAGCAGAAGCTTACATGCTGGGTAAGTGGTCATCTCCCAATTTAGTTGATTTGATTCGATTGATGTCAATTAATATTGACTTCCTGAACGGCATGGATGATTCAAAACCATTAACGCATCGATTGTTTGACAAGGCTTATCATTGGTTTAATCGTAATACGTCTGATAAGGCGAGGAAAAACATATCAGCTCATTATGATTTAAGTAATGATTTTTTTGCTCTATTTCTTGATCCTCAAATGATGTATTCATCAGCAATTTTTTCGACTGCAGCAAACGCTCAGGTCGAAATGGGTTTAGATGAAGCTGCCGTTCATAAGCTGGATGTCGTTTGTAAAAAATTAGCTTTGCAACCTTCTGACCATTTGCTTGAAATTGGCACTGGTTGGGGTGGTATGGCACTGCATGCGGCTAAGCATTACGGATGTCAGGTAACCACTACAACGATATCCAAAGAACAGTATGAGACGGCGAAACAGCGTGTTGCTGAAGCAGGGTTAGAAGGTCAGGTAAATGTTATTTTTGAAGATTATCGAGACCTTAAAGGGAGTTTTGATAAATTAGTTTCAATCGAAATGATTGAGGCTGTTGGACACGAATTTTATCAGCAATACTTTAACTGTTGTGCAACATTACTAAAGCCCAATGGCTTGATGTTAATTCAGGCTATCACTATACCTGACCAACGATATAAATATGCTCGTAGCTCGGTCGACTTTATTCAACGCTATATATTTCCAGGTGGTTCCTTGCCCGGGCATGAGGTAATGATGTCTTCCGTTAGACAGCATACCGATCTACAAATGATTGGGATGGAAGAAATAGGACTTGATTATGCTAAAACACTGGCAGTTTGGCGGCAGCGCTTTTTATCAAAGCTGGATGAAGTTAAAGCACTGGGTTTTGACGATGTCTTTATTCGTATGTGGGATTACTATTTTTGCTACTGCCAAGGCGCATTTGAAGAACGTGCAATCGGAACATCACAGATTTTGTTTGCTAAACCTGAGTGGCGCCGAGAGTGATCTGCTTTAAAACGAGTCAAGTGTTGGCTAAAAGGAAAGTTTTAGAGTTCGAATTGCTATCCCTAAATATCATTCTCTCTTTAAGTTATTCTGTATGAAGATTAAAATCCTTAACTTAGTGATGTTCCAGCTGGGCTGGGCGGTTTGTATCCTTGGTGGAAGCTTAATGGCGGCAGCCTATAGCGTGATTGCATTAATAATTCATCATCGATACGTGGTTAAAAGTAAAGCCGAGTGGCAGTTGATCGCGTGGATAGTGATTGTTGGCATCACATGGGATTCACTACTAGTGTTTTTTGGCTTGATTTTTTATCCCGATACGGGTTTTTTTAGCTTGCCAGTTTGGATGGTTTGTTTGTGGATTTTGTTTGCTACTACTTTCATGCATTCTCTTTTTTGGCTATCTCGTTTTTTATGGCTTGCGGCCATTTCAGCTGCAATTTTTGGACCGATCAGTTATTGGGCTGGGTCTAGTCTTAGTGATGCTTTTTTGGGAACATCGCCAATTTTATCGATGGTAGTCATTGCCGCTGGTTGGGCACTTTTATTTCCTATTGGTCTGCATATGACAAGGCGATTTAATCGATGAATAGGAAAGTGACATTTGTGCGATTTATGGCACTACCCTTTTTGTTTTTACCTTTACTCGGTCAGTCAGCTGTTCAATTGTACGAGCAGGTTGTAGGTGAAGCCACAGATTTGCAAAGTGGAGAGAGTATTTATAAAGAGGTCCATTGTGGTGTAGCCACTGAACTTCCAAGTGATGTTTTTTATCAGTCTACTGATGGAAACTTAATTGCACATAAAAAAATCGACTATCAGTCGGGCCGTACTACGCCATCATTTACTCAAACCTATGCTCTGAATCAGGAAAGGGTCAATGTTCAGTTCGATCAAGAGACCTTAGTGATGGCGATGACAGCTCGGGATGGAACAAAAAGTGATCGGCAGTACAAAGTATCGGCGTTAGATAAAACCCCAATCGTAATTGATGCTGGGTTTGATATTTTCATTCGTGACAACTGGAAAGAGCTACTATCAGGCGAGACGAAAGTTTTTCAATTTCCCCTAGTTTCGCGTGCTCAGTTGATTTCATTGCAAGCTAAAAAATCGATTTGTCAATATGATTCAGAGACTGATCAGTGTTTTGCGTTAGAGCCCTCTAATTGGCTTTTCCGAATGCTGGCTTCCCCCATTGAGTTGGGTTATGACTCGACCCTGAAGCGGTTAAATCGATATCGTGGTCTGTCAAATATTAATGATGCCAATGGCGACGGTTTTGTTGTCGACATTAAATATCAATATCGTGAAACAGCAATTGTTTGTGATTTTGTGAGTCCAGGTTAAACGGAGAAAATTTAGTGCTATTCAAACGAGTGACAATGAAGATGACGAAAAACATGATTAGGTGCAGCCTATTGATTTTATCCATAGGTATTTTGTCTGCTTGCGCTAGTGTTTCGGTGACCGATTATGCTAAAAACAGACCCAATTTGGTGCTTGAAGAGTTTTTTAATGGATCACTTCGCGCACATGGCATTGTTAAGGATTGGAGTGGTCAAGTCATTCGATATTTCAATGCTAGTATCGATGCGTCTTGGGAGCAGGGCGTTGGTACATTAGATGAAAATTTTGTATTTGATGATGGTGAAATGCAGCAACGTATTTGGATAATTACCAAAGACGATACGGGTAAATATATTGGTACAGCAAATGATGTAATTGGCAGTTCAGAGCTCAAAGTAGCCGGAAATAGCCTTTTTTTGAACTATGTATTACGAATACCCTACGGAGACGGAACCCTTGATTTAAGCATTGATGACCGAATGTACTTGGTTTCTGAAAACGTTTTGATCAATGAATCTGTCATGACAAAATGGGGTTTTCAAGTGGGAGAAATTGTTTTGGTTATAGAAAAAGATGACGCCTAATGATTAGATCTTAGGTCGAGTTAGCACCAAAGTGAGAGCGGTGGCTCGGCTATGGTGCATTTCAATATATCGGAACGCGATACAATACCTGCGATATAACCACCTTCTTCAACGATTGTCAGTGAGTCAAGGTTTTTATCAATAAGCAATCGAATAATACGCCTTACATCGGTGACTGGTTCCGCAGAGTACGTCAGTGAATCTTCGTCTAAAAAACAATCCTTAATCGTTCGTCTTATTTCAGTATGAGATGATTGCTTAGTCAGTAAAAATTCATAAAACCTTTTTCTGGATAAACTTCCGAGTAGATTTCGACCGCTATCAACAATAGGGAATAAATGGTACGGCAGGGTTCGAAAGCTTTTATATGCTTCAGCAACCGTCCATGACTCCACTATCACCTGCACATTTTGATTCATTATTTGATAGGCATGATAAATCGGTTCACGTTGTTTCGATTCACTTAAAAGCGCGACATATGACTGGGTTTTAGCCAATGAAATCTTGTAGGCTATAGGTTTGTTTTGGCCTCGCGGTGAACTATCGATATTTACTTGGCCTGGACCGGGATGGGTTGCATCCACTTGCCCTATCGAATTCGACTTAAATGTTTTTTCAACTCGGCGTAGCTGTTCTAATGAGCCTGAAAACACCCTTCCTGATGGTGTAAATACTGCAAACATAGTCGATTATTCGGACTGGGCGAAACCAAGTATGTGTAACAGGCTTATAAATAAATTAAATATTGAAACAAATAGCGTGACCGTTGCCATAATGTAATTGGTCTCTCCACCGAGCATGATTTGGTTCACTTGATACAAAATCATGCCTGACATTAAGACGACGAACATGGCAGATACAGTGAGCGAAAGCGCTGGCATTTGGAAAACTAAAGCACCGATACCAATCAAGAAAGCAACAATTACACCAATCATTAAAGACGGAGCTAGAAAGCTGAAGTCTCGCTTACTTGAGGCTGCGAATAAAGATAAACCTAAAAATATGGCGGCAGTTCCTGCGATTGATTGCATAACAATGGCGGGTGCCATTGTCCAATAGGCACCAACAATAGGTCCAATGGTGTAACCCATGAAGCCAGTTAGAGCAAAAACACTATAGATACCGCCGGTACTGTTACGAAATTTTGATGTCATAAATAACAAGCCAAAATAACCTACCAGAGTAATTACAAGTCCTGGATGTGGCAGTTTTAACAAAGCGCTTGTAGTAGCCGTGATGGCACTAAAGAATAAAGTGGCTGAAAGTAAGAGGTAGGTATTTCTAAGTACCCTATTTTGACTCTTGATATCTACAGCAAGGCTGTCTGAAGAAAAATTCTTTGATATTTCCTTTAATTTCACCACTTGATTCTCACTTTAA
>JBNMQI010000075.1:0-9635 GCA_051277905.1 Gammaproteobacteria bacterium | reverse complement strand
AGGTGGAGAAGCGATTACAGAAAGCTATGTGAATTTAGTTCCCACAGCGCAAGGTGGTACACATGTTAATGGACTGCGTACGGGCATTACCGATGCGATTAGAGAATTTTGTGAATTTCGAAGCCTGCTACCGCGAGGGATTAAAATAGCGCCTGATGATGTCTGGGACAAAGTGAGCTACATTCTTTCAATAAAAATGTCTGACCCACAATTTTCGGGTCAAACAAAAGAGCGCTTATCGTCTCGTGAAACAGCTGCTTTTGTTTCCGGTATTGCTAAAGATGCTTTCAGTTTATGGTTAAACCAGCATGCTGATACGGGTGATTTACTGGCGCAAATGGCGATTTCAAGCGCACAAAAAAGACTTAAAAGCGCTAAGAAAATTGTCCGCAAGAAAATTACATCTGGCCCCGCATTGCCCGGCAAACTCGCTGACTGTAGCAGCCAGGATGTAACTCGCACGGAATTATTTTTGGTCGAAGGTGATTCGGCAGGTGGTTCTGCCAAGCAAGCTAGGGATCGAATCTTTCAGGCCATTATGCCCCTGCGCGGCAAGATTCTAAATACTTGGGAAGTTTCTTCTGATCAGGTACTAGCGTCTCAGGAAGTTCATGACATCTCAGTGGCTATCGGTGTTGATCCCGCCTCTGATGACATTTCTAATTTACGATATGGCAAGATATGCATTCTGGCTGATGCAGACTCCGATGGATTACATATAGCAACGCTATTGTGTGCTTTATTCTTAAGGCATTTTCAGCCTTTGGTTGAACAAGGGCATGTGTATGTTGCTAAGCCTCCATTGTATCGAATAGACATCGCTAAGGATAAGTATTATGCCTTAGACGAAGCCGAGCGAGATGGCATTATTGATCGATTAACCGCTGAAAAAAGAAAAGGAAAAATCTCTGTAACTCGATTTAAAGGTTTGGGAGAAATGAACCCAATGCAACTTCGCGAAAGTACCATTGCACCTGATACCCGTCGTTTAGCTCAGTTAACGATGGAGCCTGGTGACAATACCTTCGAAATTATGAATATGATGTTGTCCAAAAAGCGTGCCGCAGACCGTAAAGATTGGTTGCAGGCAAAAGGCGATTTGGCGGAGATATAGAAATGTCTGGAAATTTAGAACTTAATTACGAAGGCGTAGAAAAAGAACCTCTGAGTGTTTTCACAGAGAAAGCTTATCTCGATTATTCGATGTATGTCATTCTAGACAGAGCATTGCCGCATATCGGCGATGGCTTAAAACCAGTCCAAAGGCGTATTATCTATGCCATGTCAGAGCTTGGATTATCCGTTAGCTCAAAACATAAAAAATCGGCGCGAACCGTTGGTGACGTGTTGGGAAAATTTCATCCACATGGTGATACGGCCTGCTATGAAGCCATGGTTTTAATGGCTCAAGATTTTTCTTATCGCTATCCATTAATTGATGGTCAGGGTAATTTTGGTTCTCCGGATGATCCAAAATCGTTTGCAGCAATGCGTTATACGGAATCACGCTTATCAGGTATTTCAAAATTACTGTTACAAGAATTAGGCCTTGGAACGGTCGACTGGGTTCCAAATTTTGATGGAACGATGCAAGAGCCTTCATTATTACCCGCTCGGCTACCCCATATTTTGCTTAATGGTACAACGGGAATCGCGGTAGGTATGGCTACGGATTTACCACCACACAACCTGCGCGAAGTGGCAAATGCCTGTATTCAGTTATTGGATAATTCTCGAACTACTCTAGATGAACTGCTTGAGTTAGTTAAAGGGCCAGATTATCCAACTGATGCTGAAATCATTACACCCAATGAAGAGCTTCGCTCGATGTATGAAACGGGCCATGGCTCTATCCGCATTCGATCTCTCTATGAGCGTGAAGATGGTGACATTATTCTCACCGCATTGCCACATCAGGTGTCGGGTGCCAAAGTGCTAGAACAAATAGCGCAGCAAATGTTGGCGAAGAAATTACCGATGGTGGATGACTTGCGCGATGAGTCTGATCATGAAAACCCAACTCGACTGGTCATTGTGCCGCGCTCAAATCGAGTGGATGTTGATGCGCTAATGCGCCATCTGTTTGCAACAACTGATCTAGAAAAAACCTATCGTGTTAATATGAATGTGATTGGCACTAATGGCCGGCCTCAGGTTAAAAATCTTAAACAAATTTTACAGGAGTGGATCGCTTTTCGAGTCAGTACTGTGCGCAGACGGCTTGAATGGCGATTGGATAAAGTCGACAAACGCCTACATATTCTGGATGGATTACTAGTTGCATTCTTAAACTTAGATGAAGTTATTCGAATCGTTCGTTACGAAGAGGATCCAAAAGCTGCTTTAATAAAGACTTTCAATATTTCAGAGATTCAAGCGGAAGCTATTCTCGAAACAAAGCTGCGCCATCTGGCCAAACTAGAAGAGATGAAAATTCGTGCAGAGCAAGATGCACTTCAACTGGAAAAGCAATCACTTGAAAAGTTACTGGGTTCAGAGCGTCGGCTAAAAACCTTGATCAAAAATGAAATTATTGAAGATGCTGAAGCCTATGGTGACGATAGGCGTTCACCTATTGTGAGCCGACAAATGGCGAAAGCAATGGATGAAAATGAACTCATACCATCAGAAGCCTTGACTGTAGTACTATCCGCCGCTGGCTGGGTGAGAGCCGCCAAAGGACATGATATTGATGCCTTAGGCTTGAGTTATAAATCAGGTGATAGCTTTCAAGGCATGGCTCAGGGCAAAAGCAATCAAAGTGCTGTATTTATTGATTCGCATGGGCGTAGCTATGCATTATCTGCCCACAGTTTGCCATCCGCCAGAGGGCAGGGAGAGCCACTGACCGGTCGGTTTAAACCAGCGGCTGGTGCTGAGTTCGTCGATTGTTTAATGGCCCGTAATGATCAACTGTTCTTGATGACGACTTCTCATGGTTATGGTTTTTTATGCTTTTTTGAAGATATGCTGACGCGTAATAAAAACGGTAAAGCTTTAATTAGCATTTCCAGTGGGGCAAAGCTGATTCGCGCTAACTTAATTAAAAGTGTTGAAACAGATGTTGTTGTGTCGATTACTAGTGACGGTTATATCGGTCTGGTTGACGCAAAAGCAATTCCACAGCTGTCGAAAGGTAAGGGTAATAAAATTCTAGGTGTGCCACCCAAGCGTCTTAAGTCAGGCGAAGAAATTGTGAGTTATGTGGTCTGTTTATCGGCTAAACAAACGTTGATTATTCACTCCGGTAAGAAATATAAAACAATGTCATTGAGAGATCTCGAAGAGTATCGAATTGAGCGCGGCAAACGAGGACAGAAATTACCGCGTGGTTATCAAAACGTAACTGATGTCGAAGTGACTGATTAGCAATAATAGGGGCCAGTGATGATTGCTCACTGGCTGTGTTGATGTCAGCAGGCAATGATTCTTCACATAGAAGAGAAGTCATAATTGAGATTTTTAGTGGGTGCCTGAAGAAAATCGCCGTGAACAAAATCAATTCTCAGGCCCCATAACACACTGAGTAGAGCCGCACTGTTGACACCTGGCGTAATAGCTCTCACTTTCATTTTGGAAGCCTCCATGCCAAATTTGCGAACAATATCCTGATTGATGCTATTTTGAGCTAGTTTTTCCATGTAGGTGAGACTAATTTGAATATAGTCTGCATTAATATGTTTGAATAATTGGAAAGGGTTAGCTTGCGTTCCAAACTCATCGAATCCAAATTGACAATGGCTTTGTTTTAATCCATCAAAAAGTTTTTTTGTGGCTTTAAGCTGATTAACTGCATGAGTTTCATTGACCAGAAATACGAGTTGCTCGCCTGATACATTCGATTTAATGAGATTATCAGAAACCCAGCGCGCGAAGCTGGGGTCTAAAATTGAGTTAACACTCAGTGGAATAAAGAATTCAAGTTGTCGGGATTTTTTATTGGATTCTGCAATCTTTTTGATGACGTTTAATACCATCCAGCGATCAAGCGTTTTAGCAATGCCCGTACGTTCGGCCACAGCTTGATAGTTGTCGCGAACCATTGGTTTTCCATCAACATCCATTAAAGCCAGACTTGATATATATCGTTCACCCGCTTCGGATTTAATGCTCATCAGAGGTTGGTAAAGCTCGCTAATGCAGTTCTCAGAAACGGCACGCTTGAGAGATTGGGCAATCACATCATCCGCTTCTTCTTGACTCATTTCGCCTAGTTTTGGCACATATAGTCTGGATCGATTGCCACCTTCTTTTTGAGCTTCATCGCAAGTTTTCTCTGCACGATTCATCATTTTATTTGCATTATCTGGAGAAACTTCGTCGATGTAACACACCGAAGTACTGCAGGTTATACCGAATGATTGATCATTAATTTCAGAAATATGCTGCTCGACCAAAACAGGAATGTTTGATGATAAAACTTCGAATGATTTTTTATCAGTAATGATACTTAGAATGACGTAGGAGTAGGCACCAAAGCGAGCCAAAATTTGGTCCGTCGTGGTATTTTCTTGCAAGATTTTGGCGATGTTGGTTATTAAAATATCGGAACCTGAGATACCAATGGTTTTGCGTATCGACTCAAAATTATCAATCGAAATATATAAGATAGCGTAGCGCTGAATACCGTTAACCGCTTTCGAAATTGCAATGTTTAACTCATTCATATAATACTGGCGATTATATAAGCCGGAGACCAAATCGTGCTGATGAAGATAGTTAATCTGCTTTTCAAGTTCGGTGGTGTCGGTTACAGAACGAATCAAAATTTGAGTGCAAGGTTCACCGTCAAAACGGGCCCTAGAAAACTCTAACGTTGCTTCGATAGCCTCACCATTATCGAGTAATAGTTGAAGATTTAGCTGATTTTTTTCGTATTTGCTCTGACTCAACGCGCGTAGAAAAGTTTTGATTTCGTCCTGCTGGCTTACCGCTACCATATCGACAATGGGGACGCTCTCAAGCTCATTAAAATCGGTTTTGCCAAATACTTCTAGATACACTTCATTGGCATAAATATGCATGCCCTCGTAAAGATAGGCTACCGCATCCTTCGAGTTGGCGAGCAACGATAGACAACGCTTTTCGTTTTCCATTAACTCGAATTCCATTTGTTTTGCTTTGCGCCACATCGACAGACTCAAAGTTTCTCGCTTTATGACTTGAAGGAGATGCTTTAGATTGGCTGAAGAGACGACATCCTGTGCGCCTTCGTTAATAGTCCGAACCATTACCTCGGCGGTGAGATTATTGGTCATTGCAACCAGTCCAATGTGACGACCACACTCACTGATCAGCTGTTGTACCTGTTTTAAGGTGAAGTCCGATATATCGAGGGAAAACAATACTAGGTCGAAAGTTTTGCTTTCAAGTATGGCATACACGCCTTCGCTATCTTCGGCAAATTCGGCGCGTACTTGGAGGCCGGTTGCACGTAAAGAACTCGTTATTTTTTCAGCCTTGTGCAGGCTGTCATCAATAATAAGTATCCGTATCAATTTTACTACATCAGAATCCATAAAGTTTTCAAGCTGTCACCCGTTAGTTGGTTATCATAACGTAATTTATCATCAGTCCATCAAAATTTGGGTTTTTTGCTGTTAAATTGACTTATATTTTGACGAGTAGATTTCTTCTGTGACAAGGCGTTAGCTTTTCTAATCAAAGATATGTCTCATTGCCACCGGATCGGCTATTATGCCGTTCTCTTTTAAAAATATGTCAGAGTCAAACATCATGGCTAGTTACAACACCAGCGAATTTCGAAGTGGATTAAAAATAATGGTCGATGGCGATCCTTGTTCAATTATTGAAAATGAATTCGTAAAGCCAGGCAAAGGCCAAGCATTTAGCCGAGTTAAAATCCGCAATTTAAAAAATGGTCGGGTACTGGATAAGACATTTAAATCGGGTGAAACAATGGATGCTGCTGATGTTATCGACATTGAAATGCAGTATCTATACAACGATGGCGAATTCTTTCACTTCATGGTGCCCGAAAATTACGAACAGCATGCAGCAGATGAAAACGCAGTCGGTGATTGTCGCCTTTGGTTGAAAGCTCAGGATATTTATGAAGTTACGCTCTATAACGGTATTCCTATTGGCGTAGCGCCTCCTAATTTTGTTGAATTAGAAGTAACAGAAACTGACCCAGGACTGAGGGGCGACACCGCCCAAGGGGGCACTAAGCCTGCAACGCTAGAAACGGGCGCAATTGTAAAGGTACCTTTGTTTATCGAAATTGGTGAAGTGCTTCGAATCGATACGCGCTCTGGCGACTACATGTCACGGGTCAAAAAATAGAGCTCAAGCATCATGGCTTGGCAACCTTCAGCTTCATTTACAGCTATCAAGCAAAGAGCCCGAATTTATCGTCAGATTCGGGCCTTTTTTGATGCACGAGCGTATTTTGAAGTTGATACTCCCCTGTTATCGCCTACGACCAATACCGATGCCAATATCGAATCAATAAAAGCGTCGAATTTAGGGCAGACACTTTATCTACAAACATCTCCCGAATTTGCAATGAAACGTCTACTCGCGGCTGGCAGTGGCTCAATTTACCAGATATGCCATGCGTTTCGTGAAGGCGAAAAAGGTCGTCGGCATAATCCAGAATTCACCCTATTGGAATGGTATCGAGTTGGATTTGAATACCAGGAGTTAATGGATGAAATTGAGTGCCTAATCGATGACATCAGTGGTGAGTCAAACCAATATCAGCGAATTAGCTACCGACAGTTAGTGCTTGATCATATTAGTGTTGATATCGATACAATCAAATTATTAGCTTTAAGACAAAAAGTCGATCAACACATACCTGGAACCCGTAGTTCTGAGTTGGACGTTGATCAATGTCTTGATTTGTTGATTAGTCTTGCCATAGCACCGAAAATAAAAGGTTACGTTTTTGTCTATGACTATCCAATTTCACAGGCGTCATTGGCCCGAGTGAAGGTAAGTGAACCGACTGTTGCGGAACGCTTTGAGTTATTCCATAACGGATTAGAATTAGCGAATGGTTTTTCAGAGCTTTGTGATAGTTCGCAGCAACGGCAGCGTTTTGAAGGGGATAATAATCGCAGATTAGACGCTGGGTTAGAGCCGTATCCAGTGGATGAATTATTGCTTTCAGCGCTGGACTCTGGATTGCCCGAGTGTGCAGGTGTTGCGATTGGGTTGGACCGGCTGATGATGGTTTTGCTTGAAAAGAATTCTATTGATCAGGTTTTGAGTTTTGTTGAGTAGGTTACTTTGTACGATGGCTCCTTAAACCTGCAATAGTGTTACACATTGATTCTTTGGTAATTCGACTATTGCTCTTCAGTTAATGCGCAAATTACGGCTAGCAGCTAGAAAATATTGGTTATCAATGACTGTAAAGCTTTTTAGGTTGCAGTTGACGCGTCATCCACAGTGAAATGGCCGATGGCCTCTCCCATTTTAACCACTAGTCCAGCCCGAAATTCAGCCGACCACTCTACATTGGGGGGCGTCAATAATATAACCGTCGACCCCATATTAAAGCGACCCATCTCTTCTCCCTTTTTATAACTGTTTTGATTGTCTGAATAATCGAAGTTAGATATTTTCTTACCTCTGGGTGGTGTAACCAAGCCACTCCATACCGTCTCTATAGCCGCGACGTTTATTGCGCCAACTAGCACCATGACGATTGGCCCTGCATCGGTAGAAAATAAACAAACGAGCCGTTCGTTGCGGGCAAATAGACGAGGAATATTTCTGACTGTCCACTGCGCAACACTGAATAGTCGACCTGGCACATGCACCATTTTTTTCAGTAAACCATCCATCGGCATGTGCATTCGATGGTAGTTGTAGGGTGCTAGGTAAACCGTGGCAAAGCGGCCATCTTTAAACAAAGAGGCTAGGGCTTCATCACCACCCACTAGTTCCTTGACCGTATAGTGATGATTTTTCGCCTGAAAAATTTGATCGTCATGAATAGATCCAGTTTCTGATACAGTGCCGTCAGCAGGGCAGGCGAGTGTATTAGCGCCCATTGCTATCGGACGCGCGCCTGCTTTTAATGGACGTGTGAAAAACTCATTAAATGTTTGGTAGGCCTTGGTATCTGGGAATTCAGCCTCGCTCATATCGACATTGAATTTTTTAATAAACCAATTGATCATTGGTTGCGCAATGCTGGGACTGGATAAGCGTGTCGCAAAATATACAGCACGTGACACCATATGATGAGGAAAAGCGTAAAATAGAGTGGCTTTAAGCTTTTCTTTCTGGTTATTGTCCATATTGTGTCGCTCGAATTATTTTTTGACTGTCATTAATATGACTTGTGACGAATCATTATCAAACTGAAGTACGACTTCTACTTCATCACCAATTTTTAAATCTCTGGTTGGCTTTATTAGCATTAGGTGCATGCCACCAGGTTTTAAAAAAGCCATTCCGTTTGCTTCCACTACCAAACTTTTGATTGGGTGCATGCTCATCACACCATCATTGTTAATAGTTTGATGAATTTCTACTTTTTTGAAAGCATTGCTACTAACTGAAACGATGGTTGCAGTATTATCGTCATGGTTCATTAACTGCATGTACCCTGCGCGCATTGGCATGGCTGGTGGGAGGTTTTTGATCCAAGCATCAGTCACGGATAGCGGTTGTGCAAAACCAGGCACAGAGATAATTAGAAAAGTTACTAATGCGATAAAACGGTTCATGAGTAGGTCCAATAGTTAAAGATTAGTTGAGATGGTTATTCAGAAAAAATGCAGAAAGTCTCTAGTAGTGCTCAATGATTTTAGTCATATCTCGAGCCATAGCGAGTGCATCATGTGGCGCACTAAATAAACCAGAAAATTCAGCTTGTGGATTGACTAAGACAATAGCGCCACTATGCGATACAAAATAAGATGTCTGATCGTCACTAGTCTTTTCCAGTTTGTGAGCGATGCCGATAGATGCTGTTAGCTTTTTGAGTTCTGGTAGTGCTGCTGTGGCACCAATAAACGATGGGTTAAAATACTCAACATAACTTTTTAGTATCGTTAGGGTATCTCTGTCTGGGTCAACCGATATAAAAGTAACTTGAATGTCTTCACGCACATGTTTGTCATCTATAGCTTCCATCATTTCTGCCATGGCTTGCAAACTAATGGGGCAGATGTCTGGGCAGTGGGTGTAACCAAAAAATAGTAAACTCCATTTCCCTTTTAACTGCTGTAATCCAAAAGGTTGATTATTTTGGTCGTGTAACTCGAAATCAACCAGTGGTTTAGCCTGCTCACCAAACCAACGGCCTACTTCAAGTTTGATTGGCTTTGAGTCTTGGGCAAACCACGAACCACCTATGCCAAGCACCAATGCAATTAAAGCGATGATATACGGAGCGGATTTTCTCATATTTTAAGCCTGGCTGTATGGTTGTATGGTTGTTTGTAGCGTTGTGTTAATAACTGAACCCAGATGTTATTAGACTAGCACTCTGTTTGATTACAGATTGAATAGTGTAGAATAATGACATTATATTTTAATTGGTTTGAAACTCAACGTGTCTGATCTGGAAATGCTTAAAAAGTTGTTTACTATTCGGGACTTCATTCGCTGGGGTAGCAGTGAATTCAATCGACATCACCTAAGTTTTGGTC
>JBNMQI010000074.1:0-9794 GCA_051277905.1 Gammaproteobacteria bacterium | reverse complement strand
ATAAGTCCACGAATGGTAGGGGCAGCTAATTCGAGTCGAGTAACCCTTGCCTTCCAACAGTTTCGCGCAACGGTGAGCACAGACATTGGCAAACGCCGCGATGGATTTATCTTTTTGTCGAATCACAAAAATGGGCTGGTCAATAATCTCGTAGGTTAAATAGTCATCCGTATTGGGTATCTCTTCAGTGCGACCTACACAAATCCATTCCTTTTTAAAAATCTTTTTAGCTTCTAGTGACAGTAAGTCAGGGTGATGATAAAGGGAAGGAGGGCAGATCGAGCCGCACTGAAATCAAGCGCAGCCGTATTACGTAACTCATCCAACACGACTTTTAATTCAAGGTGACTCATTACCTCCTACAATCGCTTGTTGGAAAAATTTAACAAGGTTCATATTTAAGTATCAAGAAGAAAGACGGGGCAAACCACTCCAACCCCGCTAATTAGTTTTGGTTAAATAGATGGACTTGAGACCTGACTAGAGCGCACTAGTTTATGAAACCCGATTATAAACTATGTTTCCAGCAACAATCGTGGTTGTAACGCGGCCGCTAAAGTCCCAGCCCTCAAATGGCGTATTTTTACCCCTTGAGATGAAATCTTGCCCTAAACACAGGTAATGTGCATCAGGATCAATAATGCAAATATCAGCGCATTCGCCATTTGTTAGGTTACCAGCAGGAATGCCCAGCAGTTTAGCTGGATTGATGGTTAATCGAGCGATCACTTCAGGTAAGGTCATTAAGCCTTCCTCAGCTAAGCGAAGTGCCAAAGGCAGTAAAGTATCAAGGCTACTTATGCCGGGTTCGGCTGAGGGGAAGGGACATAGCTTGGCATCAATTTCATGTGGTTGGTGATCTGAGCATAGGCAGTCGATTGTTCCATCAACAACACCGTCCCTAAGTGCTTGCCGATCGAGTTGACTTCGTAGTGGCGGAATAGTGAGTTTACTGGTGTCAAAATCACCCAGGTCGTGATCAGTTAGGAACAGCTGGTGCATGGTGCAGTCAGCCGTAATGGGTAATCCATTGGCTTTGGCTTGCCGAATCATATCGACTGATCTCGCGCAAGAGAGTTGTCCAAAATGCGTTCTTGCACCCGTTTGAGCCACTAGCTCAATGTCTTTTGCGAGCGCAGCTGTCTCTGCTGCCTCTGGAATCGAGGGCAGACCAAGGCGAGTCGAAATGGCACCTTCATGCGCACAGCCATTGGCATAAAGATCATTATCTCTGGGTTGAATGATAACGAGCATTTTTTGACCCGCTGCATATTCCATAGCACGCCGTTGCACCAAGTTGCTGCTAAACGGTTGGTTGGCATTGCTGAGGGCGATGCAGCCGCTTGATTTTAAACCCGCCATATTGGTTAGATGCTCGCCCTCAAGATTTTGTGACAATGCACCAATGGTATAAATATGGCAGCGGTTGCCCGTTTTCGAGTTACCGTGATGGATGAGTTCAACAACGGCTGTGTTGTCGATAACGGGTTGGGTATCGGGTGGAATACAAAGGCTGGTGATGCCGTTAGCGACCGCTGCTTGAGTTTCGCTATCAATCGTTCCTTTATGCGCTTGACCAGGTTCACGTAATCGAACCTGACAATCGACCAAACCTGGGATCACCCACTGATTATCTGCATCAATGGTTTGATCGGCTTTAAAGTTAGCGGGTGGTTTGCCAACGCCTACGATTAAGTTGCCTTGGGTATAGATGTCTGTTTTGGTCTGGCTAAGATTAACCGGATCGATAAACAGGCCATTTTTGATATGAATACTCATAAGTGTCGTTCCCTTATTTTCATCGACCGACTGTCATCGACATAACTGCCATACGCACTGCAATGCCGAAAGTCACCTGTTGTAAGATAACCGATTGTGGGCCATCCATGACACTCGATTCGATTTCTACACCACGATTGGCAGGCCCCGGATGCATCACTATGGCGTCAGGATTAGCGCAATTTAAACGCTCTTGGGTCAGCCCAAAAAGGTTGAAGTATTCCTTTTCACTGGGCAATAACGCACCCCGCATGCGTTCTTTTTGCAAGCGCAACATGATGACAACATCAACATCTTTCAGTCCCTGCTCAAGATTGTCATACAAATGCACGCCGAGTGACTCGATACCAACGGGCAATAATGTTTTAGGTGCGATGACCCGAACTTCGGCAGCTCCGAGTATATTAAGTGCATGAATTTGTGAACGCGCTACTCGTGAATGAGCGATGTCTCCGACAATGGCAACGCGAAGTTGAGCAAAGTCTTTCTTGAAGTGACGTATTGTGAACATATCGAGCATGGCTTGGGTTGGGTGTTCATGCTGACCATCACCAGCGTTGAGGACACTGACACCGGGCTTAACATGTTGGGCAAAGAAGTGAGCACTGCCGCTATCTTGATGACGGATCACAAACATGTCGATTTGCATAGCTTCGATGTTGCGAATAGTATCGAGCAAAGACTCTCCCTTGCTCGTTGCCGAGGTGTTTAGATTGAGGCTAAGAATATCTGCTGATAAACGTTGGGCAGCTAGTTCAAAAGTCGACCGAGTGCGAGTGCTGGGTTCAAAGAATAAGTTAGCAACCGTTTTGCCGCGAAGTATAGGAACCTTTTTGACGGTCCGTTCAGTGACCGACGTAAATGACTCGGCGGTATCCAGTATTTCGGTTAATACAGCCAAATTTAATCCTTCGATACCTAGAAAATGTTTTAGCTTTCCGTTTTCATCGAGTTGTAAATTATGTTTCGACATTAGTAATGGGTTAACCGGCCTCTATTAGCGTTTTGATGCTGAGTTGAAGGGGTTCGGGGCCGCTGAGTTTGATATGGCTGCCAGCTTCAAGCCGAATAGTGCCTGCGACGATATCAGGCTGTATCGGAATTGAGCGTTCGCCACGATCCACCAAGATCGCCAGAATAATTTGCTCGGGCCGGCCATAGTCAAATATTTCATTCATCGCTGCCCGAATGGTGCGCCCAGAATAAATGACATCGTCAATGAGAATAATGGTTTTGCCATCGATATCAGTGGGAAGGCTGGATGGTTTAACTGTAGGGTGAAGTCCTGTTGTGGTGAAGTCGTCACGATAAAACGAGATGTTTAATCGCCCAAGCTCGGTATCTGGGGCAATAGCTTGATGAATAATATTTGCGATCCAGTAACCGCCCGTTTCGATACCAACGATAATGGGTTGGTCGGCTGGATCTTGGTCTTCTGGGAAATAGGGCGTGAGTGACTGCGTCAGTTTATCAATGAGTATTTCAACTGAGGGTAATGACACGGATATTCCTGACTCTAAAGGCCTAATATTGAGTTTGGAGTGCTTTATAGCATGATTTTTTATTCAGTTATAGCAATCGTAACAATGCCGGTTAAAAAGCACCCATTTTAAAACGTAGGGTTCGATATTAACGACTAGTTGGCTTGTCACCGCGAAGCCAGGATTCAGTGATGAGCATGGCAGCGATACTGTCGATTTGCTGTTTAGTTTTGTGTTGTTTGCTTTCAATAGCCATCTCATAGGCTGCACGAGTGGTGAGGCGCTCATCGACTAGTTCTACCGGGACGTTGAACCGACCTTCCAATTGACGACTAAATTTTAGTGCTTTTGCAGTCATGGGGTGATGGTCGTCAATCATCGAGCTTGGCAAGCCAACAATGAGCTTTTGCGGCTGCCATTCTTTCAAAACATTTTCAATTGCTAGCCAGTTGGGCTTTAGGTTGACCGATTTAATCGCATCCAAGGGGCGCGCCTGGGCCGTTAGGGTGAGGCCAATCGCGATGCCAGTCCAAACCGTACCAAAATCAAATCCAATAACAGTGTCGACTTTAGATTCCATGCGCCCCTCTATGCGCGGCCACTGACGGGTGACAGCATACTGATGTCAAATCCAAGCGTGTCGAAGGCCATTTGCCATTTAGCATCTGAATTTTGATGGAATAAAAGGTCGGTGCTTGAAGATGAGGTTAACCAAGAATTTTCCTCTAACTCAGATTCAAGTTGTCCTGATGTCCAACCTGAAAACCCGAGTATCACCAAATAGTCTTTGGGACCTTTGTTATTTGCAATCGCCTGTAAAATGTCAGCAGATATTGTTAGGTAGACACTATTTGATACCTCGGTGGTTTTTTGCCATTGATCAGCTTCAGTGTGCCCGGTTGATCTATGTAACACAAAACCTTGTTCAAGCTTGACGGGGCCGCCAATATAAACTGGCTGCTGGCGGATAGTCTCGTCATTACATTCAATATTGAGCTGGTTGAAAATGCTTTGAAGTGATTGAGGTGCTAGATGGTTAATGACTAATCCCATACTGCCTTCTTCGTTATGTTCGCACATATAGACAAGGCTTGAGGCGAACAATGGATCCTTGATGCTAGGCGTGGCGATAAGGCACTGGTCGACCAGACTTTGAGTCGTTGTATTCATCTAAATGACCTCTCCATTAGTGCGAAAACGATTACTGTCAAAATTCCAAGTTCGAATAATAACTATTTGATCGGTTCGTTGCTTTAACTCTTCAGAAAAAGGCGCAAAGGGTTCTGACAATCGCAAAATTCGTTTTGCAGCCTCGTCCAGAATGCTAGATCCAGACGACTTAGTTATTTTAACATTCAGTATGGCGCCTGACTGATTAATACGAACACTTAATCTTAATTGGCCGTCAATTTTTTTGACTCTAGCTTCGCTTGGATAGTTTAGATTACCAGTCCGTTCGATTTTTTGAACCCAAGCCGCGAGATAGCTTGCCTCTACTGCCTTCTTAGTGGCAGCAGTTAAAGTGATTGACCTAGGTCTTTTAGCGTAATCGACCGTCATCTGGCGGATTTCAGCCTGTAATCGAGCTATCTTGCTCTGCCGCTGTTCTTTATTACTGGCCTGCTTAGATTTGGATTCTTTCTGATCCATTTGCGGTGTCTTATCAATCATTTGGTCGGAGTCCTGCTGTGTCAGAACATAAATTTGACTAATGGCGAGTTGGCTTTTGTTTAATTCTGGTCGAGCTTGATCAGTTAGCCCGTATTGATTAATCGGCGTGTTGGCTGATATGGGTGCGCTTGGACGTGCTTTATCGTCAGCCTTTCCGCCACCAGCTTGATCTACTTGGGCTAAATAGTCAGGCTTTTCGACGGTTTCCAAACTACGAGAGTTTGCAATAATCACTTCAAGGGCAGGCAAGGCATTGTTGCTGAGTTTTTCCGACTGCGTAAACCCAACGCCTAAAATGACAATGGCGTGAATAATTAAAGCCAAAAAAAGCGTAAAGCCAAGCCGATCGCTGGCATTAATGCTCGGTTTGTTTGGTTGCTGTGAAACTTGACTTTTCATGTGGAAGGTATTTTGCCAGACAATGGTAGCCCTTAACCAGCCGTTTGAGCCGAGGGCTTTGAAAAAGTATGTTTTTTAAAATTTTCAACCGGTAAAGGTCAATATCTAATCGATAATAATGACGGGCCAGTCGACGGTGATATTAATTTTTTGGGCAAATGAGCGTGTGATTAATATTTTTTTATCTTCACTGATAATCAGGTAATCCTTTATACCTAGTGACTTTGCCAGTGAGCGATGATTTTTTATACCGTCGATCATCAGTGTTGTGGCTGCCACATCGGACAGCACGGGGTCAGGTGATAATACGGTGGCTGAACTGATATGTTCGGAAGGATCGCCAGTCCTTGGGTCGATAATGTGGTGTACGATTTTCCCTGCTTGCTTGTAGAAGCGTTGGTAGTTGCCCGATGTGAATAAGCTGTGATCACCCGTTAAACTGACGCCTGCAATTGCACCCGGTTCAAATGGGTTTTGTATGCCTATTTTCCAGGGTTGGCCAAATTTATTGCCCGAAGCATAAAGGTCGCCGCCAGCATTAATTAAAAAGTGCTCAAAACCAGAGTTAGTCAAGTAGTCTGCGATGAGCCCGATGGCATAACCTTTGGCGATGCCGCCCAGATCAAGCTGGAGATTTGGATTAGCGCTATAGGCTACTTGTTGGCTGATTTTAAGATCAAGCATTGTCGGAATATTGGTCTTTATGAGCTTCATCATAGGAGTATCAGGCTCGTCGTTACCGTGAAAGCCATAGGCGTCGATGAGCAGGCCTAAGGCTGGGTTGAATAAATTCTGCGACTGCCGATAATATTGCTGACTCAACGTTAGTAACTCTTTGAGAGATTCAGGCACTGCGGCCTTATTGGTGTCTAGTAAGGCTTGGTTGAAGAGAAATAAGTCACCATCTTCCCAGGCATGCCAGTTTTTACGATAAACCAGTAATTGACGTTCTATTTGAGTTAATGCGGCCTCCGCTTTGTTACGATCTGCGTGAATCAGTGCGACATCGATAATGGTGCCAAATTGCAGAATGCGTTGTTCTACTAATTGTTCTGCCGGCTGCCTCTGGCTGTTGCAGGCAGACAGTAAAACGAATAACAGAGCGATAATTAAGCGGAAATTAATTGCTCTACACAATTGAATAAATCGGCACTAATATTTAAATTAAACTCATTGTCGAGTTCGCGAATGCAGGTGGGGCTGGTGACATTGATTTCAGTTACATAATTACCGATAACGTCCAGACCGACAAAAATAAGGCCTTTTTCGCGCAGCTTAGGCCCGATTTGCTGACACAACCAATGGTCACGTTCGCTTAGTGGTTGGCCGCGAGTACTGGCCCCAGCGGCGATATTGCCTCGGTTTTCACCTTTAGCGGGTATGCGGGCGAGGGCGTAAGGCACTGGCTCACCATTGATCATTAGGATGCGTTTATCACCTTCAGTTATTTCGGGAATGTAGCGCTGAGCCATGGTCTGAGATGTGCCACGATTGGTGACTGTTTCGAGGATAACGTTGGTATTGGTATCGCCAGCCTTCACTCGAAATATCGATTGCCCACCCATGCCATCGAGCGGTTTGATGATGACGTCTTGATGCTCTATTATAAATTCGAGTAAGCGCTCAGGGTTGCGGCTTATGCGAGAGTCAACACAGCATTCAGGAAATGATCGGGTATAGAGCTTTTCGTTGCAATCGCGCAGGCTAGACGGTTTGTTGACGACTAAGGTGCCATTCTCTTCTGCTTGTTCAAGCAGGTAAGTGCTATAGATGTATTCGAGATTAAACGGTGGGTCTTTGCGCATAAAAATAGCGTCGAGTGAATCCAGTCGACAACAACCTTCGCCAGTGACTTGAAACCAGTCGTCATTGTTGTCCGTGACTTCAACAATTTGATAAGTGGCATAGCTGATGCTGTTTTCCATATACAGGTCGTCGATGCGCATATAAAAAATTTGCCAACCACGATTTTGTGCCTCAAGCATCATCGCGAAGCTTGAATCCTTCCAAGGTTTAATTTTCTCGATCGGATCCATCACCATACCGAGCCGACGCTTAGTCATGCTATTGATCCGACTTATCTAATTTGACGATATGGCTCATCTTTTCGATTCGGCAATTTCTCTTGCCGCAGCGAGTAATGCGAGACGGCCAATAATGCCATAGGCATAAAATCGATTGGGTGCAGTATGGCAATCGTCATCTAAATTAGGCGTATTGCAAGGATCTGCAAATGCCAGCGGTTGAAAAGACATGCCCGGTGAGTTAAGAATACCAGTAGCCGACTTCTTAGAATGCATTCTATAAAAGCCGCCAACGACATAATGGTCAATCATATAAACTACGGGTTCTGCGGTGAGCTTTTCATCTCCGACTGTTTCTAACGTTGGGACACCCTCTTGAAGTATTACTTCTGATGTATCGCCACCTTCTTTGGTAGAAGACATTTTAGTGCGTTGCTTACGGTTAAGTGAACGGATTTCTTCGGCTGAGTTGACAATCAAAACTCCCATTCCATAGGTACCTTGGTCCGCCTTCATGACAATGTAGGGTTTGTCGGTAATACCGTATTCATCATATTTTTTCTGAATCGCAGTGAGTAGTTTTTCAGTATTTTCCGCTAAGCAGTCTTCACCTTCACGCTTCATAAAGTCTATGGCGCCACAATTACGAAATAGTGGGTTGATTAACCAGGGGTCGATATCGATCAGCTTGGCAAAACTTTCTGCAACATCGTTGTACATATGAAAATGATCTGACTTGTAACGATTTGACCAGCCCAAGTCCATAGGAGGCACCACGGTTTGCTTGAGCTTTTCGAGTATGGCTGGTCGCCCGCCGGAAAGGTCATTGTTGAGTAATATTGCGCAAGGTGAGACACCCTCAACTTGGAGTTCGTTATTGATTCGCTTAATAGGACTCAGTGTGACGGATCTGCCTGATGGTAGTTCGATCGTGTTTGGCTCTTCAAGGTCAGGGTTCAAACTACCGAGATAGCAGCGGTATCCCGCTAAAGTAATATATTCAATTAGCGTGGCAACGCTCTCGAGGTAGAACAAATTTCGGGTGTGCCTTTCTGGAATAATCAATAAGTTTTTAGCGTCAGGACAATATCGCGATAATGTGATCTGGACTGCCTGAATACAAAGCGGTTTAGACGCTGGGTTTAAGTTATTAAATCCGGCTGGGAATAAGTTGGTGTCTACAGGTGATAGTTTATAACCTGCATTTCTTAAATCGACTGATCCATAAAATGGCGCTGGCGTCTCGTTAAACTGCTCGCGTAACCAAATTTCAATTTTCTCTTGATTAGCGAGTATTTGCTGTTCAATTTTATCGATTGGACCGGTGTTAGCAGTTAAAAGATGGGGTACGGTTGTTAGAATTTGTGCACTCATAAAATTTGGCAACTAATTAGTGTGTTTAGATTCTACTGAACTTTGCTCTTTAAAGCACATCTAAATCTGACTGTTAGAGTAAAATATTGTCTGCAGATAGCCTTAATAATAGGTGATTAAGTTAAGAAGTATGTATAAACCTAACTTAAGCAATTTGTAAGAACGCTTATATGATAGTTTTTATCATTAACTTAGTTCGAATAAATTACTAGGTCTGCATAAGAAAATGAATATAATTGACCTAGAATTATTGGGGTTTAAACCAATCAACAAGTGACCTGCGAGTGACTAACTATGCCTTTAGATCAACTCAAATGCACCCACTGACAATTTGATGGTGTCTTACCCGAGGTTATTAGCTAAGATTATTGTTGGCTTGAAGTGCTTAAAATTAAGCAAAAACCCGAGATACATGAATACTGAGCTGAAGTCGATATCTCAGGCATTTGTAATTATAAAACAGTTAGGCAAAAGATATTATTCAGCAACTTACATTAAAGGCTGCCGCAGGGTCAATCAACTCTATGGTTTGCACTACGCCACTATCTGGAATGATTGCAATCATGCCTGATTTAGTGGTGAGTTTTAAGTTAGCTGAATGTTACTTTGGGGATAATACGATGAGATTCAGCGCGATTGAATTAGTCAGTCAAAGCCAAAATAATTTAAACGGTCACGACCGAAATTCTTAATGAATCTTGAGTATATTTCTATAAAGCACACTGCTCTGGGTTGGGTTAAACCGCTAATAGAAGATTACCTCAAGGAAACTACTCGCGACCTAAAGCAATACATTGTAGCCAATGACGACAGCCTGATGGACAGCGTCAGATATCGGATTAACTTCGTAAGAGGCGTTTCAATAATGGTTGAACAATATGTTTCAGCCATGCTTTCAACAGAAATGTTGTCGCTCTGTGACTTTATTGCTGACCAAGAGAAAGTTGGTCAGAATGATGTTGTAAGCACAGATACGAAACAAAATAATCAAGCGCTTGACCTATTGCTCAGATCTGTTGAAGCATTGTCTAATTATCTGGAGCAGGTTCAATCAGGTCATCGCGAC
>JBNMQI010000073.1:0-9914 GCA_051277905.1 Gammaproteobacteria bacterium | reverse complement strand
GGCTTCGTCATATTTCTAGACACGTCTGTCAATCAACAAATGCATCGCCTGAGAAGAGACACAAAGAGGCCCTTGCTACAAACTGAAAACCCTCGTCAGCGGCTTGAAAGTTTGTTCGAAGTTCGCCGTCCGATTTATCTTGATCTGGCTGACTTAATTGTCAAGACAGACCGTCGATTAGCGCGCAAGCTAGCTAACGACATTATCATCCAACTACCTGACTCACTGAATTAGCTTATGGACCATAATCACACTCTAAACGTTGAACTTGGTGATAGAAGTTACCCTATATTTATTGGCAGTGGCCTTCTCCTTCAAGCAGAATTACTCTGCCGATATATCAAAGGGAGCACGGCACTGATTGTCTCAAACACAACGATTGCACCACTCTATATAGAACAAATAAAAACTAATTTAGAAGCTCAAAACATTCAGCATGACTGTGTCATTTTAGAAGATGGTGAACAATTCAAAACCCTTGAAGCAGTCCAGACAATAATTACAGCGCTGTTAGAAAAAAAGCATAATCGACAAACCACTCTAATTGCACTCGGTGGTGGTGTTGTTGGCGATATCACCGGCTTTTCGGCAAGCGTCTACCAACGCGGCGTTAACTTCATTCAAATTCCAACCACTACTTTGTCTCAAGTCGACTCATCCGTTGGTGGAAAAACAGGCGTTAACCATATTTTAGGTAAAAACATGATTGGTGCTTTTCACCAGCCTCAATGTGTTATTGCCGATATATCCACGCTAAGCACATTGCCTGATCGTGAGTACAGTGCGGGATTGGCAGAAGTCATCAAATATGGATTAATTCATGACGCAAAATTTTTCAAGTGGTTAGAACAAAACATAACTAAACTCATGGCGCGAGATAGCGACACAATTGCGCAAGCCATATTGATCTCGTGCCAAACGAAAGCCAACATCGTTTCTATAGATGAAAGAGAGTCTGGTATTCGTGCCATACTTAACTTAGGGCATACCTTCGGCCATGCAATCGAGGCAACCATGGGCTATGGTAATTGGCTTCACGGTGAAGCTGTGGCAACAGGCATGGTAATGGCAGTTGACCTATCTTATCGTCATCAGTGGGTCGATAACAGCTTAAGGCAACGTACTATTGACTTGCTTCAAAAAGCTAATCTACCAGTGACATCACCTCCCAACATGACGGTTGATCAATATATGAATGCCATGTCCATTGATAAAAAGGTAATCAATGGCACTATTCAATTTGTATTACTCAAAGGACTAGGCGAGGCAATTGTGACGTCTGATTACAACCCAGATTTACTTACAGAAACGCTCACTAATAGCTGACGCACCCATTTGGTGCGTCGAATTATCCCTAGCCGTTGTTTTCTATTATTGCTTTAAATAATTGAAGTTCAATGAGCTTCACAGGTATAATATTTGGTCAACTATTGACTCTTTTGCCGCACTGAGACAGGTATAAACTGAATGAGCACAAACACCAAACTCAAAGGCCTTTACCACCCTAGTTTTGAAAAAGATAGTTGTGGTTTTGGTTTAATTGCCAACATCGACGACAAGCCCAGCCATTGGCTCATAGAAACATCAATAGCCGCCCTCGCTCGACTCACTCATCGAGGCGCAGTGGCAGCCGATGGAAAATCTGGCGATGGCTGTGGTTTATTAATTAAAAAACCTGACTCGTTTCTCCGTCAAAAAGCAGCCGAACTTGGCATCAAATGTTCCGCAGAATACGCCGTTGCGATGATATTCCTCTCGCCTAGTGCCGATGAAACAGCGATATCAAAAGCCATTATTGAACAAAAGATTGCTGACCAAGGGTTAGATTTTGCTGGCTGGCGCGAAGTACCAACCGATGCTTCTGCCTGTGGCGAAGAGGCCCTCAAATCTCAACCCGCAATATATCAAGCCTACATTAATGCAGCCGAGCATCACAGCAATGCCGAGTTCAACCGATCGCTATACCTTGCACGTCGCGCCATAGGCAAAGCGCATGAAGCGTTGGAACAAAAAAGCATTAACGACCACTACTATATCACCAGCATGTCGTCTAGTGTCCTGTCGTACAAAGGACTCATCACGCCCGAAAATTTACCGATATTTTATCCAGATCTAAATGACGATTCGATGGAAAGTGCGATCTGTGTTTTCCACCAAAGATTTTCAACCAACACTTGGCCACAATGGAAACTCGCTCAACCTTTTCGTTATCTAGCTCACAATGGCGAAATAAATACAATTCAAGGTAATCGGAACTGGGCCAATGCCCGTGCCTACAAATTTAATTCTGACTTACTCCCGGATGTTAATGCAATTAAGCCGCTAGTTAACATGTCAGGATCTGACTCAAGCTCCATGGACAACATGCTCGACTTCCTACTCACTGGCGGTATGGATGTTTTTCGCGCCATGCGCTTACTAGTACCACCAGCCTGGCAAAATGTTGATCACATGGACCCGGCACTTTCAGCATTTTATGAATACAACTCGATGCATATGGAACCCTGGGATGGCCCTGCTGGCATCGTACTGACCGAGGGTCGTTATGCTTGCTGCGTCATGGATAGAAACGGCCTACGCCCTGCCCGCTGGGTAATGACCAAAGATCGTCATATTACGCTGGGTTCTGAAATTGGTATCTGGGACTATGCACCCGAAGATGTCATCGCTAAAGGTCGATTGAAGCCAGGAGAAATGATTGCAATCGATACAGAAACCAGCAAGTTTCTGTTATCGGCTGACATCGATAAAATGTTACAGGAACGCAACCCCTATGAAATATGGTTGCGCGACGGCCTAAAACGTTTGACTGCCAACCCTGCTCATACCAATCTCTCGGCATTAGCCATGAGTAAAGAAGTGCTTGCCCGCTTAGAAAAACAATTCCAAGTCAGCTATGAAGAACGCGACCAGATACTCAAAGTACTAGCACAAGATTCCCAAGAAGCAACCGGATCAATGGGTGACGACACACCATTACCCGTGCTGTCTAGACACCATCGGTCGCTATACGATAGTTTTCGCCAGCAGTTCGCACAAGTAACCAATCCACCCATTGATTCCCTGCGTGAAAAGATCGTGATGTCTCTCGAAACCTGTATAGGCCGCGAACACAACCTGTTCAAAGAAGGGCCTGAACACGCGAATCGTTTAAAAACGAGCTCACCTATTTTATCTGAAAGGAAGTATCTTGAGCTTTTATCCAAGCATAACGATGGCTATCCAAATGAAACCATCGATCTCAGTTACGACCCAGATAAAACAGATCTAAAACAAGCAATTAACGATATTGCTGACCAGGCAGAGAAAGCATCCCGACGTGGAATCGTAGTACTTGTCTTAAGTGACAAAAATGTTCCACAGAATCGTTTACCGGTGCATGCTGCGTTAGCCACTGGCGCCGTTCATCACAGGCTCTGTCATACAGGCGGACGTTGCGACACCAACATCATTGTTGAAACCGGTACCGCCAGAGACTCCCATCACATGGCCGTCTTAATCGGCTATGGCGCAACTGCGATCTACCCATACTTAGCGTATGCAAGCATTGTAGGCATGACGCGTAACGGTGAGCTACCCGATCTTCAATGCCCGAATACTGGCTCAAATTATCGCCGTGGTATCAACAAAGGTCTTTACAAAATTATATCGAAAATGGGCATTTCAACTATCTCTAGCTACCGTGGCGCTCAGCTATTTGAAATAGTCGGCATACACCATGAAGTCGTTGATATTTGTTTCCGTGGCACTATTTCACGAATTGAAGGTATTAAATTTGAAGACATCGAGAATGATCAAAAAGCCATCAATAAGCTGGCCTGGAATCCACGCAAGCTAGCCAGCCAAGGCGGATTACTAAAATATGTACATGACGGTGAATACCACGCCTATAATCCAGACGTAGTTAATACACTGCAAAATGCAGTCAATAGTGGTAGCTATGATGACTGGAAAATATATGCCAAAACAGTCAACAATCGTACACCCACCGCACTCAGAGATTTACTTAAGTTACGACCACAAACAGCCGTTGACCTAGATACAGTCGAACCATTGGAGAACATACTGATTCGATTTGACTCTGCCGGCATGTCACTCGGTGCATTGTCACCCGAAGCCCACGAAACACTTGCTCAAGCAATGAACCAACTCGGTGGACGGTCAAATTCAGGCGAAGGCGGAGAAGATCCCGCTCGATTTAAAGACGATCGAATCTCTAAAATCAAACAAATTGCATCAGGTCGATTTGGTGTAACTCCGCATTATTTGGTCAATGCCGAAGTGCTCCAAATCAAAATAGCACAGGGCGCAAAACCTGGCGAGGGTGGTCAGCTACCTGGCGATAAAGTGACCAAACTCATTGCCGAGTTAAGAAACTCAAAACCAGGTATTACCCTAATTTCACCACCACCGCATCATGACATCTACTCCATCGAAGATTTAGCTCAACTAATTTTCGATTTGAAGCAAGTTAATCCGCTGGCACTCGTCTCAGTCAAACTTGTCTCAGAAGCAGGCGTTGGAACAATAGCTGCTGGTGTTGCTAAATCCTATGCAGACTTAATCACCATCGCAGGCTATGACGGCGGCACTGGTGCCAGTCCACTAACGTCAGTCAAGTATGCTGGGGCACCGTGGGAACTAGGCCTCACTGAAACTCACCAAGTCTTGCGCGCAAACAAAATGCGAGACCGAGTTCGAATACAAACTGACGGCGGTTTAAAAACCGGATTAGACGTTATCAAAGCAGCCATCTTGGGTGCAGAGAGTTTTGGTTTTGGCACAGGGCCCATGGTCGCAATGGGCTGTAAGTATCTTCGTATCTGCCATCTCAACAATTGTGCCACCGGTGTTGCCACCCAAAACGTAACCTTAAGAAAAGTACACTTCGTAGGTAACGTCGAAAAAGTTAAGAATTACTTCCGTTTTATTGCAAGAGATGTTCGTGAGATTATGGCGTCTCTTGGAATAACCAAAATGGAAGATCTTATCGGCCGAACTGATTTACTTGAAGCCATCGAAGGCAATACGCCAAGCCAGAGAAATCTCAATCTCGAGCCACTCTTGTTTGATGGTGGACTCGACCCTTATTTGCCCCAGTTTTGCACCCAAAAACGTAATCAACCTTTTGATAAAGGCGAATTGGCCGAACAAATGGTGGTCGATTGCTTACCTGCAATCCAAAAGGGTAGCGGTGGCGAATTCCATTACCAGATCAAGAACATTCACCGATCAATAGGTGCCCGCTTATCGGGTGAAATAGCCAGAGTACATGGCAATCACGGCATGTCAGATAACCCTATCCACTTAAAACTATCAGGCTCGGCTGGTCAAAGTTTTGGAGTCTGGAATGCCGGTGGTCTCAACATGACACTCGAAGGTGATGCCAACGATTATGTTGGCAAAGGTATGGCTGGTGGCAAACTTGTTATTGCTCCACCCAAAAACAGTCACTTCAAAACACAAGACTCAACCATCATTGGTAATACCTGCTTATACGGCGCAACGGGTGGCAAACTACTCGCTGCGGGCTTAGCCGGAGAACGCTTTGCGGTAAGAAACTCGGGTGCTCACGCAATGGTCGAAGGGATTGGTGATCATGGCTGCGAATACATGACTGGCGGCATTGTGACTATTCTTGGTAATACGGGCATTAATTTTGGCGCTGGTATGACAGGTGGAATTGCTTATATACTTGACCTTGACAAAAACTTTGTTGATCGCGTTAATAAAGAACTCATCGATATCCACCGTATTACTGACGAAAGCATGGAAAGTCACGGTGTTTATTTGAATGAAGCCATTCAAGAATACGTGGCCGAAACTGGCAGTGAATGGGGGCAATATATCCTCGAAAACTTCAATCACTTCAAACGAAAAATATGGATGGTAAAACCAAAAGCGGCTGAATTTGATTCGTTGTCAGTTACGTTACAAAAAAATGCCAGCTAAGTAAGGGACGTCACTCAAACTAATGGCTGGTAAAATCCCGCGCCTATTTATTGATGACCTACTCAACCGAGTTGATATTGTAGAAGTAATCGATGCTCGTGTTCCCCTGAAAAGAAAGGGTAAAGAATACTGGGCCTGCTGCCCTTTTCATGGCGAAAAATCAGCGTCGTTTTCGGTTAGCCAAAACAAACAGTTTTATCACTGTTTTGGCTGCCAGCAGTCCGGTAATGCCATCAGCTTTTTGATGGAATACGACCATATGGAGTTTGTTGAAGCGATTGAAACACTCGCCCAGATAATAGGATTAGAAGTGCCCTATGAGCAAGGTCAGGCTCCTTCTGCACCCACCCATAGTTTTGAGCCGCTGTATGAATCTTTAGAGCAATGTTCAAATTACTTCCAATCACAGCTAAAGCTAAACCCACTTGCCATTGAATACCTCAAACAACGTGGTATTAGTGGCGATATTGCACGTGATTTTGCCATTGGTTTCGCTCCCAAAGGCTGGAACAACCTAACAGGCAACAAAAAAACACTGACCGAAGCAGGCATGCTCATCGAAAAAGACAACGGCCAGCCCTACGATCGTTTCCGTCATCGTCTAATGTTCCCCATTCGTGACCGTCGAGGCAGAACTATTGCCTTTGGTGGACGAGTGATCGATCCAGAAGATAATCCCAAATATTTGAACTCACCAGAATCTCCAGTGTTTCACAAAGGCAGTGAAATATACGGTTTATTTGAGCTCAAAAAGGGAACGAATAATATCGATCACATTCTCATCACCGAAGGCTATATGGATGTCATTGGGTTAGCCCAACACGGCGTGAAAACGGCAGTTGCCACACTAGGCACCGCCATAAACAATGAACAAATTGAAAAACTATTCCGCAGCAGCAAATCATTGATTTTTTGTTTTGACGGTGACAATGCCGGCAAAAAAGCAGCCTGGCGCTCACTCGAACAATGCTTGACCTCTTTAAAAGAAGGTCGTATCGCGCGGTTCTTATTTTTACCCGAAGGACACGACCCCGACAGTTACATACAAGAATTTGGACAACAGGCTTACCTTGGCGAAATTGACAAGGCCGCCACGCTCAGCGAATTTTTATTTGATACGTTGACAGCGGAATGCGATATTTCGTCCCCTGAAGGCAAGGCGATGCTGCTAGATCGTTTGGACCCCTACGTCAAACAGATACCGTTACAAAGCCTAAAGGACCAAATACTCAGCAGAGCCGAGGGGCTAACCTCCGATAAACACGAGGCCCGACTTCAAAAATTGCTATCGCGTAGCAACAATAATCATGAAACCAGAATCCTGCCACCCGAACAAACCTGGACACCCACCCGACTCGCCATCAATTTGTTACTGCAAAAGCCAACATTGGCGAGAGGTTTAGGCAATCAATACGAACTATCAGAAACCAAAATACCCGGCATTGACCTGTTACTCAAAATTTTAGATCGAATACAAGATGAGCCCGAAATCAGCACCCAAAATTTACTTCAACGATTTCAGGGTGATGCTCATGAATCACATTTATATCAGTTGGCTGCAATGCGCCCTCAGATAGAAGACGAAGCCAGTTTGGACAAAATGTTTCAAGACTGCCTCAACCGTCTCCAGAAAGAATACATAAAATATCGCAGAAACCTTTTAATCAAAAAACTACAAACAAATGGATCTATTTCAGAGTCAGAGAAAACTGAACTCAAACAATTGTTCACTATTCAGTAATTTGTCATTGTAAAACCCTCAAAAACCTTGAAAAATTGAGATAAGATCTTATATACTGAAAGATTACGCTGTCATATTCCATCATCGTCGAGGCACCATGGATAAAGATCAACAATCACGTCTTAAAGAGCTCATTGCAAAAGGCAAAGAGCAAGGATTTTTGACCTATTCTGAGGTTAACGATCACCTGCCAGAAGGTATTGTCGAACCAGAACAAATTGAAGATATCATCAGCATGATTAATGACATGGGTATTAAAGTCCATGAATCAGCACCTGCAGAAAGCAATGATATCTTAAACGACAACGAAACTGAAACGGATGAAGACGCCGCCGAAGAAGCCGCTGCCGCACTGGCATCACTCGACAGTGAATTTGGCCGAACGACTGATCCAGTGCGCATGTATATGCGTGAAATGGGTACGGTCGAGCTACTCACCCGTGAAGGTGAAATAAAGATTGCTCGCCGCATTGAACACGGCCTAAACCAAGCCATGAGCTCACTCGCACGCTATCCCGATACGATGCGAATGATCATCGACAAATACAGCGCAGTGCGTGAAGAAGAAGCTAAGCTAACGGACTTACTAGTGGGCTATGTCGATCCTAATGAAGATCCAAACGCCATTCCAATGCCTGCAATTTCACAAGTTAGCGATGATGACGAGGATGATGAGGAAGTTGTAGAAGACACCGGTCCTGATCCAGAAGAAGCAGAAAGACGCTTTGTGATGATCGAAAAATTCTTTCAAGACGCAATGGACGGACATGAAAATAATGACTTTCTAGTCTATGAAAGCAATATGAGCAAGGCTGTTAATGAGCTAATGCTGATTAAACTACTGCCAGCCTTTGTCGAAAAACTGGGCAATAACCTAAAAGACGTCATCAACCGTATTCGAGTCAATGAGCGCACCGTATTAGAAATCTGTGTCAGACAGTCTAAAATGCCGCGCAATATTTTTATTGAGACATTTCAATCAAATGAATCCGATCTTGATTGGATTGATAGCCATATCGCCAAAGGCGAAAGCTATAGTGAAGAGCTAACTAACAACAAAGACGAAGTGCTCCGTCACCAAAAACGATTACGCACAATAGAAAGAACTTCAAACTTGACTGTGTTCGAAATCAAAGAAATCAATCGAAAGATGTCAATTGGGCAAGCCAAAGCTCGTCGTGCTAAAAAAGAAATGATTGAAGCCAATCTTAGACTGGTAATTTCGATTGCAAAAAAATACACAAACCGTGGCCTACAATTCCTTGACCTTATTCAAGAAGGCAACATCGGCCTAATGAAAGCCGTCGATAAATTTGAATACCGTCGTGGTTACAAATTCTCGACCTATGCCACTTGGTGGATTAGACAGGCTATTACTCGATCAATTGCGGATCAAGCCAGAACCATCCGTATACCTGTTCACATGATCGAAACAATCAATAAGCTTAATCGTATCTCGCGCCAAATGCTGCAAGAACTTGGCCGCGAACCACAGCCTGACGAGTTAGCAATTCGTATGGAGTTACCCGAAGACAAAGTCCGTAAGGTACTGAAAATATCGAAAGAGCCTATTTCAATGGCAACTCCAATTGGTGACGACGAAGACTCTAATCTAGGCGACTTTATTGAAGACACCAATGTGGCATTACCATCAGACACAGCAACCAATGCGGGGCTATCAGAATCTACTAGAGAAATTCTCTCAAGCCTAACGCCACGAGAAGCCAAGGTTTTACGCATGCGTTTCGGTATCGATATGAATACTGATCACACATTGGAAGAAGTAGGAAAGCAATTTGACGTAACCCGAGAGCGTATTCGTCAAATCGAAGCCAAAGCATTACGCAAGTTACGTCACCCAAGCCGCTCGGAACAACTCAGAAGTTTTATTGACGCAGATTAAGATTCCTATACAATCCGCACACTCTAAAATTTCCTGCGCTTTTAAAGTATTAACGCAGGAATTTTTTTCGTCAACTAAGGCGGAAAAATGACAAGAAAAAGGGCCTGTAGCTCAGCTGGTTAGAGCAGTGGACTCATAATCCATTGGTCGTAGGTTCAAGTCCTACCAGGCCCACCATATAAATCAAAGGGTTACGTTCATTCGCAGCCCTTTTTTTATGTCTAATATTTCCTAGTGTAACTCAGGTGTAACTTTCAACCTGTGCTTAGCAAGTTAACCCACTAGCAAAAAAATAGGTTCCTCAGCTCAATCAAGCGC
>JBNMQI010000072.1:0-9924 GCA_051277905.1 Gammaproteobacteria bacterium | reverse complement strand
TATATGAATGTCTGAGTGGTCTTTCTCCAGTGTGGTTACAAAGTCGGAGAGCAATGCCTCATCATAATAGCCACGGTAACTGGCACAACCGGCAATTGGATAACACCAGCTCAATAAATGGGTTGAAAATTCTGGCGCAGCGAATAAATTTTTTAAAACATAGGGTTGGTTTAGCTGAGCATAATTGGTGTAGCTGTCGTTATCTGGGAGTGCTAATGTGGTTATGGAAAAAGCTCGGATTTCCTGGACTAAAATTAGACGAGATCGTAACTGGTTATCAAGATCTGGATCTTTGAGCAGAGTTGAGATATCGACTCGTTTATTCATGATCGACAGATGGCCCTTCGTGCTATGCCAGTAGTAATTCATATTCGAGCAGGCAGAAAGTAACAAAACAGACATTACAATCAGCAGTTTCGGTATGGCCCAACTTTGAGTTTCAATTTTTGATAACAAGCAGTATTCTCGTGGTTTCTTGAGAGTTTGAAATTTAAATTCTAGATTATAATTTAGGTAAAAAATATGATTATTTCCAGCCAGTTTGATAGTGGCAACATTGAGTGTACATCACAAAGTGACGCAAGCAATATTCAGCTTAATATCAAAGCTGATAATCGGTCTGAATTTTATCAGTGGTTTCATTTTAAGGCGTCAAACGTTAAAGACATTGATTGTCGGTATGTCATTAATAACGCTGGAGGGGCTGCCTATACTGGCGGGTGGCGAAACTATAAGGCTGTTGCATCCTATGATCGTGAATACTGGTTTAGAGTCAATACCAGTTACGAGGATGGTGAGTTGGTGATCGAGCATAACAGCGCTTGCGATCAGGTCTACTTTGCATACTTCGCACCTTATTCTATGGAACGCCATGCTGATTTAATCGCGTTTGCTCAAACTAGCGAATTATGTGAAGTCGAAACGTTAGGTATCTCGTTAGATGGTCAGGCAATTGACTGCCTTCATTTTGGAGAGCCTGCTGATCACAAAAAAACGATTTGGATGATTGCACGACAGCACCCCGGCGAAACCATGGCTGAATGGTGGATGGAAGGCCTGATCAATCGACTGGTTGACGATACGGATCCTGTAGTTCGGTCTATCTTGCAAAAATCTGTTATTTATCTAGTACCAAATATGAATCCTGATGGCAGCCGGCGTGGGCATCTGCGGACTAATGCAGCGGGTGTAAATTTGAATCGAGAGTGGCATGACCCCAGCATGAAAAATAGTCCAGAAGTATTTTTAGTGTTACAAAAGATGAAGGCGACAGGTCTCGACTTTGCACTTGATGTCCATGGCGACGAAGCACTGCCTTATAACTTTCTGGCAGGGACCGAAGGCATTCCGAGTTGGAATCAAAGTCGTCAGGCAAAACTTGATCTATATAAGAATGCCTTAAAAAATATAAATCCTGACTTTCAAACGCAGCATGGTTACCCAGCTAATTCATCCGGTAATGCCAATATGAGTTACTGCTCAAACTCGCTTGCTGAGCGCTTTAATAGCACTGTAATGACACTCGAAATGCCTTTTAAAGATGCGGCTGATACGCCAGATGAAATGCAAGGCTGGAGCCCCGAGCGATGCATCAAATTATCGTCAAGCTGTCTTGATGCGTTGCACGTTTGCTGGGATGAAATAATGACTTAACGTTTGGTTTTCATTCGGGTGGTTTCAAATTGAACCTGCGCTAAAGAAGGGATATGATTCTAATCAAAATACTAAAAACTAATTTAATTATATGTTGGGCACAAACCAAGTTAGTTGCGGTCACTTTTAAGAGTTTAAGTCACAAAAAGAAAGTAGCCCATAACAATTGGGTAAGCTGAGGATGAGTTTAATGGTAAAATCTTGAAGTGCTTCCTATTAGTTTTACAAATGAGCCTCTATTTGGAAAAATTAACGTGATAGCGTTGCTTGGGATAGATCTGATGCGCTGCTAAAGTGCTGATTTAATTAATTTTTTTGAAATTAAACGGATATCAGAAATAGACTATAAGCTTATTCATGCAAAGCTTGTCGTTATTTACCCTAACGGCATGCCGTGTTTATAATGCGAACTTGAGGATTAAAGTCTGTAAGTATTAATTGGTGAGCAAGAAAATTTATTCTGAAAACGCTTATCCCTTCATCGAAGTGAGTACTTAACAATATGAATTTATTACCATTTATCTCTTACGTGACCATGGTTCCAGATTTTACATTTTTTATGTGATCAAATTATCCCTGTCTTTTCAGTGACTGCATTGGACATCTGGGATTGATGATAACTGCATCCGTTTGTCGCCAGTATAACTTGTCGTCTGTTGTCAAAGTGCTGGGACCTGTTAAGGAATGCAGTAGGGTTTGTTGAGTTGACTATGGCAATGCAGCAACCTGAACTTTACTGTTTTTTGGTTAATTCTAAACCGCCAAAGCAAGAATAATATTAGGTTAAGGAGAAAATTCAATTCATATTCTAATGGTCGAAGATTCCGAAGCCGGTGCATTAATGCTCATCAAGCACATGCGTGCAAACTCAACTGAAGCAACCTATGAAAGGGTAGCGAGCGCTGACTCGATGCGTCTTGCCTTGGATGCGATGAAGGCAGGTCAATCGGATAAGCAATGGGACATCGTTGTTTGCGATTATCTGTTGCTAGGCTTTGGTGCAGAAGCTGCTTTGCGATTAATGCAGGAGAGTGAAGTTGAACTGCCTTTTATTGTTGTGTCGAGTCAGCTCACGGCCGACACAGCGGTAAAAATAATGAAGGCTGGTTGCCACGATTATGTGATGAAAGGTGATATGACTCGCTTAAGTTACGCGATTGAGCAAGCATTGGCAGATGCATCACTTCGGCTGGAAAAAAAGGCGCTTCATGATGCATTACAAGACAGCGAAAAGCGATTTCGTGCGATTGCTGATTTCACCTATAGTTGGGAAAGCTGGCTCAGCACAAAAAACACCTTAAACTGGGTCAATCCTGCGGTCGAACACTTGAGTGGTTATACGGTAGAGGATTGTTACGCTATGGATGACTATCCACTGTCAATGATTCATCCCGATGATCGAGACGTTATTACCAAAAAGTTAAATCTAGCGGCCAGTGGTGCTTCGGAAAATGAAGTTTCATTTCGGATTATTCGAAAAGATGGACGGTTAGCTTGGATTGCGGGTTCATGGCAAACGATTAAAAACGATTGTGGCGAAGCACTGGGTTATCGCAGTAGCTTTAGAGACATCAGTAAGCGTAAGGCCTATGAAGAAAAATTACAGGTCTCAGCTTGGGTTTTTAAACAAGCGCGCGAAGGCATTATGATTATCGATGCAGCAGGCACTATTGTTGACGTCAATTCAACTTTCACTGAAATCACCGGCTATAGTTACGAAGATGCACTGGGTAACAATGCTCGAATGCTTCACTCTTCTAAGAAAAGAGATCAATTTTCTACTGCCATGAGGAAAGCCATTATTGAGCAAGGGCAATGGAAAGGCGAAGTATCAAATCGCAAAAAAAATGGCGATTTGTTTACAGAAAACCTGATTATTGCGGCCTTAAAAGATGAGGCGAATGTTACGACACATTATGTTTGTTCATTTTCTGATATTACTGAGATTAAACAGCAGCGCAAAAAGCTAGAGCTAATGGCACATTATGATGTGTTGACCAACTTGCCTAATCGTAAGTTATTTGCTGATCGCTTTGCTCAAATGGTTGGCCATAGCAAACGCACTAAAACCCAGCTTGCGATTTGCTTTCTTGATCTGGATGAATTCAAACCCGTTAATGACACCTATGGTCATGACGTGGGTGATCAGTTACTAATAGAGGTAGCTATGCGTATTAAAGCCTCTCTCAGAGCTGGAGATATAGCGTCACGCCAAGGTGGTGATGAATTTGCGCTATTACTTGGTGACATTACATCAACCGCTCAGTGTGAACAAATACTGAGCCGAATTCAACATGCGTTGGCCCAACGTTATGTGATTAATGGACATCCGATTCAAATCAGCGCATCGATTGGTGTGACTATATATCCACTAGATGACAGCGACCTTGGTGCCTTGTTACGTCATGCCGATCAGGCCATGTATCAAGCTAAATCATTAGGAAAAAATCAATTTCATGTCTTTAATGCAGAGCAAGACTACGAGTTAAAAGAAAAAAATCACAAGTTAGATGAAATACAGCAAGCTTTAACTAATAACGAATTGGTTTTGTATTACCAACCCAAGGTGAACATGCGTACCGGAAAGGTGTTTGGGGTCGAGGCCTTGCTCCGCTGGCGTCACCCAGAAAAAGGTCTTATTCTGCCAATACACTTTTTGCCTTTGATCGACAACACTGATTTAGAAGTTCAAATAGGTCACTGGGTTATCAACCAGGGACTGCAACAAATAGACATGTGGCATAAACAAGGCAACAAACTGGAAGTGAGTGTCAACATCTCATCCCATCACCTAATGTCACCTTCGTTTATGGCTGAATTTGACGCATCTCTTGCACGCTATCCTGCTTTTCAATCCAACTATTTACAATTGGAAATACTAGAAAGTAGTGCTTTAAGTGACTTAAAAACGATTGGTACAATTATCAAGACATGCCAGAATAATTATGGTGTTTCGATTGCATTAGATGATTTTGGTACCGGATACTCCTCATTAGTCCACCTGAGAAACCTGCCGGCCAATGTTGTTAAAATAGATAAAAGCTTTGTACTGAATATGTTGAGTGATCCAAATGACTTCGCTATCACAAGTGGTGTGATAGGGTTGGTCAATGCCTTTAATCGGAAAGTAATTGCTGAAGGGGTTGAAACCACCCGGCATGGTTTGATGTTGCTGAAAATGGGTTGTGAACTGGCTCAGGGTTATGGGATAGCCCGCCCCATGCCCGCTGAAGATATATCCGCTTGGATTAATAACTATAAAGCGAATGAAGAATGGATGGCATTTGTCAATGAGGGGTTAGTGTCAAAACCAGTAAACATCCGGTAGGGGCCAATAGATGGCCCTTTGTGCCCTACGATACTTAATTGTTATGAAGTTTTTGAAGCCCAACTTAGCGATTACTGAGCAATAAATATAATCCGGGTACCAGAAAAATCCAACTCATCAATGGCATTATAAAGTCACCTTGACCGACCATGATGGGGGCTAATCCATCCAATCCAGCAATTAGGCTGGCACTTATCACAAGGCTACCACCGATGATTGCGCGAACGTTTCGGTTGTTGGCACGGCGTATTTCACTTTTTATTGAATCTAGTTGCTTTGACTTCCATTCGATTTGAAGTTCGTCATTGGCAATTTTATGCATTGTTTTAAATATGAGCTGAGGAAGTTCTGGGAGATTCTCTGCAATGTAGGGTAGGTTTTTCTTAAATCCTTTGACTAATGCGCGAACGCCTAGCTGTTCGTCTAACCAGCGTTCAAGGAAGGGTTTCGCGGTATCCCATAGATCTAGCTGAGGATAAAGTTGACGCCCGAGTCCTTCAATGTGCAGAAATGTTTTTTGCAATAGCAGTAGTTGCGGTTGAATCTCCATGTTGAACATTCGTGCTGTCTGGAACAGGCGCATAAGTAGTTGGCCAAATGATATTTCTGCCAGTGGCCTCTGGAACATGGGTTCGCATACAGCTCGAATAGCGGCCTCGAATTCATCGATCCGGGTATCGGCATCAACCCAGCCGGAGTCAACATGAAGTTCGGCGACACGACGGTAATCTCGATTAAAAAATGCTACAAAATTTTCAGCGAGGTAGCGCTGATCTTGTTTTGATAGTGATCCCATTATTCCAAAATCAACGGCGATATATTTCGGGTCATCTGGGTTTTCGGTAGATACAAAAATATTACCAGGATGCATATCGGCGTGAAAATAATTGTGCCTATAAACTTGAGTAAAAAAAACTTCAACACCCTTTCTCGACAGTACTTCGAGATCTATATTGAGAGCATTAAGTTGCTTTATGTCAGATACCGGTATGCCTTCGATGCGTTCGATAACCAGTACTTTAGGTTTGCAGTAGTCCCAGAAGACTTCAGGCACATAAAGGTCATTTGAGCCTTCAAAGTTACGCCTTAGCTCGCTGGCATTGGCGGCTTCACGTACCAAGTCGAGCTCATTTAGCAATGTTTTTTCAAATTCAGCGACAATCTGCATGGGCTTGATTCGACTCGATTCTGCCCAATAGCGATCAACTAGTGTTGCCAGCATCATGAGTAATTCAGTATCCTGTCGAATGTGCTTTTCGATGTCTGGGCGAACCACTTTAACGACAACTTTCTGGCCATCATGAAGCTCAGCTTTGTAAACCTGTGCAATTGAAGCCGAAGCGAGTACTTGATCGTCAAAAGACAGGAAGGCCTGCTCGACCGGCATACCAAATTGTTGTTCGATAATGTCGAGGGCTTGCTGTAGTGGAAAAGGGGGGACTTGATCCAGTAACTTTTCTAGCTCAATAACGATGTCTTCGGGCAACAAATCGCGACGTGTTGCGAGCATTTGTCCAAATTTTATAAATATTGGGCCAAGTGATTCAAGGCACAGCCTTAGACGTTTTGCCTGCGTGGTTTGGTTACTTCTAAACCAGTTGAAAGGGTTGATAATCGATAGAATCTTGAGCGATCGTAAATAATGAAACGATAGGAAAACATCGTCTAAACCGAAGCGTGCTAGCGTGTAGTTAATCGCGATTAGGCGAAATAAATTCTTCATGCTGTTTTGTTATCCAAGACAGCTTTTAGTAAGTGGCGCAAGCGAGCTTCACTGCGTTCTACATCCTGTTTGAGTGTCGTCGTATATTTTTGGAAACGTTCGAATTCAACCTGAGTCGGACTCAAATGTTGTTCTTCTCGAATATATTCACTAGTGTTTTGTAATAACGACCAAGCGCTATTGCGTAACCATTCACCCGCACCCAGAACTTGTTTGTGAATTTGGTAAGCCATAACATCACCAGTGTACTTTGATAGAACTTCTTCCCAGTCAATGTCTAACTCCGTGAGTATTTTTTGCATTTGTTGAGCCACTCGGGCCTCACCTCGAATACTCACTCGCTGTTGAATAGACGTGCTGATTTTGTCTTCTTGCAAGGATAGATTGACCAAGGCCATGAGTCGGCCAGAGATGGTTGCATCGATTTCACCTGCTGGCTTTTCCTGAGAAAAGCGTATGCCCCAACTGCCTGGGTGACAATAGAGTTTGAAATCAAGATCGGTTAAATGAAGCTCAATACAACTGCCTTGTAAAGCTTGACATCGCGACATGACTTGATCATCAAGCGAGAGGAGGCGGTTGCCACTAATTTCAGCAAAGGCGAGTAGATTGTTAGGCAGATTATTGAGCATATCAGGATTATGAATTGATCCAACTGTGAGGTCGTTAGTGATTAATACTTAATGCCACGGTGTAATGCAACAATGCCACCGGAGAGATTGTAAACATTAACCTCATCAAAACCGGCTTCTTCAGTCATCATCTTCTTGAGTGTTTGTTGGTCTGGGTGCATACGAATCGACTCTGCTAAATATTGATAGCTGGCTCGATCATTTGCTATCCATTCACCGAGTTGAGGTAGAATTTTAAATGAATAAAACTCATAAACCTTTTCTAGTGGCTCATAAATAGGACGAGAAAATTCTAATACACAAAGTCGGCCGCCAGGTTTTAATACGCGGCGCATTGAGGCCAGTGCTTTAGCCTTGTCGGTCACATTGCGAAGTCCGAATGCAATGGTAATGCAGTCAAAGCTATTATCTTCAAATGGGAGGATTTCAGCATTACATTGAACGGTATCGATAATGCCAACCATGCCTTTATTAATGACTCGATCACGACCTTGTTGCAACATAGCTGCATTAATGTCAGCCAGACATACTCGACCCCTTTCTCCAACGATAGCGGCTTGTTTCAGTGCCAGATCACCCGTGCCACCGGCTAGGTCAAGTACGTGATGCCCCGGTCGTAACCCACAAAGATCAAGAGTGAATTTTTTCCATAAACGATGTGCGCCCATAGACAATACATCATTCATTAAATCGTATTTACTGGCAACCGAATCAAAAACAGATGCAACGCGTTGTTGCTTTTCATTGGTTGGAACTTGGTCAAAGCCAAAGTGGGTAGTAGATTCTTTTTGCACGTTATTTGTCGTCGAAATAAATCGTTTAATTAACAATAAGCTAACGATAGCAGAAGTGGGCTATGTGGTCAGCAATGGTAGCGATCTTCCAGTAAATAAATTGAGATCCTATAGTTCAATATTCAAAGATAGACAGTTAGATTTTTTGCCGATTATTAATTCTATGCTTAAGCCCTTGGACCACCCCATCAACTCCCTGTGTCTTTATTTCCAAGCATAAACCCAGCAATTGGCCTAGCTCTCCTTCTGGAAAGCCTTTATTGGCAAACCAGATGAGATAATTCTCGGGCAGGTCAATAAGCGTTTTCCCGGCATATTTGCCGAAAGGCATCGGCATAGACGCCAGTTTTATCAAATGTTTTTCTTCAAGCATAGTGAAAAGCTATTATGAAAGCGACGGATGCTTGTGCCCTGCTTCATTTAAACGGTCGAGGTAATGCTGCCATTTGTTCTCGTAGTTTTGACCTAGATCATGAAGGTAAGTCCAGCTAAAGAGTCCAGTATCATGGCCGTCGTCAAAGTGTATTTTTATCGCATAATGCCCAATGGGCTCGATGTTGGAGATATTGACGTCATGCTTGTCTAGTTGCAGAGTCTCTTGTCCAGGACCGTGCCCCTTCACTTCAGCGGAAGGCGAGTGCACTCGTAGGAATTCAGCCGTGAATTTAAAGTTCAAACCGTCTTCAAAGCTGAGTTCGAGGACACGAGAGATTTGATGTAAATTAATTTTAGTTGGTTTCAAGAGTGACTCCTAAAGTATGTACTGGCTTAAGTCTTCTTCAAGGGAAAGTTCGCCTAAATGCTCATTGACATAATCAGCATCAATATTGATGGTTTGATCAGGCATGTCTGACGCTTCGAAACTAATGGTTTCAAGCAGACGCTCCATGACAGTGTGTAATCGTCTAGCACCAATATTTTCTTGTTTTTCGTTCACTTGCCAAGCGACTTGGGCGATGCGCTCCAAGCAGTCTTCTGTAAAGTTTAAGGTGACGCCTTCAGTTTCCATTAGCGCGATATATTGCTCCGTTAGCGAAGCGTCTGGTTCACGTAAAATGCGAACAAAGTCTTTCACCGTTAAAGCCGATAACTCGACTCGAATGGGTAAGCGACCCTGTAATTCGGGAATTAAATCGCTGGGTTTTGAAATATGAAAGGCACCCGATGCGATAAATAAAATGTGGTCAGTTTTGATCGTACCTGCTTTAGTAACAACGGTGCAGCCTTCAACTAGCGGCAGCAAATCACGTTGCACGCCCTCGCGAGAGACGTCACCTCCGCTGGAAGATTCTTGACGTTTAGCAACCTTGTCAATTTCATCGATAAAAACAATACCATTTTGTTCGGCATTTTCGAGAGCGATGAGCTTTAACTCATCCTCATTGATCATTTTTGCGGCCTCTTCATCAGTGATGATTTTTAAGGCATCTTCAACTCTTAACTTGCGGGTTTTGGTCTTCTGATTGCCCATGTTCTGAAAAAGACCTTGTAATTGGTTGGTCATATCTTCCATGCCTGGGGGCGCCATTATCTCTACACCCACTGATTGCACCTTAAGATCGACTTCAATTTCTTTATCGTTAAGCTTGCCTTCGCGCAGCATCTTACGAAATTTTTGACGCGTATTGGCTGCAGTTGTGTCGGCGGCTTCAGCATTAAAATCAGTCGGACGGGGTAATAGAATATCAAGTATTTTTTCTTCGGCAGCATCCTCAGCAAGGTGGCTAACTCGATTGACTTCTGATTCACGCGTTTGCTTGATCGATACTTCCACTAGATCACGAATAATGGATT
>JBNMQI010000071.1:0-10448 GCA_051277905.1 Gammaproteobacteria bacterium | reverse complement strand
AAATCGACTGCTCTATCATAAAAAGCCAGTCAGCTTCTAGCTCTGGCCAAATTAAGAGCTGCAATACAACTGCAAATAACGCAAGAACAAGACCGGTCAACATCATCATTACTAATGAATTTGTTGATCGCAAAACTTGCGCCAATATTACTATGGGTAACCACTGCGCTAGCCCAATAGAGATACCGATCATAGGCGCTTCAAGAGCTATGGTAGCTACAACTGTTATTCCGACAATCGAAACAACGACCGCTTTCAACCCAGACCTTGATCCTTGAGTTAAAATGACCAACCCAACTAAAGCACCAGAAAATAGTGTTAAAGCCCCGGTTATAATCATGGTTGCAAATGGGCTTCCACCCATTAACGGTAATACCACTGCTACAATAGCCAATAAACCGACTAATGTAGCAGCTTGATACGGCCCTTTTAGGGCGTATTTAGCGAGTGCCAACATTTAGGACACCAGCCCCTTTATTTCATCTTATGTTGGTCAGTGTAAGGTAACAACGAAAGAAAACGAGCACGTTTAATCGCTGTAGCCAACTGACGCTGGTATTTAGCTTTTGTACCAGTAACACGGCTAGGTACAATTTTGCCAGACTCTGTAACATATTCTTTTAGTGTTTCTAGATCTTTATAATCGATCTGAACAGTGCCTTCGGCAGTAAATTTACAAAAACGCTTACGACGAAAATAACGTGACATGGCTATTCTGCTCCTTCGGTTGTGGCAGTGGCAACTTCAGCAGTAGGAGCTTCAGCAGCATCAGCAGCATCAGCAGCATCAGTTTCAGTTCTAGGGGCTGCAGCAGGTTTACGCTCAGCAGTTTTTGCAGACTCTTCTCGCTCTACTTCGACCATCATAGGTGACATTTCAGTAACAGCAGAGCCGCAGCTCAGTGTCAAGTGGCGTAGAACCGCGTCATTAAAACGGAAAGCACTTTCTAGTTCATCTAAAATTTCTTGTGAACATTCGATATTCATCAGAACGTAATGGGCTTTGTGTATTTTTTTGATTGGGAATTCAAGCTGACGACGACCCCAGTTTTCTTCACGGTGAACAGCACCGCCAGAATTGGTGATCATAGTACGATAGCGTTCAGCCATCGCGGGCACCTGCTCACTCTGGTCAGGGTGGACCAGAAACACAATTTCGTAATGCTTCATATTGTTTCCTTATGGATAAGAAGCCCCAAGTACCAATGGCCTGTGGAGCAAGGATTTCCTATAACAAGTACCCAATATGGCCTGGTTATAGAAAGATGGGCATACTACCCGAGCGAATGCTTAGCTGCAAGCCATTCTTGAGCGTATGATTTCATACAAGCAAACGCCTGTTGCGACTGACACGTTTAAACTTTCAACAGAGCCAAGCATGGGTAATTTTAGGAGGTGATCACATTGTTCCATCGTCAAGCGACGTAAGCCATCTCCTTCCGCACCCATAACAAGTGCAACCGGATTTTGATAGTCAAAATCATAAAGTGAGCCATTGGCATCGCCACTGGTGCCGTAAATCCAAACACCCGCATTTTTCAAGTCCTTTAGGCAACGTGAAATATTCGTTACTTCCAGCAGCGGTGTTGATTCTGCAGCACCAGCTGCCACTTTACTGACAGTGGCATTCATCTTAGCAGAGCGGTCTTTGGGGATAATCACTGCATCCACCCCTGCACCGTTCGCCGTTCGTAAACAGGCACCTAAATTATGGGGGTCTTGAACACCATCTAATACTAAAAATAAAGATCGATTGTGCATTTCAGCGAGACATTGCTCAATACTCGTAATCCCTGTGGTCGATGCCACATAATGCATAACACAACCCTGATGCTTGTCACTTCCAACCAAGCTATTAAGGTTAACTTTTGGTTCAATTCGAATCGGCAGATTGAGCTCTTTCACTCGGGCGATGAGTGAAATCAAACGAGGATTCTTTGAATCAGTACAAATTAACCCCAAGCATGACTCCGGCGTGTGTTGTAACATTTTGGCTATGGGGTGAAATCCATAGATATACAAGTCACTCATGTTTCTTTCTGTTCAGCCTTAGGTTTCTGGCTGGCTTTAGGCTTTGTCTTTGGCTTAACTTTTGCCGCAACTTTTTTAGCGGGTAGCTTCGTAGTTGTTTGAATTGATTCAGATGTTGTTTTTTTCTTTATTTTCCTGGCTGGCTTCTTTGCTAATTTTTTGGCCGGCTTTTTGTCGGTGCCTTTAACGTTCGACTTTTTGGAATTTTTAGCTCTTTTATCCTTAACCGCATATTGATCACCTGACTTTTTTACTTTTTTACCTTTCTTAGGTTTAGCGTCATCATCACCAAGATTAGCGACCAAATCGAAATCAATTTTCTTTTCTTCCATATTGACGCCCATGATTTGAATTTCTAATCGGTCGCCTAACTGATAACTGCGGTTACTCGATTCACCCACCAAACGATGCCGCACCGGATCAAAATGATAGTAGTCACGTTTAAGTGAAGTAATGTGAACAAGTCCATCGATCATGAGCTCTTCGAGCTGAACAAAAAGACCAAAGCTGGTGACGCCTGAAACAATACCACTGAACTGTTGGCCTATACGCTTTTGCAAGAACTCACATTTTAACCAGTCTGATGCATCGCGTGTCGCATCATCGGCTCGTCGTTCGTAACTTGAACAACTTTCACCCAAGCTGGTAATAGCGGCAAGGTCATATTCAAACCCTTCATTACTGCCATGACGAATCCATTGCTTAATACCCCGATGCACCAACAAATCAGGATAACGTCTTATTGGAGAAGTAAAGTGGGCATAATCTTTCAGCGCTAAGCCAAAATGGCCTACCTTAATGTCAGGGCTGTAATTGGCTTGCAGCATTGATCGCAATACCACTGTTTGAATCATCGAAAATTCGGGTAGCGGTTTGATTTGCTCAATGATTTTGGCATAGTCGGTCGGCGTTGGCTTTTCTGCTGTAAGCGCAATACCAAAGCCGAGTAAAAACTCAGCCAAATTGGGCAGTTTATCCGCATTAGGGCCCTCGTGGTTTCGATAAAGCGTGGGTATTTTGTTTTTCTTTAGTAGTTTAGCCGCACTGATGTTGGCAGCTATCATGCACTCTTCTATAAGCAAATGGGCTTGGTTACGCACAACGGGTTCGATGCCTTCTATCTTGCGCTCCTCGTTATACTTAAAGATAACTTCATTGGTATCAAACTCAATCGCATGTCGCTTTTTGCGGGCTTTAGCGAGCGCTTGATAGACCATTTTAAGATTTTCAAGATCCCCTCTTACTCGCTGTAGAGCAGGCGCGCCCTCTTCCTTGTTTTCAAATATAACGGCTGCCACGTCATCATAAATCAGTCGTGCATGTGAATGAATGATCGCTTCAAAAAAATCATGCTGCTTAATAACGCCGTTTTGGCTGATATCCATACAGCAAACCATACAAAGACGATCGACATCAGGATTAAGAGAGCATAAACCATTCGATAGTACTTCCGGCAACATCGGCACCACTTCACCCGGAAAATAAACCGAAGTGCCTCGATCTATTGCCTCTTGATTTAGCGCTGTGCCAATTTTAACGTAATGTGCAACGTCAGCAATGGCAACATATAGACGAAATCCCTTATCGACCGGCTCACAAAAAACAGCATCGTCAAAATCACGCGCATCTGATCCGTCAATCGTCACAAAAGGTAAGTTACGAAAATCTTTCCTGTTTTGCTTATCTGCTTCTTCTACTTGATGAGTAAAATCTTTAATTTCGGCCTGCACAGCCTCGTTCCAATGATGGGGTATGGAATGAGTATTTAAGGCAATGGTGACTTCCATTCCTGGCGCATTGTCCTGCCCCAACACCGATTCAATTATACCGATCGGTTGGTTATGTTGCGTTGGGTAATCAGTTATACGTACAACCACAATGTCACCTAGTTTTGCAGTATGCCCAACATCACGACTTAAAAGAATGTCACGGGTTAAGCGCTTGTCATCAGGAATCAAAAAATCGATTCCGCCCTCTTGATGGTAACGACCTACGACGCTTTGATGCGCACGCGCTAAAACAGCAATTAATTCTCCTTCGGACCGTTCACGACGTTTGTCGTAACTTGCCACTTTAACCGCAGCTTTATCACCATTCATTAACTTACGCATTTGACGTTCAGCAAGAAAAATATCCTTGCCACCTGATTCTGGTTTTAAAAACCCGAAACCATCAGGATGAGTCTGAACGATACCTTTCTCAAGGTCCATATGGTCAAAACTTAAATAACCATCGCGCCTATTACGAAATATCTGGCCATCACGTGCCATTGCCCGCAAGCGTCGGCGCACGGCTTCAATGCTGTCTTCATCTTCATATTGCAGCCTTTGTGCTATGTGTTCATGCGAAACAGGCACTTTTTCTTCGTTAATTAACTGCAATAAGTCGTCTCGACTCGCAACAGGTTTATCATATTTAATACTTTCGCTGGGCAAATTAGGATCTTCGATGGTTGATTTTGAGTTTTTTGGCATAGGGATTCCGTACTAGGATCACAAGTATATAGAATCAAACGATAGCGCACTAGGGGTTATAAAAGGTACCGTATTGAAGAAAAAGTAAATTTTAATAGTTTAATAAACCTGCAGTTCACAGTTAACACTTCAGTAGTTAACAATGCTTTAGCTTGACGTAACCTTACAGTGGTAAATTTTTGGTTAGTTTTTAGTGACTCTCATCTCTACTAACTAACTAATTATTTAATAATCATCTATCTGCAATGGCAGCTTTAGAACATTAAATTGAGCATTACAACAATGTAAGACTTCATTCTGCTGTTGGTAATATGACGCCAGTAAAGTAAGGAATATTACCCATTGTGACTAACACTTTCCAAAAACACTTGACCATTACACTATCGTTTTAGATAAAACGTGGTTGGTTAAGGCAAATAATAGAGTATTACTGACATTAATTAAGATTACGTCAAATGCGGTTTCTACTAACCAAACCATTTAGAGCGTCTGGACATTTTTAAAGCCCGTAAGAACATTGCCAACATTGGTCCCAAGTGCATCCATCGCATAACCACCTTCCATAATAATGTGGGTTGGCAGTTGGAGCTGAGCAATCATTTTTCCAATAACGGTATAATCAGGGGAAAGAAGCTTGAAGCCACCAACAGGGTCATCCGCAAAGGTATCCACCCCTAACGACAAAACTAAGACGTCCGGCCTGTAGTTTTTTATGCACTCAAGAGCAGTTTCCAAAGCGCCTTTGTAAGTATCAAAAGCGGTACCCACTGGCATTGGCAAGTTCAGATTGTATCCATCGCCTGCTCCTGTGCCGACTTCGTTAGAATAGCCCATTAAAAATGGATATTCGTCTTCTGGTCGAGCGTGGAGTGACGTATACAAAACATCCTTTCGATCGTAAAAAATTGACTGGCTGCCATTTCCATGATGATAATCTATATCGAGCAATGCAACGCGATTAGCTCCAAAATCAAGATGAGCTTGGGCCGCAATCGCGGCATTATTCATGTAGCAATAGCCTCCAGCTAAATCACTAGAAGCATGATGTCCAGGTGGACGACATAATGAAAAGACAGATTTTTCTCCCTTTTGCATTAGGTCAACGCCAGTCAATGCAACATCAATGGCAGAACGAATAGCCTTCCATGTACCCGCAACTATTGGCACACAGACATCAAAAGTATAACAAGACAACATGGAATGAATGGTTTCGTTAGGCGATTGTGCCATTCCCCTCATACCAAATGTATAGGCAGTTGCAAATCCACCTGAGCCAAATTCTTTTTCCCAAAGTGGATAGGCACGCTCAAGGAAACTGACAAACTTTGGATCATGAATTTTATATGCCGCATCCAAACTATGATTGGTAGGCTCGACAATATCATTAAAGCCTGCCTTAGAAAGGCCAGCCATAATGATGTCCATGCGTTCTGGACTTTCTGACATCGGGATCATTTTGTCATATCGCATTTCCTTAGCGCCAGCATGTTCCCTGTGATCGTCACTATAAATTAATTTCATTATTATCCACTCTCATTATTTCGGTCATAAACTTTAAATTTAACTGGCCATTATCATTCTATTATTTTGCTTGATGTCGAGACTAGTTGATTTTAAATTGCATTATTTTCAAGTAGATATTGATGCAAAGCCTCTCTCTCCTGCCGATAATCCTTTTCAATAGAAACCGTCCGTTGTTTGGTTTTCCAATCTACAGCCGCCAAAAGAGGCGCATCCGTTGAAGCGGGTAACGATACACCCTTTATCAGATCAGCAGCTTTCTCTGCTAACATAATGGTTGGCGCATTGAGATCGCCGGCGGTTGCCTGCGGCATAATCGAAGCATCAACAACCCGCAAGCCAGTGACTCCTTTCACTCTACATTCAGAATCAACAACTGCATCTACAGCCTCACCCATCTTGCAGGTTCCGCAAGGATGATAAGCGCTTTCGGCTTTTTCCTTAATAAACTGATCTATGGCTTCGTTAGAAATACAGTCATCACCAGGCGCAAGCTCTGCCCCACGATATGGTGCAAATGCGTCTTGGTTAAATATTTCTCTGGTAAGACGAATACAGGCGCGAAATTCCAACCAATCATCCTCATGAGACATATAGTTGAATTTCACCTTAGGGAGATCATGTAAAGACTTACTTCGCAGCTTAACCCAGCCTCGACTTTTCGATCGTTTGGTTCCTACATGGACTTGAAACCCATGACCCTTGGCTAAACTTGTTCCATCATAAGAAATAGCCAACGGCAGAAAGTGATATTGGATGTCAGGATATATAATCCCCGCTCGACTCCTAATGTGACCACCCGTTTCAAAATGGTTAGTTGCGCCTAGTCCCGATTTTGTCAGCAGCCACTGAGCCCCTATTAACCCCTTACCAAATAAGTTCATCGACTTATAAAGAGAAACCGGCTTTAGGCATTCTTGCTGTAGATAGACTTCTAAATGGTCTTTCAGGTTTTCACCTACATTGGGATTATGATAAACAAGCGGTATATCATAAGATGCGAGCTCGTCTGATGGACCAATACCCGAACGCTTCAAGATGGTTGGCGACATAATAGAACCTGCGCTTAGGATGATTTCTTTTTGCGCATAAGCGACGCAGGGTTTATCCCCAACCAGAAACGCTACACCGACAGCCTTTAAGCCTTCAAAAAGAATTTTGTCGACCTTCGCATGCTTAATTACACGAATATTTCCACGCTTAAGCGCGGGGCGAAGATAAGCAACAGCCGCACTACAGCGTTTACCATCTTTAACGGACATCTCCATCGGGCCCATGCCCTCATGCTGATATTCATTCATGTTCGAACTTACGGGGTAGCCCGCTTGCCGTCCAGCCTCAACAAAGGCGTGGTAGAGCGGGTTCTTCTCTGGGCCACGCGTGACACCCAATGGACCAGACTGACCCCGAATTGGCCCTGGCGATTGAACACTTTCTGATTTCTGAAAATAGGGAAGAACATTTGCCCAGTTCCAACCTTTAGCGCCAAGTGCTTCCCAAAGCTCGTAATCCATCGGGTTACCATGCACATAACACATACCGTTAATAGAAGATGACCCACCAAGACCCTTTCCCCTAGGCAAATTCATAACCCGACCACCTAGCCCTGGTTCAGGTTCTGTATGCATTCCCCAATTAAATCTTTTTGAGTTCATAGGAATGGAAAGAGCTGCAGGCATAGATACAAATAGAGATCTGTCGCTGCCACCCGCTTCCAGAAGCAGTATTCTTAAGTTTGTATTCTCCCCCAGTCGGTTCGCCAAAACACAACCCGCAGAGCCAGCACCGACTATGATGTAATCGTAAGTGCCTTCATTATTTAAATCTGAAATCGATGAATCCATTGGTGACCACACTGCTGATGCAATAAGTGACAGTTATTTAATGATGACGTAAAACTTCAGCATTGAGACCGGCTGCTTCCAATAACCCTTGAAACCTTTAGGTACTAAAAATGCGTCACCTTGTTCATATTTTTCACTAAACTCATCATTTTCCAGTATAACGTGACCTTCTAATACATACATGAATTCATCACAAGGGTAATCGTCAAACCATTCCGTATAGGCAGATGACCGCCAAATGCCTGATGTGACTTCAGTCTCTTTATTCTCATAATAGACATGGTCCAACCCCTTCGAAGTTCCTTCAATTAGTTTTGTTGTTTCCAACACAACATTTGACGCATCCATCCATCCCTCGGGCCCAGTCTTTGCAAATTTAATTGGTGTTTTCATTTTTCATCTCTGTCAATAGGTTGGATCGATTGAATCTAATAAATAGCTTTAATTTAATCATATTGCGTATTTTTTGTATAATCACATATATTATAATAGAGTAACTTAAAGTTACTATTGGAATAGACCATATGAGGGAAATACGATCCTTAACAGCTATGAGAGCCTTTGAAGCTGTCGCAAGAAATCAAAGTTTCACTATTGCATCTAGGGAACTTAATGTTACCAGACCAGCAATCAGCAAACAGGTGAAATTGCTCGAAGAAGCACTCGGCAATAAGCTAATTAAAAGGGCCGAAAGAAACTTCCAGTTAACTGAAATTGGGGCTGAATTATATTTGGGTTTGAACCAAGCGTTCGATCAGATTTCAGCTACAGTTGAGCGGGTTGTCGGTAAGGTCTATTCTGCAAACGGTATTAAAATTTTGGTCGAACGAGACTTTGCATCCTCTTGGCTAGCAGGGATCATTGGCGACTTTCTAATCAAAAATCCAGGGATTTCCGTTGAAATAACAGCTGAAATAAATGGCCAATTCCACATGGAAGCCGATTTTAATTATCGTATTTTTTATGGCCTGCATGGTAACCATCGACAAGGTTCCCTAGAGGAAATCAAACTCTGCCACTGGATTGACCTTCCACTATGCGCACCAAGTTATGCCAAAGAACATATTACTAACCAAAAGTTTGCTGATAAAACAAACTTTTTACTCGATAAAAACTACAATCCTTGGAAGGATTGGTTCGAATTAACTGGCTATAAAGATCCTGGTAACGTCGAATCGGGGACCGTCTTTAATGAGACAACCCTTTGCCTCTCTGCGGCTATTGCTGGAAGCGGTATTACTATTGGTGACAGCTTTTTAGCATTATCGCTCATTCAGGCTGGGGACCTAATTATGCCATTCAAGTACGGCATTAAAAGTGAGGAGACTTATTCTATTTTTCGAACTCGAAAAGTAAAACTATCATCAGCAGAAAAAATATTTGAGGACTGGCTATTCTCCACCATAAAAAACTATCAAAAGAAAGTCGATCAATACCTAATTGAAAATGGAATTACAATTATTAGTAGATCTTCTTAGGTCTTAATTATGCAAATCATCCTACTTAAGGCAAAAATCAGGTATTACCCAAGAATCTTTTAGGGCACATTAATGCAATTAAGTCGTTTAATAAGTATACAGTTAAGAATTTTACAATTAATTACCAGTATTACCGTTTACTCAACTTAGACACCCCCTCTTTAAACTAGAATGAATTGTTAAATCTACTTATAGAGCATAGATTTTTGTTCCAACTTATCTGTAAAGATTATGTCAGGACTGAATTCATATCTATTGTTAATTTTTTAATCAATAGGCTAGGTGGCATTGATTACATAAACTTAATGGGTCGGTCGAGCGAATCTGGGAATAAAAGTTGAAAGTCATATTCATCAGATAAACGGGACAACAAAACTTTCAGAGAAGAATCAGCCGGTTTAATTAATATTTATGGATCACAGCGATCATCGGGAACACCAAAACTTAAACCGTTAAACTTTAAGATATTAAGCCTAGATTCAGCTAGGATTATTGCCCATATTCATTTTTCGTCAACTGTGTATTTTGAGAAATTTATGCAGTCCTCTTGGAGATTCGCTTCGATATCTCTGAGCTAAATAGAAATAAGGCTCAATTAAAAGCGACCAAAATTTAAATAACTAGCTAACTTTTAAAAATACTAACCCTCAACTACATGATGTTATATAAAGATATTCATCATAATTATTATTTATAAGCATTCCAAAAAAAATTATTATCTTTCAACCCAGCTTTTGTATAAAAGTCATTTTCCACATTCTAGAAATAACTATTATGGTAAGAAAATATGAATTCGATGATGATTCTGAAGCTAATTATGCTGAGGATGAACATTTTGAAGAACGATTTCCCTCGTCAGATAAGAAGAAACGAAATAGTTTTAGACGGCAGATTGATCTTTTAATGGAAAAAAAGAGGTTACGTTCAATGATGGATACTAGCGACAGTTACTGGGATGAAGATTAACATCAGTGATCAATTGATTGACGCTTTCGCTTCTTATTCAGTCAGGCTGCATCGATTTAACAACCAATCATTGAAGTTTGTTAGGCTTTATTAAGATTAAGCAACAATGTGTATTGAAATTTGTAAGTTCAACGG
>JBNMQI010000070.1:0-10560 GCA_051277905.1 Gammaproteobacteria bacterium | reverse complement strand
CTCTAGAAACAGGCCATAGTCGAGAGCCTGCGCCACCGCATAGAATAGTTGGAATTAGCATCAAATCACCATTAGTTATATGTAACTTTCATGTTTATTAAAAACACTTTAAGAGATTCTTACAAAATTTTTAGCCAATTTGCTGCTGGATCCGCTAAAAGTGCCTAGGTTTAGGTAAAATTCTAATTTTTACAAAGGCACCTGAATTTAAAACACCGGTTATCTTTGGTAATAATTGAAGCCATATAGATTACCATCAAAATATCAAACTATTTAATGGGATTCGGATTGTATAGAATTCCTCCAACAAAGCACCCCCTATTTAAGTTGAACCTACGACCGTCAGGCATAGGCCTGACTGTGCCCCGTTATTAAGCCGGCTCTTTAGCGATTAATGCTTTCACACAATAATTAACTTTACCGACACTTTCAAAAACTGTTTGAGATGACCTGCCCTCGAAAAGGGCCATAGCCTGGTTCCTGTACCACACACCATAATCACTGCTTTAATCATTTTCGATATGCCTTGAAACACTCAGTCCTTCTATTAGCAACAATCAAATCACATCTCTGTTTAAAATCATCAAGATCTAAAATAACTGTTGACCCAAAAAATTCACTTGTATCAAGCTCTGGTTCGTAAACAACCACATTTATACCCTTTGCCTTAATCCTCTTCATAACACTCTGTATTGCAGAGGATCTAAAGTTATCACTACCATCTTTCATAACCAAACGATAAAAGCCGACTGTTTTTGGATTGAACTTCAGTATCTCCTCGGCAATAAAATCCTTTCAGGTTGTATTTGACGACACAATGGCTTTAATCAACGTCTGTGGCACATGATCATAGTTAGCCAAGAGCTGCTTGGTGTCCTTTGGCAGACAATAATCAACATAACCAAAGGATGGATTGTTATAGCCTTCGTCTATCCGCTCATCTAGACAAACGCCATTGATAATGCTCTTGGTATCCAGATCATGGGCCAATGCATAGGAATCAAGTTCATTAAAGAACGATACTCGCATTGTAAGGTAGGTATTGGCAAACAACTTAACTGCCTCTGCTTCCGTTGAGCGTATAAATAGGGTTTCTATATCCTGTTCTTCTGCACCCTGAATTAATAGATCCGCAAAGTTTTTTCAGCTTCTAACTGGCTACCCACAATAATGCGTGAAGGATAAAGGTTAACTTTTAATGCCTGACCCGCCCTTAAAAATTCTGGGGAAAAGATCACTCGATCAGTTACAAATTTTTCCTGTAGCGACTGAGTGTGCCCAACAGGAATTGTTGATTTAATCACCACCAACGCATTTTGATTTAACTCCAGTGCATCCTTAACCACGCCATCCACGGATCTGGTATCAAATCTGTTTGTACCTGGATCATAATTGGTAGGAGTTGCAACTATAATAAAACTGGCATCTTGGTAAGCAATCTGTTTAGCTTAAGATTATCCAACACAATGCCGTGAGCAATCAACAATGACTTCATGCGAGCACTGTGGGCACCTCGTTCTTTGAGTAATCGGTCTCGTTCTCGATTGAGCCGACGATCGTCCTCTTCTTCAACTGTTGGTATACGAATGGTTTGTAGCGCCTGTGTCTCTCCGCCCGCGTATTGCATTAGCAGTCTCAGTAGTGCGATCACGTCGACTCGATCCGTCTTAACTTGCTTCATTCGCCGACTGACTTCAATACTGGCTGAATCAATAACCTTATTATCAATTCCCTCACCAACCAATGCTCGGTGAATCCAGAAACCATCTCGGCCCGCTTCGTAGCAACTCGGCACTCACTTGAGCAGTTAAGCTTTTGTTTGGCTATTTCAATTTCCGTTAATAAGCAGATCCAATCCCTGGCGTCGATTGTTCTTATCCGATTGCGTTCGCCATTGCTAAATCCAAGTTTCCATTTATTCTGGCTAAGCTCGATCGCCATGTACCAGACTAGGTAAGCTGCGCTATCTTTGTTTTGAAGGACTGTTTTCATGTGTATCTCCTATGGTTTGTGATATCTAAGAGTATCTGATTTCAGTCCTTCATAGTTTCTATTCGCTCATCAAGGCATACACCATTGATAATACTTTCGGTGTCTAACTCGTGGGCTAACGCAAATGAATCTAACTCATTAAAAAATGATACGCGCATCGCCAAGTAGGTGTCGGAGAATAATTTTACCGCCTCAGCCTCGTTAGATCGGATAAAAAGAATTTCGATGCCTTGTTTCTCAGCGCCCTCCACTAGACGACCCACAAAGCTCCTAACTGACGCAGACTGATTTCCAATAATTATACGTGAAGGATGAAGGTTATCCTTAAACGCCTGCCCCTCCAGTAAAAATTCAGGGGGAAATAACACTCGGTCTGTCCCAAATTTCCTTTGAAGTAACTGTATGTGCCCTACAGGGATCTAAAAAATCCTATCGCAATAACTCAAAATGGAAGTAATAATTCTTTCTAATTTTCAAACGATAACCGCTCTCTAGGTCAACAAAGGCGTAAACGAAAGAAGCACTTTCGAATAACGACCTATGTTACAAACACTTCTCTCATGACACCAACTTGCCGAGAAATCAGTTTATATATCGCTCAAAATAACGAGGCAATTGATTAGGGATTCGGCATTAAATAGCCACACCGAAAATTGAGGGGTATTGTAGTGGCCACCAGCCCATCGATCTAGCTCAATGTCAAAGCAACAGCATTTAAGATCAAGAAAGACCTCATTATATAATCCGTTACAACAATCCAATAGGCTACTGATTGTTCAACAATTATTAGTAAGCAGAGTTGGTCAGCTACAGTTCCGATCTAACTGCTGAATAATACGACAAGAAGTTTTTGGACCTACATTTTCGTACGGTCTAATAGAAAAACAGCCTAAAAGGAAGGGCTCACGCGATCACAATTAACCTAATGACGGCCCATATATCTCCCCCAATTTATTTGCTAGCATTCGGAAAATCAAGCGCGCCTTCCAATGCCTCGATATAACACGTCCCATTTACAAACCACGCTTTCATCAAGACAATTCCTTCCATCAAGAATCACCTCGATTTGAGATTTAGATAAATCAGTTGTTTTTAGCTCTTCCAGAATATCGGTGTGCTCTGTAACAATCAAAATTGCCTTGGACTTTTCTAATGCTTCAGCCAACGAAGCGACTGTATTCTCCGCCGGGTACCAGCTGTCAAATATATTTAGTCGAGCACCCTTACTTTCAAGAATCTTCTTGATTTCAAAAAACGGTGATTCTCTTGAATCAGCTACGTTTCTTTTATAGGTCACTCCCAGCACTGCAATCTCCGTATTTTTTATCGGGTAACCACATTCATTCAACATGTCCTGCAATACGGATACTGTATATTCTGGCATTCCATTATTAGTCTTTCTTGCCAGACTGATGATTTCTGGCATATAGCCGGCCTTTTTTGAGGCTGATTTAAGCCATTCAGGGTCGACTGCAATACAATGCCCTCCCACACCGGCACCTGGGTAAAACGGTCCTTTTCCAAATGGCTTGGTTGCCATTCCATCGATGATATCGACGACATCAAGATTTAATACATCACTGATTTTTGCCAGTTCGTTGACAAAGGCTATGTTGACATCGCGTACTGTATTTTCCATTGCTTTGACTGCTTCGGCATCACTAATCGAATTCATAATAGTCACACTACCCAATGAGACTTGAGAAACTTTTAGTTCGCCCTTATCGCTTGTAAACTTTGGCTTTAAGCGCTGCTTGATATCACGCACATCATATATATCTCCGCCTAATATCGATGCATAGAAGCTGGCAGCTAATTCGGCTCCCTTCCTAGATAGCGCGCCTACAACACGAGGGATATTACTGGAATTCCAAAACAGGTCGCCTGGATTAACACGCTCAGGGCAATGTGCAAGATAGAAGTCACTGGCAGATCCTAGCGGAGAAAGGCTTTCGAGCAAGGGCAGCACAACTTGTTCGCAGGTGCCTGGGAAAACAGTAGACTCTACTACGACTATATTTCCTTTTTTCAAATACGGCGATATTGTTCTTACAGCATTTTCTAACGGTCCGATATTTGGCTCATTTTTATCGTCTATCGGAGTAGGTACGCAGATTAAATATATTTCACATTCATCCAGATTGTCTACGTCACCGGTGGGTAGAAAGTTCCCTGTTGCAACAGCCTCACGAAGCAATACCTGAACTACCTCATCTTTAATGTGACACTCGTGAGCTTTCAACCTAGCCACAACCGCTTCATTAGACTCCAATCCAACCACACTATAACCCTTCTTCGCACAAAGTGCGGCTAGTGGCAAACCCACATAACCCAATCCTATTACCGCCACTTTTTTCATCTTAATATTAATGCTCATTAATTACTTTTCATCCTCTAAACCAACATGGTACTGTCACACCAAATTGAACAATTAACCCCAATACAAGGGTCATGACACCCTTTTCAATTGGGTTTTGCTTTAGAAATGCATCAGAAACAACCACTTCGGTATTGCCCAGTGCCGCACCTATGCCATAGATTTGGCAATTTCCATACGCCCTAAAAAATCCTGTTATTTGTTTTGTTCAAACGTTTACGATAAAAGCCATTGTCATCACTTAGGCACTCCATCAGCTATAAAGCTTTTCATTTTACTGATATTCAGCCAAAGAAGCGCCCAAGGAACTGAAATATCAATGGCCTTCATACAACGCTCAAGCAATCCATTCGTTTCACCTAATATATCAATCACCTTGAAAAAATCTTTTAAGATTGCTTCACCATAGGCTGCACTCTTTTTTTTGTTGCCTCGACAAATTCTGTCTTTCTAAGATTAAGCATGGCAAGGTCTTTTACATCTCGACAATGCACGCCCATATCCAACCCTCGATCAGAGTTAGCGAGAGCTTACTTGCAGCCATATCTAACTTGGTTAAAGTGGCGACCCCTAAAATACTATCTTCCTTTCTAGGCTTTGCTAGAAGTCTGTCGGACTTAGGTAATAGTAGCGAGGGAAAGTCATTTTGAGTTAAATTTTTTGATCGAATGAGGCGAATAGTGGTCCTATTCAACGAATTGGATCGAGAAATTTGGCCGAAATGGCTTTTCCGAAGTAGATTTATCCTAAGTCCGACAGGCTCCTAGAGCAATCCTCCCTTAAAGAACAATCTCAAACTTGATCGGTTTTCCTTCGATAAAGACTTTAGCTCGGATATCATACTGATCACTACGAATATCTTACGTTTGAAGCTGACTGACATCGGTGCTTCTTAATTAGTGCTTGAAGACCCTGCTCACGGACTGAATTGCCAGGTATCGGTATGAGGCTAAAAAGTCTATATCAACCGATTCACGATACTCACCATAGCGCAAGGCGATTGCCGTGCCCCCAGCAAAAAGGTAGTTATGCTGCTTAAGTAAAACCCACATCCAGCGACTCAAGCACTTATAGACGTGAAATATCAATCAATTTATGCGGAGCACCATCAGGCTTAGTTCGATCAAACCTTAACCGACCTTCTAAACCCACTATTTCCCTAGTCATTTCAGCTAACTCACGAGCAATTAATTTCATGAATTCGCGAACTAAGACTTGCTTGTCTGTTGTGACAACCCCATAAACCAATATTGCACCGGAAATCTCGGCTGATCACCGACTGATTAACACCGATGGCGGCTGCTATTTATGTTTGTGTATTGCCTGTTTTATTTAACATGCAAATCTGAAACCATTGGTTAGTTAGTTGTAGGATTTCCTCTCGTAACCTCTTACTGTAGAGACATAGGGTGAGCTTACAATCAACTACCCACTTTTTCTACCAGTTCAAGTTATTCACTTGCGAGTTAAATCCAAGGTATTAATATCTCAAGTTATTATCAGCTAGAAGCTCTTCTTGGGATCATGATCTAATAAAACTCACTTTTATTTAACGGATTAACACCCAAGATGGCAGCAAAAGTCACCGCTTTAAATTAATGGATTTAAAGTTCAGGAATCAATCAGCATACCCATTGGGGTTTTTAGACTGCCACAGCCAGCTACTTTGCGCCATATCATCTATGTCATGCGTAGCGACCCAATCTAACTCTGATTTAGCTTTTTCTGGGTCTGCATAACAAACGGCAATATCACCTGGCCGACGCCCAACAAGTTTAAAGGCTATCGGTTTATCGCAAGCCTTTTCAAACGCATTAACCATTTCTAGCACACTATACCCTTGCCCAGTGCCTAAGTTATAAGTAACCAAACCAGGAGCTTTGGCTAACTTTTCTAATGCCTTCAAATGACCTTTAGCTAAATCAACAACATGAATGTAATCACGAACGCCAGTGCCATCGGGTGTATCATAATCACTGCCAAATATGCTTAATTGTTCTCGTTTTCCAACCGCAACCTGAGTAATAAACGGTATTAAATTATTTGGAATATCATTGGGGTCCTCACCAATTACACCACTTTCATGAGCACCTACTGGATTAAAGTAACGTAAACATGCAATATTCCAACTTAGGTCAGAATGCACCAAATCTGCAAGTACGTTTTCAACCATTAATTTTGATTGCCCATAAGGGTTCGTCGCGCCCGTTGGGAAGTCTTCGGTGATAGGTAGACGGGCAGGATCACCATAAACAGTCGCCGACGAACTAAACACTAAATTCTTAACATTAGCCTTAGCCATAGCCTTACAAAGCACGATAGTACCAACAACATTATTATCGTAATACTTAAGCGGCTGAGAAACAGATTCACCAACGGCTTTTAAGCCCGCGAAATGAATAACCGAACTAATATTATGATTAGTGAAAACCAAATTAAGAATATTAATATCAAGCACATCGCCTCGATAAAATTTCACAGACTTACCAGTAATTCTTTCTACTCGGCGCAGAGCTTCTTCACTTGAATTACTTAAATTATCAAGCACAACTACTTCTTGATTACTATTAAGTAATTCAACAATGGTATGGCTACCAATGTAGCCTGCACCACCAGTGACAAATATCGTCATTGTCTATACTCCTTAAATACTAAAGTCACTACACCGAAGCAATCTATATTTAAATTACTGCCCATCTAATAAATCTCATACTCAATGGATCGGGTCTAACTAAATCAAAAATAATTTTCTCACCTTATATATCACAGGCGAAAACCTTCTTTCGCTTTACTATCTATAACCATTGGTAGGTGTCAATAAGCCCTTTCTCTAGGAGCCTGTCGGACTTAGGATAAATCTACTGCGGAAAGGCCATTTCGGCCAAATTTCTCGATCAAATCGTTGAATAGAACCACTATTCGCCTCATTCGATCAAAAAATTTAACTCAAAATGACTTTTCCTCGCTACGATTACCTAAGTCCGACAGACTCCTAGTCATAATAACTCTGAGATAGATGCTTGATAAAAACGAGTTTTTTCTCTCAGCCTAAAAAGCGAGTCGCTTTTAGCAAACGTAACGTACCCATCGCATCAACATCAGCAGTGTATTCTGGAGAATCAAACGAGACTGCAACGAGCGACTGAACTCCCAAGTTATATACTTCATCAGGCTGTACATCATTTATTATGCGAGTAGGGTTTGAAGAGTCAGTTAAATTATCATAATGCAAATGGAAACGTGCATTTAAATCATGTGAATCCTGATAAATATGATCAATACTCTACGTGTTAAAAGAAGACGCTCTTCTATTAATAACATGCACTTCTTAACCTTTCTCAAATAGTAATTCTGCTAGATATGAGCCGTCCTGACCTGTGATGCCAGTTATTAAAGCTACTTTATTTTTCATTTTCAAATCCCAATATAAACATTAAAGTTAGGTTTGCGCGTTCCAATCATTAAACCCTTTAAAAACAACGATAATGATGAGCGCGTAAATAGCAACCTGAAATGTAAAATAACAATAATCATTCAAAATCAATGGATTTTCTGCGAACGTAACGACTAATCAGGCCATTCTTGATAGAGCTGAGACCAAAATAGCGATATTGCTACAGACTGAGGAACATATAATGTAAATTATATGAAACATAATTAAATTTTTATATAGCTCAAGCTCTTACAATAATTGATAACAGCGTTATCGCTACTTAGCTAGCCAATGGTCTTTAAAAGCATAATAATATCTATTCATAATGGGTCCACAGCCGCACTATCTTGACAGCCTTTTCCGCATCTAAAACCTGATAGACCAACCGATGCTGTATATTTATCCTTCTTGAATAAGCACCACCCAAGTTGCCCACCAGCTTTTCGAAAGACGGTAGAGTTTGCCATGGATCAGATTGGAGAATAGTTAATAATTGCTGCGCTTTAGTTTTTAAACCGGCAGATGCAAGCTTTCGCGCATCCTTTTGGGCCTGCGTAGTGTAGTAAAGTGACCACATTACCAAACTAATTCGGCTGTACAGTTGTTAATTTTTTCCTGCATGCCCTCTACAATCGAATCGATTCGCGCATCCCTGGCACTGATAATAGATGCAAGGTTTCGTTGATTGCATTCCAGTCATCTTCTGCCAAAAGAACGGCATTGCCACGCTTACTAGTAATAACCACTGGCTCATGATTGACTGACTTATCCTCGATCAATTTATACAGGTTGGCTCTCGCCTCGGTAACATTTAGTATCGTCATAATAGAGTCCTCTTTAATTAAATGTACGTAAATACGTACATACTGTCAAGCTGATCTCAATTACATTGTACAGCACTTAAATCCCAATCAAATACTAATGCCACTGCTTCAGTCATTGTATCTTGGCTGCTCAGATTTTTTGCTAAGCTCGCTGCCTGCGCTTGTCGGACGAGAATTTTTCTGCACTAGTTTTCGACAGAGCCCCGCAAAAGCCTGCGTGCTCTTCAGGTAGGCAGGCATAACCAATTCTGAGAAATTTCTTTCTCCTGAGGGCTGGAGATCTTCATTTAAAGTATACAGCCGGGATTCAAATATTAAGGTGAATTGATAGAGTCTTCTTGGTCAATTTCAACCTCAAGGGTGATAAAATTAGTTATCGAATCCTACCAACCACTCTTTTCAATAAGCGCTTTAATATACTGCCTGGTATCAAGATCGCGCATACCCACCGCTAAATTTGCACTCAAAAAACCCTGCTTGTTACCACAATCAAAGATGCCTGCGTCTGTCTCAAAGGCATTTAACCCATCAAGCTTAAGCAACTCATCCAGCGCATCAGTCAGTTGTATCTCACCACTGACACCCGCAACGGTCTTCTCAAGCAGATCTAGCACTCTAGATGGAAGAATATACCGACCCAGCACGGCTAAATTAGAGGGCGCATCCTTTGGGGAGGGTTTTTCAACCAAGCCTTTTAGAGCAACACTTTTAAAGGGCTCACTCGCCTCACCACCCAAGTCAGCAACACCGTAATTTTCAATCACACCTGAACCAACACGCTCAACCATGACCTGACCCATGCCAGTCTCATACCACGCATCAACCATTACTGCGAAGCTGTAATTTTTATCCCGCGATTCTTTATCAAGGACCAATACGTCCGGCAGCAGAACGGCAAAGGGCTCGCCATTTAGTAGGTGCTTTGCATAGAGAACCGCATGGCCTAGACCCAGCGCATCACTTTGCCTGATAGATGACACCTTAACACCCGCAAGAATGATATTTTTGACCGTTCCCAGAATGGTCTCTTTGCCATTTTTTTCTAGCCGGTGCTCAAGCTCATAGTGGGCATCAAAATGGTTTTCGATCGCGTCTTTGCCGCTACGGGTAACGAGAATAATCTCTGTAATGCCTGCCGCTATAGTCTCTTTAACTACGTGCTCGATGATCGGACGGTCAAACACGGGTAATAATTCTTTTGGGATCGCTTTGGTTGCAGGCAGCATACGTGTGCCAAGGCCTGCCACTGGGATAACTGCTTTTTAAATTTTAGATCTCATTATTTTACCCTTCGGTAACCAATATAAATTGGTATGCTTTGACGTGTAATTCGTAAACCTAGCCTTACTGAACATCACGTTTTAGCTGCTCTATTTCTTGAGTTATTTTCTCATGTTCGGCAATTTTTCGCTTTAAAAAGCTAGCTGTTAATCTGGCTTTTTCTTCGATGCCTGCAGGGGTTAATGAATAGAGGAACCTCATTTTATCGGAGCTACGCTTAAAGTTACTAACCTTAACCAAGCCTTAAGTAATTAATGCCCGCACACAGTAGTTAATTTTTCCAACGCTTACACCTAACTCTTGGGCTAATTGCCGCTGCGATATGTGCGGATTGGACTCGATGTATTTGAGTATTTTTAGGTGGGTTTCTGTGGTCATGGCTCAAGCTAAGAGTTGGCGGGTACGCTACCGCCCTACCCGGTCACTTATGGTATTTGCAAATAGGCGTTCAACAATTGAACAATGTAAAACATTAACACAAAAATCTTCGATGAATAACCTCAACAAAGAAATTACGTGAATTTTCTAATTTGAGTATTGGCTAATGATGTGGGTGCTTGTTGATTTAACAAATTAATTAATACAATGCATCTTTGCTGGCCATGAGTATGGCTATATACGGCCTGCAACCCTTTGAATGGGCCTTCAATAAT
>JBNMQI010000069.1:0-10786 GCA_051277905.1 Gammaproteobacteria bacterium | reverse complement strand
CCCTGCTCGTGAACTACAGGAATTAATCGAATGCCAGCTGGCGCGAAGATATCCATCGCATCCATGAATGCAGAACCCATGATGCCAAACATGTCAGTAACATTGTTCGATACCATCGTTTCTACAAAGGCTTCACTTGGAGTCATTTTCATAAGCGTTTCCTTAATTTTGATATAAATTTAAAGAGTGGTTAAGTAAGACCTGACTGATATAGCCAGTCGGGCTTTGATTTTGGTTCTACAAAGCAACCACGAAAAGATTTCATAGTGACATCATCTTAGGATTTCCTGCAATAAATAAATAGGAAATTGAGACTTTAAATATCATAAAAATGATTAATCAGGCTATATTAACGTCACAATAATCTCGTGGAAGTTTTGCGGTAGTACCAGAAAATACCTTTTCATAATACCAATTGGCCCATAAGCAAACCGATAAAAATGCGATACCGGCATTGCAACCCTAATTTAAGTTAGGAATTCAGAGCATTTCATGGATCAAAGCGGCCAAAAGCTTAATGCCTGGCTCGATCCGATTAGACGCTATTGATGAGTAGCCCAAGCGGAAGAAGTTTTGCGGTGGGTTATCTTCCATAAACCAAATATCACCCGATTCGATCAATATGCTGACTTCACGCGCGCGCTTTTTGAGCTCTCGCGTGTCTACCTGAGGAGGCACCTCTACCCAGTATGATGTTCCGCCAAAAGAAGGCTTACGAGTTGATTCGGGTAGGTATTTGTTGAGCGCATCACCCATAATCTGCCAGCGCTCTCGGTAAGTTTCACTCAGACGATGAATTAACGAGTCATGATGTCCCATCGATAAAAACAAGGCTACCAGTCGCTGATTATTCGTCGCTGGGTGGCGAATCATCAGTCGACGAAGCGCCCTCGCTTCAGCAATAAGCTCTTGCGATGCAATCATATAACCAATGCGTAATCCTGGTGCCAATGTTTTAGACAGGCTGCCGATATAAATCACACGATTATGTTTATCGAGACTTTTAAGCGCCGGTGTCGGCTCACCTACAAAGTTGATCTCACTCTCATAGTCATCTTCGATGATCAAAAAATCATGCTTTTCAGCATCATCGAGGAGCTGTTTACGCCGAGCTAGCGGCATGGTGCTCGTGGTCGGTGACTGATGGCTAGGCGTAACGAACACAAATTCACAACTATTCATATCAGCACCAGGCATGACACCATCGTTATCGATAGCCAGAGGTATGACTTGCTCAGATTTAAGCGAAAAAATATTGTGGGCATCGGTATAACCCGGATTCTCCATACCAATACGACTGTCTTTACCAATAAGTAGGTCAGCGAGAATATAAACAGCCTGCTGTGCGCCCATTGTGATCAGTATTTCGTCACGCGACGCCCAAACGCCTCGACGCGGCAAGATACGTGCCTGAATTTGTTCAATGAGTAAAGGGTCGTCAGTGTCAATATGATCAGGGGTAACATCCTCAATATCGCTTACACTCAGTGCCTGCCGACAACACTCCCGCCAATCCGATACTGGAAATAGTTTAGGGTCAAGCTGACCGGACAGAAATGGATAGCTATAGTTTTGCCAATCAGACGGCTTTACAATATTTTGCTGATGAGAAGGTCGATACTTGATGTGTTTATTCCAATTAGGCTGCACATCATTTAATTTTTCTGCCACCTGATGATGATTCACTCGGCCACCTAACAGGGTTTGGTCGATATAATAGCCACTGCGCTCACGCGATATTAGATATCCCTCGTCAATCAGCTGCTGATAGGCCAACACCACTGTATTACGTGCAATACCTAAATGCCGCGCCAATTCACGTGACGAAGGCAGTGGTATTTCTAACGGTAGTTTTTTATCAAGAATGGCGGTGACGATCATTTCGCGTAATTGGCGCTGATAACTCATCTTGCGGTTATTCGATAGCTCGAATAAGCTACGCCACATGATCTTTTCTTGCTGATTATGTTGGTTTTTAACTCTCAATTCAATAATTGTCCGGTTTTAAGTAGACCAGTTGGTATCATCAATAAATAGGCTCTGGCTCTATTGTAGCTGGGCAAAATCATTTTAGCTTGCAATAAGACGCCAGCCCTACATATTAAGTAGTAATATGACGTTAAATTGCGGCACTGAATAACGAAACAACCTAGATCTGATAGCGCTGATTAAGGGCTACCTGACAAACGATGGAATACAATGGGGAATCTCATGAAACCAAATGAAATTAGTGAAATAGTAAACAGCGACAAAAGCCACGTTTGGCATCACCTCAGTCAGCACAAACCAATGCAAGAAACTGGCTCTATGATGATTGTTGAAGGTAAGGGCATGCGCGTCAAGGATATCAACGGACGGGAATATCTTGATGCCGTCTCTGGGGGTGTATGGACAGTAAACGTAGGTTATGGCCGTGAAAGTATTGCTAACGCAGTACGCGATCAACTGACAAAGATGTGTTACTTCGCAAATTCAGCCGGTAGTATTCCTGGCGCACAATTTGCCGAAAAATTAATCGACAAAATGCCCGGGCTGAATCGTGTTTACTATTCAAACTCAGGGTCAGAAGCCAATGAAAAAGGCTTCAAATTGGTGCGTCAATTATCCCATATGAAAAATGATGGTAAGAAGCATAAAATTGTTTATCGTGATCGTGATTACCATGGTACGACCATTACCGCTCTATCTGCTACCGGTCAAGCTCAACGAAAAGATCAATATGGTCCTTACACCCCTGGCTTTATAGAAATGCCACATTGCCTAGCTTATCGTTCGCCGAATGGTGGTGATTCAGACTTTGGTGTTCAGGCAGCACGCGAGTTAGAAAAGATAATTTTGCGTGAAGGGCCCGATACCGTCGGCTCTGTTTGCCTAGAACCCATTACTGCTGGTGGTGGCGTTATTGTGCCACCCGAAGGCTACTTCGAGACGATTCAAGAAATCTGCACAAAATATGGCGTGTTGATACATATAGACGAGGTGGTTTGTGGCATGGGCCGTACCGGCAAGTGGTTTGGTTATCAACACTTTGGTGTGAAGCCAGATATTGTCACTATGGCCAAAGGTGTTGCCAGTGGTTACGCGGCTATTTCCGTTACCGCAACGACTGAGGACCTGTTTAAGGAATTCCTCGCCGATCCATCAGACAAAATGGGCTACTTTCGTGACATCAGCACCTTCGGTGGTTGTACCGCAGGCCCAGCAGCGGCTCTAGAGAACATGCGCATCATCGAAGAAGAAAACCTGCTCGACAATGTTACAAAAATGGGGCATTACACTCTAGATCGTTTACACGAATTGCAACAAAAGCACCCAATTATTGGTGACGTACGAGGTAAAGGCTTATTTCTAGGTGCTGACTTGGTTAAAGATCCGAAGACACGTGAGCCTGTTGATGAATCTGTCGCAGCCGCAATCGCAGCGGATTGTCTAAAGCAAGGTGTGATGATCGGTCGAACTAATCGAAGCCTCAACGATTACAACAATACGCTATGTTTGAGTCCTGCTTTAATTTGCACCAAAGACGATATTGATGAAATCATCACCGCTATCGATAACGCAATTACTAATTTGCCTGGCTAATCAGTAAAATATATTGGAAAAACTTTAAAAGGCTGGGCTTCCCAGTCTTTTTTTGCAGTAGAATAACCTTTTATTTTTTGCAGGCCTAAGCCGTGAATGCAATTGAATTAAACGCCCTACAGATCGGTGACGACATCGAAATTGATGATATTATCGAGGAACTGCGTGAGAAAGACTTTCTCAGCCTTTCAGCTCCCAAGGCTATTGATTTACTCAGCTCGATTGCCAAAACAGCCATTGGTGATGACCCCTCATTTGTAGATAGCTGGAATACCCTAGAAGAAGATCAATATATGGCCGACGGCGGGCGATACCGTAAACGTCGTCATGCCGTATTTCAGACTACACAGCAGACACCAAAACCGCGGCTAATGCCTTACCAACCGCATTACCAAACCGAAGACAATAACCAGTTAAATGGTGGGGTTGAGCGATATTTTGCTCCAATTATGCCTGATCTAATCGAAAGCCCTTCGTTAATGGCCTTACTTGATTTTGGGCGTCAAATATTTAGTCGAATGGCTGGAAGCAGCCAATGGCACATTGAATTACATCAATTTCGAATCGAAGCAAGAGATGGTCAAAAAGGTAATCCAACGCCTGAGGGCGTTCACCGAGATGGTGTCGACTTTGTCATTGTAGTGATGATCAATCGAGTCAATATTAAAAGTGGTGCAACCACCATTTACAACCTAGACAACGAGCTGGTGGGTGAATTCACTTTGCTTGAGACTTTCGACATGGCGATTGTCAACGATCACAAGGTCTATCACGGCGTCACACCCATCACTCAGAAAGTGGCCGCGCAAGAAGCCTATCGGGATGTTTTGGTCATTACCTATAAGAAGACCGCTTAAGATCTATAAAAAAAGCGACCTTAAAAGCCGCTTTTTACTAATGAATTTAGTTTTAACTACTCTATAATGATTGTTTTGTGTTTTTGCTCCAATGGCCATTTTCATTAGACAGTTTGGGAGCCAGCATTAATTAAATTATTAGATTACAGCTAGAGAGGCAAGAAGTGGAAAGAGAATCAATGAGTTTTGACGTGGTCATTATCGGCGCCGGTCCCTCAGGGCTAACGGCTGGTATTCGTTTGGCACAACTCGCTAAAGAGCAAGAACGTGAGCTCACCATCTGCATCCTTGAGAAAGGCTCCGAAGTTGGCGCGCATATTTTATCCGGTGCCGTGCTTGAACCACGCACATTAAACGAACTTATTCCCGATTGGAAAGAAAAAGGCGCGCCGCTTAACACGCCCGTTACGTCTGATGAATTTCGTTATCTCACGGCATCTAGTTCAATTAAAATGCCAACTCCGCCGCAAATGCATAATGACGGTAATTACATTATTAGCCTGGGTAACTTTTGCCGATGGTTGGCAGAACAAGCAGAAGAGCTGGGTGTTGAGATATTTCCCGGCTTTGCCGCCGCAGAAATCCTCTATGACGACGACGGCGCAGTGCGCGGCGTGGCGACAGGTGACATGGGTATTGGTAAGGATGGAAAACCAACCGATAACTTTGAACCGGGCATGGAGTTAATTGGCCGCCAGACAATTTTTGCCGAAGGCTGCAGGGGATCACTCACTGGTGAGTTGATGAAGACTTTTGGTTTGCGTGATGGCGTCGAGCCGCAAAGCTACGGTATCGGCATTAAAGAGTTATGGGAAATACAACCCGAAAAGCATAGCGAAGGCAGTACTTTGCACACCATCGGCTGGCCTCTCAAGTCAGATACCTATGGTGGGTCATTTCTTTATCATATTGCAGACAACCAGATATCAGTTGGCTTTGTCATTGGTCTCGATTACAAAAACCCTTACCTCAGCCCTTTCGAGGAATTTCAGCGTTTCAAAACGCATCCCGCTATTCGAAGCCTATTTGAAGGTGCCAAACGTATTTCTTATGGTGCAAGAGCAATCTCAGAGGGTGGTTTCCAGTCAATTCCAAAACTAACCTTCCCCGGTGGCATGCTCGTTGGTGACACTGCTGGCTTCCTCAACGTACCCAAAATAAAAGGCACACACACCTCCATGAAAAGTGCGATGGTTGCTGCTGAAGCCGTATTCGAATTATTGCCAGTCGAATACGATGAAGCGGTCCCAGGTACTGCGCTCGAAGCGACGGCCTACCCCGATCGATTAAAGAAAACCTGGTTATGGAGTGAACTATACAAAGTGCGTAATATTCGCCCTGGATTTAACAAAGGCCTATGGCTTGGTTTAATTAATGGTGCATTGGAATCATTTATCTTTAGAGGCAAAACGCCTTGGACAATGGGACATCATAAAGATCATGAGCAAACTGGTCATAAAGATGCTTACCCAAAAATTAATTATCCCAAGCCCGATGGAAAAATCTCATTTGATCGATTGTCTTCGGTATTTTTATCCAATACCTACCATGAGGAGAATCAGCCTGCGCATTTAAAATTACTTAAAGATAGCGTTCCAATCGAGATTAATCTGGCTGAATACGATGCACCTGAGCAACGTTATTGTCCGGCAGGTGTGTATGAAATTGTCGAAATTGAAAACAAACCACATTTGCAAATTAATGCCCAAAACTGCGTCCATTGTAAAACCTGCGACATTAAAGATCCTAGTCAAAATATTCATTGGGCCGTTCCAGAAGGTGGCGGAGGGCCAAACTATCCAAACATGTAAAATTGATTAAAATATCGCAACAAAAAAGCATCACCCTAGTGTGGTGCTTTTTTTATGCTCGCCAGTTTATTCCTGAAGCCCAAAATCATAAAAATTGCACAAAGCCACGCAACCCATGAACTGTCATAGATAGACTATAGTTTTTCTAAGAAGTTAAAAACTAAAGCTGTTTATAGAACGATTTACGAATGAGGGCTGGCGTTAGGATAAGTAATAAAAGTCATATACAATATTTTCAATGATCGAAATTGCTATGCAAACGTCTATATACTTTAAATTATTCTTATCGGCTCACTACCGCTAGACAAATTATTACTCACATTTCACAACAACCCTGATGATATTGATGAACAAAAAAAATACTGGGCTTATTGGAATGCTTTCATTGCTCCTCAATCTAAATGTTGCGTCCTCGCAAGATAATATTTGGCAGAATGTCAATCTGCTGGCTAAATCAGCGGGGCAAGTTAGTTCGTCTCATGTTTTTGATGCTAATGACCAACTATTAAGAACCAAGTTGAGTCGCGCTCCTAATGAAGTTCGTGGCATTAGTGACATTATTAGCCTCCCTATGCCAGACGGCAGTTTGGCAAAATTCAATATTGTTGAGTCTCCTAGCATGGAAGATGGACTAGCGGATGAATTCCCTCAGATAAAAAGTTACAAGGTCTATGGCATTGATGACCCTTCGGCATCGGGCCGTGTCGATATGAGCCCTAATGGCTTTCGTGGCATGTTGATGACGTCTCAGGGCAGAGTGTTTATCGACCCTATTAATTATGCTGCTAACGCTAGTCGTTATCTGTCAAAGTTTCGAACCACATCAAGTAGAGGCGCTGACCAACCGTTTCAGTGCGATGTTCACCGCTTGCCAGGAAATAGCAGTCGAGTGTTTGATTTTAGTCGTCGTATACCAGCACAGAGGGTTTCAGGTAGTTTAACTTCATACAGAATAGCGGTTTCAGCCACATCAGAATATGTGACCAAAGTTGGCGGAACATTAGAGGCCGCAATGTCAGAAATTAACACGGCTATCAATCGAGTCAATCAAATTTATGAAAGTGATCTGGGTGTCCACCTGAACCTGGTAGCCAGCAATAGTGCAATCATAGAAGTTTCTCCAGCTGATTTTGGTTTGTCTAATAACAATGGTTTGGCTTTATTAGCTGAAAACCAAACCCTAGTCGACACAAACATAGGTTCTACTCATTATGATATTGGCCACGTATTTAGTACGGGTGGTGGGGGAGTTGCAGCGTTTGAAAGCGTGTGTGACGGTACTGCAAAAGCTGAAGGCGTTACAGGCCTACCTGACCCGACTGGTGATCCTTTCTACGTTGATTATGTCGCACATGAAATCGGGCATCAATTTGGAGGTAGTCATACGTTTAATGGGAGCACAGGGTCCTGTACTGTAGGCAACCGCAATGCATCAACAGCCGTTGAACCCGGTAGCGGCTCATCAATAATGGCTTATGCCGGTATTTGTGGTGATGAAAATATCGCGACTGCTAGTGACCCCACTTTCCATGCAAAATCAATTTCAGAAATGGGTGCTTTTATAGCTGGTGCAGGTGCAGCTTGTGCAACTTATGGCGTCATAACGCCTGCTAACTCGGACCCTTCCAGTGTTAACGCTGGGGTTGATAAAATCATACCAATAGACACACCATTTCGTTTAACCGCGAGTGCGGTTGACGTTGGGGATACCCTTAGTTACCAATGGGACCAAATGGATGCTGGTACGGTTGCAACCGACTCGACCACCCTAGGAACAGATCAAGGCACCAATCCACTGTTTAGGAGTTACGCCCCCTCCAATATTAGTACGCGTGACTTCCCTGCTTTAGTGAATCAGTTAAACGCAACAACAACTCTGGGTGAAACTTTACCCACCATGCCAAGAGACCTTAATTTTCGAGTGACTGTCCGTGATGGCAGGACCGGACAAGGCACTGACGATATTGCTGTGACTGTTGATCCAACCTCTGGACCCTTTGTTCTGACGTCTCACATTGCAGAAGCAACGTTTGCTGCCACTGCTGGAGCGACCGTTACCTGGGATCCAGCCAAAACTCGTATCGCACCCGTGAGTTGTGAGAATGTGGACATTAAATTGTATACCTTCTCTGCCGACAAAAGCACCTATGGAATTACCGATTTAGAACTCTCAACACCAAATATTGGTACTGCAACGGTAAGCATTCCTGACAAAGCCAATGCCCAAGCGCGTTTTTGGGTGGGTTGTAGCGATAATATCTTTTACGACCTGTCTGATGCGAAGCTTAATATAACCGGCACAGGCTTATTTTCAACGACTGAAATTTCTACAGAGGCGCCAACTGCAGACCCTTCAACAACGACTCCAGCTACAGATCCTTCAACCACTAGTGGCGGAGGTGGCGGAGCTTTGGACACCCCTTTACTCAAATTATTATTGGGTATTCTTTTAACAACCTTTATTTCATTTACTGTCAGGCAGCCTAAAATAATGAGTCTTTTGATAAGATGAATATTTCATTGCAGTCAAACATTATTCGTCGTAGCCAAGCCAAAGAGTGACAGAAATTCATCATGTTCTGGTCGAGCCATGGTAAAAAACTTATCAAATGATCCTTTCCCACTACAAAACGTTATTCAGTGGGAAAATAGGTCTTGGCACATTTTTATAAGGTAAACGGTCGTACTGTGGCGTACAAAGTGCACCGCTATCACAAATGATTACCTCGCCTGCGATTGGCTCAAATGCTGCTCTAAAGTGTTGCATCGATTTTATCGCTACGATCGTTTTTTGCTCAGGCTCTATGCCGAATGCCTTGAATTGTTGAAGGTCTAACATCTGCCGCGCCAGCGTGGTAATGACGATATCAATCTCACCGACACGAACAACGGCCAAAGCACCAAAGCTGTCCTTCAGGCTAGCCATCATCGGTCCGTCTCCTACAAAGTCACCATTGGACAGCAGTTTCAACGTTGCATTAACAACCAATGGCCCACCGCCAAACATAGGGGCAATCTTGCCACCAAGCGCAATTTTAGTTACTGAACCGATAGCACACCGATGAAGTTGCTCTACAACACCCGCATCAACTATGGGTCCAAAACAGGCACTTTTTATGTTGACTGCTAACAAGGCTTTAAGCAGTGCAGTTGAATCACCATAAGCACCAGCACCCGGGTTATCAGCATAGTCAGCAATGATTAGCGGACCCTTTTTAGATTCGAAGGCAGCAGCGTGGTGGGCTGCCTCCTCTACACTCCAATAGCGATTAAGTACGTCATGGCGCTTGTCCCAGATGTCATCAGCCATTGTTTGTGCAAAGTGTTGGTGGGCATCAAAATTACCTTGCCCAGTCACCAACACAGTTGGCCCAACTTCACTGATATCGGCGCTCGCAAAGCCAGCATTGATGCTAACCGCAAAGACATCTTGTTCCGTTTCATAGGCGAGTGCCTTCTCGATACGTCCAAGCATCGGGCCGATATCTGTGCGCCCACCATTAACCTCCTCGAGCATAGGTACACGAGCCATGACGGTACGTGGGGAGATAACGCCTGCCATTGTTCTTTCTAGAATATCACCCGCCTGACGAGCGATCTGACGCATGTCTATGTGCGGGTAAGTTTTGAATGAGACAATAATATCTGCCAGCTCAACCATTTGACGGGTGACATTAGCGTGCAGGTCAAGCGTAATGGCGATGGGTATTGATCGGTTGATTACTTGCCGTATTCGCCGTAATAGCTCACCTTCGCCATCCTCACAAAAGTCCGGCACCATTGCGCCATGAAGCGCTAACAAAATACCATCAAAGTTGCCATCAGAAGCCTTTGCGACGATTGGGTCACAAAACCAATCAAAGGCCGCCTGTGTTACCTTGCCACTTGGGCCAGCATTGACACTCAAAACAGGCGTCATGTTCCAATTATAAGCATTGCTAGCATCTAAAAAACCAGCAAGCTCCGTATTGGCATCACCCCTTTCTTTGAGTGCTGCTTCGCCAGATAGAAAAAATCGACTGCGAAATGCAGCCTCATCTGTTTTATGCATGCTGAAGGTATTTGTCTCATGAAAAACTTCTGCGGTCAGAACTTTAAAACTCACTTTAGGACTCCGTAATTTAAAACCATAATTAATAATGACAGACTATAGAATTAAAGTCATTTGAACTTAGCCTGCGGCTTTTTAATATCCATTTGTTGTCGCCAATAGTCTTAAGTAAAGCGAGTTTAAATTTATGAGTATCGGTATGATTTAGGCGATTTTTTAAAACATCTAATGGGTAACTTTAGAAAATGCGTAAAACATTATTTATAATTATCGGTGTTAGCATATCCGGCACTGCAGCGACATTTGAAGTAGATGTCTCTAATATCGAAGTTGCAGCTTTGCATCAGACGATATACCAACTGTCAGCTATGACTCTATAGTTGAAGATCTTTTCCGGCTTACCGCCCAAGGTGGCATCAGCATTATGATTTTTTCAGCATTTGATCTCGCTACGGCTTATTTATCACGAGGATAACTTATCCGCC
>JBNMQI010000068.1:0-10970 GCA_051277905.1 Gammaproteobacteria bacterium | reverse complement strand
CGGCACAGGGTAATCTACCGTTGACTTGCGCATAGGCATAAACAGCATCAATAATCCGTTCCATCTCTGCGTTTGCAGTCCGATACTGTTTCAACTCCTGCTGAACAGGGAATAATGCGACCGTATAACCTAATAGGATGGCCACTATTAACAACACGATAGAGATTTCTATCAGAGTAAAACCTTTAATATTTTTCCGCTGGTTATTCATTAAACACATTTCCCTGTTTCTAGCGCTGTCGCTCCAGCATTAACCCAAATGCAATAAACCAGGTCACCAGCATCATTGTAATAGGTGTTCACATCTCCTGAGTAAGTAGTGTCTAGTGGATGATCATGGGCATTACTGAGGTTTGGGCCTTGGGTATCCAGATAATTAGAAAGGATATTCTTTTCATCTAAATCGACAGGTGGAGAGTTTCTGGATTGGCCGTTAACCACTGAGCCAGAAAAGAAAACGATTGCTGCAATTTTACTTGATACCAGAACACCCGCTATAGTTGATACATTAAGACAGTCACCCATAACTGCGCATCGAGCGGATAATGTAACGGTTGGTCCACCTATTTTGAAGTCCTGAGAAACAACGTAAAAGAAGTGATCCTTCCAATTTCTCCAAAGCGCCTTTCTTTCGACGGTCAAGCACGAATCAAATATATCTGCTTTGTTGGTGTGAGCGATAACTGATGACCCAGTGAGGAAAGTCTCTTCCATATCGCTGTTACTAATTGATTGAGGCAGCCTTCCAATGAGCAATGGAGCATTATTTTGGTCAATATATCCATTCTTACCTGTTGTATCAGCGTCATTCCTATATTCAGTAATATTGATATCAGCCGGCCAGGGTAGCCAAAAATTCTCATTAACAACATCATTGGCATAGGTGCTAAAACACTGGATAAGATCGGCTGTCAATTGCTCAATTTCGGAACCCGGCGAAGCTGTGTTGGTATCGAGGGCATTTATAGCCTTTATCCCATCCCAGTACTCATCTTTAGTTATCCAAACCATTTTGTCGTTGAAGTTCAAATTTTCTAGTCGGCTTGATGCAGTACCGTAAACGTAAGTCCATATCTTATCGGCTATACTGGCATGATCCGTCGTATAGGTAACACTCCCACCGGATTCCAGGTAATCGTTTTCATTGCTATTGCCTTGACAATCGGGCAAACGAGATTGACCCTGCAAAATGCCACCTGGTGATATGATCAGGGCTATAGGGCGATCACCAGGATTTACACCGTGATATAGCTGTCCATTTTCGTCCTGTACCTGTAACAATCCATTGCTGTCTTCGTTACGCATTCCAGGGTTAGGCCTGGTCTTGTAGTCTCCCGAAACAACATACCAAAGGCACTCGCTGCTACTGTCTCTGAATGAATCTACCCCTAGCGTTTTCCACGGTAAGAACCCAACGCTATTTGTGCGCATATCTCCACAAGGACTATCTTGCACCCCCGTTGTAGGTGTCCCGGTAGTTCTTAGATCTGGGCAGGGTAAGCGTCCCATATCAACATTACTGTTGGTGGTTACCAGATAATTTACTGCATAACTCAGCAATGCTTGTTTCGCTTTTCGTAGCAATTCGTAGTCATAATCTATTTTTTTTTGACTAACCTCTGCTGCTTTCATACCCAGTAGGTTGGAAACAACGGAGCCTGCTATAGCAATCAAAACCACCAGAAATAGCAATAGTACAACGCCTATTTGATTGATTTTACGTTCCTTAGCCATAACTAATTTTCTACAACTACCGAGTAGACAATTTCGATGGTCTCGCCACTAGTGGCGAAGTAGTGCTTTCCGTCTGGCGCTGTAACCCTAACCTTTAATTTTGAGCCGGACATCACTTTTATGCGCATGTTATTGTCCATACTCGCCCCATCTTCATAGACCTGACTATTGATCCAGACCATGTTGGGGCCACTATTGGATAGTGTGATACCTGAGATAGTGATTGATTCACGTAAGTATTTTCGCACCAGTTGTGGGATGCCTCCGATGGTAGGTTCGTCGACATTTATCGGTAGCTGTGGTTGCACTTCATCTAACTTATACCGATTGTTATTAATCAGTTGGCGTTCCTGTGGTGTAGTGAACAGAGTCGATATTTCAGACCCGGATACAGCGATTAGCGAGCTTGCTGCTATCAGGAATAATGTTAAAAGGCTGAACTTATTTAACATCGATAGTCACCCACCTTAATCGGCAATTTGAGCTTAAGTTGGCACTTTTCGTATTGAGTGAGCTGGACACTGGACTGCTACGTGTAATAGAGCAGCTTTCGACAGTAAACAAACTGTCAATCGAGAGCTTGAGACCTTCGATCAGGGTTAATAGATCTTCTTCGTGCAATAGATCCATCCTTAAAACCATAATAGACCCCTTGACATTAACACCGCGGGTTACGTTGAAGCCAGGTCGTTTAAATTCTTCTTGCGGTAGTAGCTTGTAGTTAATGGTGGGCAGTTTTAAGACCTCATTGGTACTTTCGAGGCTTTCGACCCAGCTTAATCGTCGTTCGACACCGACCAGTCCACTGGCTTTATATCGAATATATTGAGTTCTATATTGTTCAAGCAGGTCAATATCTTTTATGATGTTGCTATATTTTTGATGTGTTGTGTACAAGGTAGATAATGTCTGTTGGTATTTATCTTGTTGCGCATTTTCATACTTCTTACTGGCCAGCATCATGGTGACAGCAATCACTAGTCCGATAAAGGATATAATGAGCGGCTTTCTGAGATAAAACCAGTCTATTTCAATTTTCACTGTTCACCTCACGCACAACACGAAAAGCCAAAAGTGCTTCCTTGTTAGTGTTAACCCTGTTTTTTCCAACACCACCCGTTAAACTATTTTCGGGTTTAATATCAAGGGGTCTTTTTATTATTTCGACATAGGCGTACTTACCTGACTGGGACATCGCTTTCTCTAGATCATCAACAGCGCTCAGCGCGTAACGATAGTTGCCATCAAAATTTAAAAATTCAACCTCAACAACGGCAATTTCAAACAGGCCATTGGTATGTGGGATTTTCGAATTCTCGGCCTTAACTGGTCTACTTTTTTCCCCCCAGGCGACCGCATCCGCCTCTTTGATATCAGCATAGTTTGATACGAACCAGTCGATTTTTTTGACTCGAAGATCTGAAAAAATCGATATATCCTGACTAACTAGAGTTAACATTTGTTCTGGATCATTCAAATATTTTTGCTTTATTTCGTCTACGGTCTGTACGATATGTTGCATGCTATTAGCCGACAGGCTTGATTCGATTTGGTTTCCACTCAACTGATTGTATTTGGCGCTGTACTTTTTTTCGATTAGGTCTGTATCGATGGTAGTTCGATTATAAAGCCAGCCCTTGATGCCGCTGCTCATCGCCAGCGCAAAACCACCAGCAAATAATGCGACACTGCAAAATCTGAGTGCGAGGCTCACGAGATGATGCTGATAATATTTTTTTTCTTTTGGTTGAGCATAGTGGTTGAGCAGAGTTTTTTTGGTCGCGAGATGACAAAATAGTCCTGAACTAAAATCCTGCTCTTCAGGAATTTGAATTTTCTGATTTTTTAGTAATTCATTTATATCAAGTATTTTGAAATTGAAGGCTACGGTTTCAGCACAACGAATGATCAGTTTCTCGAGGTGACGTTTGCTGGACAGAACATGAACGTCTATTACCTCAGACCTTTCGACAATACGCTGACTGATGAGGTGCCTTTGAGTGCTTTCGATAACTAGAACCACGTCATTTGCATACTCACCCTGATAAAAACTGGCAATAGGAACGAGGCGGCTCAAAATCAACTTGCCATCGAAAAACACAGATTGGCGCAGGTTGCTCGGTACTTGCTGACTAACTAGGATGACTGCCTTACTTTCTGACTTTAAACTCTTTGCATAGTCCTCCGATAACAATGGCAGGCTAATAATGCCCGACAAAGGTGTACGAGTTTCTTCAATAATATTTAGCCAAGGCTCAAGCAAATTTTCATTAGTTAAGCCAGTGAGTAACAGTTTTTCTTCCTTACGTTTTTTCTTTTCGATGGCTTGTGAAATAGCAACTCTGTATTTTGAGTTATGAAAATATTTGGTGTAATTGCGCTTAACAACTGATTTTCTGTCTGAGCCACGTAATAGTGGAATTTTAATCGGCCAAAATTCTTCTTCGACTAAGTCAACCAGTAATCTAACTGGTTCATTCTGGAAGGATCTGAGATAGGCACTAAACAGGTCAAGCCCCTGTTCATCGGACTTAAAGTAGACACCACTTTCGAGTTTGTTACCCGACCATTCCTGGGCAACCATTCGATATCTGGTGAAATAGAGCACTCTTTTCATATTATTGCCATTTGGGAGTTGGTCTATTTAAAGCTACCTATTAGAAATCAATTGTGCTGATGGTATCGTAAATAGGCCCCATAACAGACATCGCCAACCACAAAACGATGATGCCAATTGTCGCCATTAATGCTGTTTGAATAATCGGTTCCATTTTATCTATGCTGTCATTGATATCACGATCAAAGAAGTAGCTGACATTGCTTAACGACTTATCCATTTCACCGCTCGCCTCACCTACTCGTAACATCCTGATGACCAAGGGTGGGAAAATACCAATATTCTTAAAACTCTCACTGATACTATTACCTTCTGAAATTTTCTGCCAAGCTCTTTCAATGCCGCTTTCTAACACGCTATTGCTTACCACTGTTTTGCTTAAGTCAATGGCATCTAAAACAGTAATACCTGAAGCAAACATTAAGGCAAAATAACGCGTGAATCGGGATATTTTAATTTTTTCGTTAACCGAGCCAAACAGCCAAAGGTTGAGTAGTAAATCGTCGAGTTTAAAGCGCACCTTGCTATTATTCTTGTAAAAGTATCTAAGTAAGAATGACAACACAAATGGCGCAGCAATCACTAGGTACCAAAAATCAACTAAGAAGTTTGATACCTCTATTAGGATTCGAGTTTCAATAGGAATGGCACCGCCCAAAGCTACAATCGCCTGCATGATGTCGGGAACAACAAAAACCATCATGAACATGATAACGGACATAATGAGGGTTCCTGTGACAAGTGGGTACATCATAATCTTTCTAGCTTTACTTAATAGTTCATCCTGCCACTTCAAGGTATGTGTAATATCTACTAAGACTTCTTTCATTTTGCCAGTTCGTTCGCCTACTTTAATCAGGCTTATGAAAATATTATCGAAAATTTTAGGATACATCCCAAGCGCCTGTGAGAAGGTATTACCACCTTCGATCGCTTCGATTACACCAGAAATTACGTCGCGAAAAGTTAGGTTTTCTTCGCTATCGCGCAAGTCAGATAAGCCTTCCAAAATTGTTATGCCAGCATGAGTAAGCTGTTCAAGATAAAAAGAAAAGTTAATCAAATCACGGCGGTCGACTTTATTGCGACCAAATAAGTCTACCCCCGGCGCCTTTATTTTAAAGGTAACTAGATCCATCTCCATTTTTTCAAGACGGTTTTCAAGGTCTGATGGGTTGCCAGCGTCGAGGTTGCCTTTAATAAACTTGCCGCTTGCGTCAATTGCTTTGTACTGAAAAAGTGGCATGACTAACTCATTCTCTCAGTCAAATCAATGACGCGGGCTACTTCCTCTATCGAGGTAATTCCCTCCAAAATATGACGGACACCGTCATCGGCTAGTGTGAAAAAACCCCGTTTATATGCCGCTTCTCGTATTTCCTTGGTGGTGGCACCTCGCGCTAGTAAGTCGTCTAGGTCGGAATTCATTTTCAAAATTTCCAGCAAGGCAAGTCGACCCTTATATCCAGTATTATCACAGCTAGTGCAGCCCTTGGGTTTAAATATTTTATTGGCTACGAGACCTTCTCGGTTACTCAAAAGTTGTAAATTTTCTGCAGCCGGTCGATGAGCTGTTTTGCAAAATGGGCACAACTTGCGCACTAGCCGTTGTGCGATGACGCCGATAATATTGCCCGCTATAATCTCTGGAATAATGCCAATATCTCTTAATCGCGGTAACGCGCCAATCGCCGAATTGGTATGTAAGGTGGTAAACACTTGATGACCTGTCATGGCTGCCCTAAACGCCATTTCAGCTGTTTCTGCATCACGCACCTCACCGACCAGGATGACATCCGGGTCCTGTCGCATTAGAGATTTTATGCCATTAGCAAACCCCATTCCTGCGGCTTCATTAACCGAGGTTTGCCGAATCAGTGGAAATGGATATTCCACTGGATCTTCCAGAGTCATTATGTTGATTTGCTCGCTACTGATGTAGTTCAGCAGGGAATAAAGCGTCGTGGTTTTACCGCTGCCTGTTGGCCCAGTGACTAGAATGATGCCTTCGGGTCGAGACATCATTATTTTTAGCGTGCGCAGTGACTCTTTGGGGAGTTCAAGCTTTTCCAGCGGGATCACGCCTCTCTCTCGATCCAGCACACGAAGTACAATATTTTCACCATGTATGGTGGGTTGCGATGCTACACGAAAGTCAATGGGTCTACCGATGATAGTACGGGATATCCGACCATCCTGCGGTGCGCGGGTTTCGGCAATATTCATATCCGCCATAACCTTTAATCTAACAGCGATAGCAGGCCAATAGGTCTTGTGCAGACTGCGTATTTGGCGCAACACGCCATCAATGCGGTATCGAATTCGGAGAAAACTCTCTTCTGGTTCAAAGTGAATATCGGATGAACCACGTTTGACTGCGTCGGATAACATGACGCCGACCAGCCGAACGAGAGGCTGACTGTACTCTTCAATATCACCCTGGTAGTTAGTGTAATCAACTTCGCCAGTTTCTATTTCACGTAGAATGCCATCGATGGATAATTCATGACCATAAAACTGATCTATCGCATTTGATATCTCAGCTTCACCCGATAGTTTTGGTAGCAGTTCAATATGCTCACCTACTTGAATTCGTATTCGATCCAGAGAAAACAGATTAAATGTATCTGACATTGCGATCGTTAAGGTGCTACGAACTGGGTCGAAATTTAGCGGTACCACCTTATGTTTACGAGCGGTGTCAGAGGTGATCATTTTGATTGCGTCGCAATCTGGTACAACACGTGAGAGGTCGACACTGTCCTGTTTTAGTGCTTCGCCGAGGGACGAACGCATGATAGCTTCGGTAGCAAACCCTAAACTAATCAGCAACTTACCCAGTGGCTCGTTGACTCTCTTTTGTTCGGTTAGCGCAATATTCAATTGATCTTTGGTGATAACACCTTCGTCAATCAGTATTTGCCCTAAATGCTTAGGTGTCTTTTCATCGATCATTACTGCTTTAATACCTCCATTCGCTTATCGACAACTACCTTGTTAAAAGTTGCCCTACCGTTATTAAAATTCGCTAACGCTAACTGATAGTAAACTATGGCTACTTTGGGTTTGGCAATATGCTCAAGACTCACGGCCAGATTATAAGCATAGTTAGGATCGTCTGGATTGTTCTCAAGTGCTTTTAAATAATGGTTTTGGGCTTCTTGCCATCGATTTTGGGCACCGTATACATTCGCTAAGGCAAAGTTCAGGTAAGGCGATGATGGTTCGTCTCGTATCATCCCCTTCAATTTAGATTCTGATTTTGATGGTGATATGCTCGCCACCGAAATCAATGAGGACATAGCAAGAGAGTCTTTTGGATTAGCAATTAACAAGGTTTGGTAATCCTCTATCGCATCGGCTCTGTTAGCATTTTGAACATTGATTGCTGCGCGTGCTAGCAAAGCGTTACGATTTAGAGGCTCTTCAGTGAGCACTCGATTATATTTTTCTAGCGCTGTATTGTTGTTACCACGTTGATAAGCGGCATAAGCATCTTTTATTAATTTGTCTTTTTCAGTAAATGTACTTTTGCTAGTTAACTTAAATACCAGTGTTTCGCCTTGTTTTTTTACGGGCGTAGCTGCTCTTGTTATTGGATTTGCTTTTGCTACCGTGGCATAACCTGATTTGATTGTTGTACTGACTTCTGGGTCATTGGCAATCACTTTAGTTTTTTGTGTTGCTAGGTCGTTTGAGTCAGCTGCATTTTTCACTATTGAGAGTGTTTTTGTATCGACACCCAGATTATCAGTTTGTGTGATCAAGCTTGCCTGCTCTTGAACAACCAATCGTTTACGTAGGTTCGGCATTGGATCACGCTTTAGCGCTCTTAGGCTGTTGTCAATATTGATCGATTCTTCTTCATATTCAAACAAACCGTGTATAAAAATACTGAGCAGTACCACAGCCGTAACACCAGCGTAAATCTTATAGTGATTAAGGCGCTGTTTTGATGAGTGACTAATAAATAATTTTTTTGCGTAATCAGGCGTCATTAACACAGCTGATTCTGATTTCATGTCGGCAAAAATTTTAGAGGCAGCATCTTGATCAACTTTGTACAAGGTTCGATCGTAGTTATCTGGAGCATAGGTTCGGGTTGAAGCCGAACCTCGACGTGTTAATGGGTCTTCATTGGCTAGTCCATTAACAGCAGCGGGGGGTTTGATGATGATATCATCGTCTGAAGCGTTATCTTCTAGAATATCGATCCGCTTCAGCTCTGCTGCCAAGTGGTTATTTTTTGAGAGTTTTAGAACCTCTGTATCAGCAGCCTGTGACCCTGTTATCTGCGTTGCAGTTGCGTCGTCACTCTGAGTTTTGGATAATGTAGGGTCGTCTATTTCTATTAAGGTTAATGACGATTCTTCTAGCTCTGCATTGTCATAGCCTTGCTGAGGAGATTCTAATACGGTCGCTTCTAGCCTGTATTCAGAACCTAAGGCGTCAGGTAATCGGGTGGGAATGACCGTCTTCGCCGATAAATCAAGCTCACCCATGAATTCAGTTACATCTTCTTTGGTGAATGCTTCAGGCCTGCTGTCATCCATCTGAGCCAAAAAGGCTGCTTCAACAACGTTCCTATTATCGATAGTTACTTCAGCGTCTAACGATTGCTTTAAATCTAGTTGCGTTGTGACATCTCCAGTGTCTAGAACAGTGTTGTCTAAATTTGAAACCTTCTGAACATCACTTGCCTGCTGTTTAACTATCTCGGTAGCATCGTAACCATCCGAAATAGTGGTCACGTCGACATTATCGAGAATTTCAGTTTGATCGGCATCGAATTGAGTCAATTCGGTTAGCTCGACCGCTTCCATTTTAGGATCTGACTCGCTATTGCCAAGCACGGCTAAAGGTACCGTCTGTTCTTCCTGATACTCTGTTTGATCTTCATCGAAAGCAACCGTGTTATCAATCACGGCTTGAGTGTCATCCAGCATAATGGTTTCGTCAAAAGCATTGACGGTTTGTGTGACAGTCGAGTCCTCTTTTGCTGCCTTTTGCTCAGCGGCTTTTTTTAGCGCATCTAATAGTAAACTCATTAGAGATTCCTAGGGTGACACATCCATTAATACCTCAGGTTCCAAAAAACGTTTGAAATCTTGCAAACTGGTATCGAGACTTGCATCTTCAATAATTCTGGGCCTGAGAAAAATAACTAACTCAGTTTTAGCCAGTCGTTCACTCTGAGTGCCAAACAAAAAACCAATGCCGGGGAGATCTCGCAGCCCAGGAATGCCCGAACTGGCATTACTGGCTGAATCTTGCATCAAACCGCCTATCACAGCAGTATTTCCATCGGCAACTCTTAAGACTGATTCCATTTCACGCACTTGAATTTCGGGAATTGGGTTTATTACATTCGCAGCTGCAAGTTCTGGATTAGGGTCATTGACAAATTTCAATATACGAGAAATTGTCGGCCGAATATTTAAAATTATTTCACTATTATCTGTGATGTATGGCGTTACAGTCATAACAAAGCCCACAGGAACAGTTTTAATTTGAGTAGTGGCTACTACTGTTCCAGCCACTCCATTCGTAGCGGCTACAACAGTTACATCTGTTGCAAAGTAAACGCGATTATCAACTACCTTCAATATTGAAGTCTGATTATTAAGCGCCATAATCTTAGGGCTGGACATCACCGATACATCACCAAATGAGTCAAGTGCCTTGATCGCAGCTGCGACGTTCCTATCAGCATTATTATTTGTATAGGACGCTGCCGTGAATGGTGCAACACCCAGTGCACCAGCAAGTACATTTTGCTGGAAGCTCCAGCCATTACCATTAGAGATACGCGACCAGTCTACACCTGCCTGAAAATCATCGTTAAGAGTGACCTCAACGACAGTTGCTTCTATTAATACCTGTTTTCTGGCACTACCGATGACCTGATCAATAAACTGTTGAATATCATCATGTGCTACGGAACTGGTTCGGACTGAAATGGTTCCAGATTCAGGGTTTGATATAACCGTGCCTTCGACGCCATCAACATTTGCCAGCAGTGCGATGTTGTCTTCTAATGTTTTCCAAAAGTTATGCTGTGAATCATTGGTTACCATTGTAGAAGAATTATTCCCACCGCCGTTTTCACCGCTTCCAGTTGACGCTATCTGTGTTGCAACCTCTACATTCGAGGTTGTGTTTCTTGACATGTTGAGATAATCAACGCGATAGGTACGTATAAATGGACTGTCTTTTTCAATTACGAGATTTGGACCATCTAGGTAGTACCTTAACGAAACCTGACGTGCAACACGCTTTAAGATTTGGGGTAACGTTTGATTAATCGCGTTGATGCTAACAGTGCCGCTAATTGAAGGATCAATGTCCAAATTTAATCGCGCATCTCGGGCAAGTGCGAAAAGTAACTCGTTGGCAGGTAGACCGGTTGCCACTACGGTAAACGTTTGAAGCTTTTCGATTGGCTCAGGCTCAACTATTATCGGCACTTGCCGCACTACTCGTGGAATATCGGTTATTGCAGGGCCCGCAACAGGCACCGGATCATTGACATGCCCCGTCGCAATCATTCGTTCATCTTTTGGTTTAATGGTTTGACAGGAAAACAAAGCCAACACTGCAATTAACAACACAATTCCTT
>JBNMQI010000067.1:0-11055 GCA_051277905.1 Gammaproteobacteria bacterium | reverse complement strand
ATATCCATCTAGTCGTTAAGTTAATGCCACAATAGACACAGAGCTGGTCGGATAATGAGGTTCTCGAACGTTGGACGCATTTATTTACCGGCCCAACTGCCGTCCAACAATGGCGCGCTAAAACACTTGATAATCAGACTGACTATGAAACTCTTAATAAGCTTATTGAGCAATACCGTCACCGTTTGGGCGATTTGGGCTGGTATATAAAATGCCTAAATGATCCCGCTGCTCGCCAAACGAAAATAGAAGATAGATGCAGTGGTCACTTTTGGGAAAGCCAATATAGATTACCCAACAGCCAGGGCAGACTCTTTTGTGTGAAGAAACCCTGCTTACGTGTATGGCTTACGTCGATCTGAATCCTATTCGTTTCAGTATGTTCAACACATCTGAATCGTCTGATCACACCAGCATTAAAGAGCGTATCGCCCTAGTTTTGATCTAGTGAAAGCGACAGATGAACAAATCAAAAAGCAACGACTACAACGTTTCGATTTACTCCTAAAGCCACTCTCTCAGTTCGACGGTAATGTGACTTCTCGGGAGCAAATCGGTATTTTATTTAGCTTGAAAGACTACCTGCAATTAGTGGACACGACAGGCCGAATGATTCGACCCGATAAACGAAGTGCTATTCCCATCAATCTACCTTCAATACTTGAAAAGCTATCGATTAACCAGAAACAATGTCTCCAACAAAGCCAGCCGTTTGAAAAGCGTTACGCCTCTCAATTCGCTTAAAAGCGACGAACCCTGAAGAAACAGCCTGATTCGCAATAACCAACCAATAATGAGAACGCTTCGAGCGTTCTCGAGCAAATATACCTGGAAAACGGTTTTTTAGGTTCACTTCCATTTTTAACCGAAAATTTTTATATATTTGCTTATACCGATGATTTTTTCCGGTTGTAGATTAGGTGATTTTTAAAAGTGCCGGTCTAAAGTCATTGTATTGATGTCCCTATAGTTGCCGCCACTCTCAACACTTCTGTGAATTACTTGGTACAGATAACTCTTTAATCTGTTCGAGCTTATTTTTTTGGCAATTAACTCATAGATCAAATATTGATCTATTGATTCGTAAATAACTTAAACAACACCCATACTTTAGAAAAAGCCAATTTCCCCAAAAACCCTACGTTGCCTTGAAAAAGTTGACAAAAAAATTTCAATGGGTGCCTATGAAATTTTGTTATAAAGCATGGATATCCTATTTATTCTGTGTCTATATTTTCTATCTATTTTATTAACTAGAACAAGAACGATCTATCGTTCAATAATAACAATAGACTGAGATTCAAAATACGACCTTGCTGATTGTTGATACTGCTCCATAGTGTCTAATAACCAGCCTTCGAATACCTTTTCAGCCCGAGTGAGCTGAACCTCTTTTGGTGTAAGTATCAAATAAGCCTCCTCGCTTTTAAGACCTGCTTTAAAAGGAGGGATTAAGTTGCCGGCCAACATAGAGCTAAAACCTAGAATACTGTCTCCAATGGCAACGCCACCCCCAGCAAGCGCCGCGTTTAAACATAATGTTGTTTCGTTAAATAAGGTTTGCGGTTCTTGGTTACAAGGAACTGATTGCTTTGAATAGTGGAACCAATCTTGCCAGGGATCGTAGGTGCGATCAATTATTAAATGAGCGCTCTCTAAATTATTGCTTGCTGATATGTGCTCTTTTGCATATTCAGGTGTGCACAGCGGGATATCGATCCAATGACAGAGTAATTGCTGTTGAAAGAACTCCGGACAAAACTTTTTCCCCCTATAAAAAATACGAAAGCTGAAATCTTCCTCAAAACGTAACTCATCGTTGTGCTCTGCATTAATTTCAATTGATATCCCTGGGTGCTGCAATAAAAACTGCCCTATTCGCTCGGCTAACCAGGAAGAAGCAAAATCACGTTCAACTAGGATATTTATGCTCATGTTATCTCTTGAGCGCGTGCTGATACGTTTGGTGGTAGCGGCTATAAGGTCAAATGCCTGTCGCAAACCGTTGAAAAGCTCTATCCCTGCTGTAGTCAGTTCAATTTCATTATTTGTTCGTATTAGTAATTGACAGTTTAAATTTTCCTCCAATAACCTCACTTGTTTACTGATTGCCGGGCGTGTCACGATAAGTTCACTTGCAGCTAGAGTGAAGCTATTGTGTCGTGCGACTGCTTCAAAAGCACGCAGGGCAGTCAGTGTTTGGCGTTTACGCATATGGGCTATTTTCAGCAGGGTGATTTAGCCTTATCGTAACTTAAAGTTACGCAGCGGGATATTATTTCGTTTCCTTAATAAGCATTTTTGACGTTATCATAATGTCAATATTTGGAGAAAATTATGTCGAACCCCATTAAATTATCTGCGCAGGGCCCAGCAGGATGGATGAAAACACCTAATTTAGAATTAGAAACTGCGACCCTTATTGAAGGGAAGCCTAGAGGGGCTGATCACTTATATTTTGAGAATTCCAAGCAAGAATTAAAAGCAGGTATTTGGCGATCTTGTGCCTATACGGAATATTATGATTCCTATCCCTGTGATGAGTTTATGTACATTTTGGAGGGTAGCGTTACGTTAGAGAACGAAACTTTTAGTGAAACTTATTCTAAAGGGGATGCGTTTATTTTACCTACAGGATTTAAAGGGTATTGGAAACAAACCGAAGAGATGCTTAAATATTACGTGATTGTAGGGTGATCGCGTGGTGCAGTTAAAAGCGACTAATATGCTCCCCAAAAAACAACAAAACCATGTAGATATGGGTGAATTTGATTACATTATTGTTGGGGCGGGATCAGCAGGCTGTGTACTAGCAAATCGGTTAGGGAAGGATCCGAAGGTTAGTATTTTGGTGCTTGAGGCTGGGGGTAGCGACAAATCGATCTATGTCGAAATGCCTACCGCACTGTCCATACCTATGAACACAAAGCGGTTCAATTGGGGCATGGAAACAGAACCGGAGCCAGGACTAGACGGTCGAGAGATGAACTTGCCGCGCGGTAAAGGACTGGGCGGGTCTTCATCCATCAATGGAATGTGCTACGTGCGTGGCAATCCGATGGATTACGAGCTTTGGTCTGCTCTAGGCGCACAGGGGTGGCATTGGGCCAATGTGCTGCCTTATTTTCAAAGACTTGAAAATGTGCAAGGTGGTGGGCCGTTGAGAGGTACCAACGGACCAATCTCGGTGACACGAGGAACTGAACTAAATCCGCTGTATCACGCCTTTGTTGACGCTGGAAACCAGGCCGGATATGCAGTTAGCCCCAATATGAACGAACGCCAACACGAAGGTGTTGGCCCGATGGAGATGTCTGTTGGGAGCGGCAAACGATCAAGCGCTGCAGTTGGGTACTTATATCCAGCCATTAAACGAGGCAATGTTCGAATTTTATCTCATGCGTTAGTAGACCGTATTTTATTTGAGGGCACTCGGGCCGTAGGTGTTGTCTTCACTCAAAAAGGTAAGGTGATGGTCGCAAAGGCTGGGCTTGAGGTAATTCTAAGTGCTGGCTCCATCATGTCGCCAGTCATACTTAAGCGGTCAGGTGTCGGACCAGCAGCAGAACTTCGTGAACATGGAATTGAAGTTGTGGCTGATCGAGAGCAGGTGGGCGCTAACTTGATGGACCATCTCGAAATCTATTTGCAGCAGGAGTGCACTCAACCCGTGTCACTGTTCTCGCATATGAGTCTATGGCGCAAAGCGCTGATTGGCGCGCGCTGGTTGTTAACCAAAGATGGGTTGGGCGCCACAAATCATTTTGAAAGTGGTGGTCATATCCGTAGCCGAGCCGGAATTGTTTATCCGGACATTCAGTTTCATTTCCTGCCGTTGGCAATCTCATATGACGGAAAGACATTGACCAAAGGGCACGGTTATCAAGTGCACGTTGGCACCAAACGGTCAAAGAGTCGAGGATGGGTGAAGTTGCGCAGCAAAGATCCAGCTGACTTACCACGTGTGCAGTTCAACTACATGACCCATGAAGATGACTGGTTAGAAATGCGTGCCTGCGTCCAGCTAGCACGTGAAATTTTTGCTCAACCTGCTTTTGACCCTTATCGCGGCAAGGAGCTTGCGCCCGGTGATGATTGTCAAAGTAACGCTAGTATTGATCAGTTCATAAAGGACAAGGTGGAAAGTGCTTATCACCCATGTGGGACGTGTCGGATGGGCAGTGATGATGCAGCAGTGGTCGACCCACTGACAATGAAGGCCAAAGGGGTTGAAGGGTTACGCGTTGTTGATAGCTCCATCATGCCGCAGGCGACCGCGGGTGACCTGAATGCGCCCACACTGATGCTGGCCGAGCGGGCTTCAGACCTAATCCTGGGTCGTTGTCTTCCCGCTGCACATGAGGCTCCTTTACTAGTAGCACAGAACTGGGCTACAGACCAACGGTCGTCCCATGTCAATTATGACTATGCCACTGATCGGGATGGCATTCGTGCCGCACTATTGAAAAATGTACGACGTTAGAAAATCAGCACCTTTATCACTAATAACTAGAAAATTAACCAGGAGAAAATGATGACCCTAAGTATGAAGAACACCATCGCTGGACTCGTTATGTTGACGACATCAGTGGCTGCGCCTTTGGCTACAGCTGGAGTTGAGTCAGACGAACCCATTAAAATTGCCATCAATGAATGGACTGGTCAGCACCTGTCAGCCAATATCGCTGCCGAATTGCTTAAGAAAATAGGATACACCGTGGAGCTGGTGACGGCTGGAGGGCTGCCACAATTCACGGCACTGAAGCAAGGTGATTTGCATCTCAATCCAGAGGTCTGGGACAACTCGGTCACCGATACTTACACCTCCGGACTGGCGTCGGGTGCTATTGTCGACATGGGTAAACTTGGATTACAGCCGCGTGAAGGGTGGATTTACCCAGAATATATGACAGAACTGTGCCCAGGGCTGCCAAACTATCAGGCACTTTATGATTGCGCTCAAGCTTTCACAACGGCCGAGACATTCCCCAATGGTCGACTAATTACCTACCCCGCTGATTGGGGCACGCGCTCTGTATCAGTAGTTAAAACAACCAATTTGCCGTTTAACGCGATACCTGGTGGATCTGAAGGCGCCATGATAGCCGAGTTAAAAAGCGCCTTGGCTTCAAAAGAACCGATTCTCATGATGCTCTGGCAGCCACATTGGATATTTTCAGAAGTAGACATGAAGTGGGTTGAGTGGGACAGAGTTGACCCCCAGTGTGCTGAAGAGGAACAGCAGCGCGGTTCAGCTTGTGGTTTTGCTCAAGCATCAGTCAATAAAATCGTGTCAAAGTCGCTGTCTGAAACTTGGCCGGGGGCGGCAAGACTGGTTAAAAATATGAAGCTGACCAATGATGATCAAAACGCAATGATCTACGAGGTCGATCAAGCAGGGCGTTCTCTCGACGAGGTTGTGGCGGAATGGATTAATGCCAATGAAGACAAGTGGTCAACTTGGACTGAGTGATCTGTTAAACGTGTGCTCGAACCGCTGGTTCGAGCACAACTCGCCATCTTGTGAGGAATAATAGAAATGCCAGATCAACAGACTATCGGTTCAAATAAGGCTGTGAAACTATCCTGCCGTAATTTATGGAAAGTTTATGGCGCGTGTCCAGGACACTATTTCGATGCCCCAGGTTCTCAAGCAGATGTCGACAAGTTAGCAGACCGTATGCGCAGCGAGGCACATATTCCAGCCGCCATTGATATTAGTTTTGATGTACACGTTGGCGAAATATTTGTCATCATGGGTTTATCTGGTTCTGGAAAATCAACTGTCGTTCGCTGCTTGTCACGCCTAGTTGAAGGCTCCCACGGTGAAGTCTTGTTGGATGGTGAGAACCTGCTGGCTAAAACAGACAAGGAATTGATCGACATTCGGCGTCACAAAATGGGCATGGTATTTCAGAATTTCGGTTTGTTGCCGCATTTAACCGTACTTGAAAACGTTGCCTTTCCACTAAAGCTGCAAGGCTTGCCGCTGAACGAACAGCAGGAGCGGGCTGAACGCGTGATCAAACTTGTTGATTTAGATGGACGCTTAGACGCATTTCCTGCACAGCTTTCCGGGGGGCAACAACAACGGGTTGGAATTGCCCGTTCCCTAGCTGTCGAACCGGATGTTTGGTTTCTGGATGAACCTTTTTCAGCTCTTGACCCTTTGATTCGTCGACAAATGCAAGATGAGTTCCTTCGCATTCAGCAGACACTTCACAAATCCATTGTCTTTATCACCCACGATTTTCTTGAAGCGTTACGCATTGCCGATCGTATGGCTATCATGCGGGACGGTAAAATAGTACAGATCGGCACGCCTGAAGAACTTATTCTAAATCCTGCTGATGACTATGTTGCGCAATTTACTAGCGAAGTTCCTCGCATTAGAGTGCTTCGCGCAGAGGCTTGCATGGTAGCAACTGAACAAGATACAACCACGATGGCGCATGTCCCCGGTGATCTTATAGTCGAAAAATTGATTACTATTTTATCTAATAATACCGTTGGCGTTGTCGTAGATGATTCCTCAGGTAACCCAATGGGTGTCGTGACCCCTATTTCTTTGATCCAGACCTTAGCTGCGTTTGAAGACAGTTCAGAAAGTGACAATGCCTGACATATCGCAACAGACATTAACCAAAAATAGTTCACCATACAGAAGCCATAACTTGGGTTGGCCTGCCGTTATTCTGTTTTCCTTGCTCTGCGTTATGCTTCAAGACCAAATCGATTGGCTTGCTCACTATCCAGCGGCCCTGCACCTGCCCATCAATGATGCGCTAAATATATCCATGGACTGGGTAGTGGCTAATTTTAAGTGGTTTTTTGAAGGTATTTCGAGAGCCTTTACACTTCCCATGACATGGGTTAGCTCCCTGCTGCACTGGTTACCTTGGAGTGTCATCGTAGTTATCATGGTAGCCATCGGTTATCGAGCCAATGGTCGATGGTTGGCACTATTTACAGGATCTAGTCTCCTTTACATTCTATTTGTTGGCCTTTGGGACGAGGCGATGAATACCTTTGCACTAGTCCTAATTTCCGTGCCTCTGGCGGTGTTATTAGGCTTTGTCGTGGGCGTATTCGCCCATGCCTCAGCCCGAGCAGAGCGCTTGATCATGCCTATTTTGGACATATCTCAAACCATCCCAGCATTTGCATATTTGTTGCCCATTCTATTGCTGTTTGGATTTGGACCCGTTGTTGGGCTTGTGGCGTCAATTTTGTTCTCTTTCCCACCGATGGTGCGCAATACAATTGTTGGACTTCGCGAGGTGCCATCCGACATTATAGAATCAGGAATGATGTCAGGCGCCACAAGCAGACAACTTTTCTGGCAAGTACGTTACCCTACGGCACTGCGCCAAATCATGATTGGGGTGAATCAAACCACGATGGCCTCTCTTAGTATGGTCATTATTGCCTCAATAATTGGTGGCACGGCCGATATAGGATGGGAAGTGCTTTCGACGATGCGTAAAGCACAGTTTGGTGAAAGCCTTGTCGCTGGTATCGTAATTACGCTGATGGCTATGATTCTTGACCGCTTCACATGCGGTATGGTCGAACGGATTAACTCTACGCAAACGCGAAAAAATTGGCTACATCGCTACACCTTTCATATGTCGCTCTTTGTGGCGGCGACCTTGCTACATTTATTAGCACAGGTGATGCCAACGTTAGGAGAGTGGCCACAAAATTGGAGCGTTGATCCTGCTGGGCCTCTCAATCAAACAATTACCTGGTTTATAGTCTCGTTCAAACCGGCCTTGGACACCATTAAGAACGCAAGCCTGTTCTTCGTTATGTTGCCCGTGAAAATTGGTTTGGACAAAGTGATTAGCCCCTACACATGGGGCTTCACTCTTACATCATGGCATGTTGCGGTCTATGCCCTGCTGGTGCTAGCCAGTGCTGTCACTGCATGGCGGCGGAGCCACATTAATTTGGCATTCACGATAGTATTGAGCGCGCTCATAATCTTTATAGGATTGTCCGATATGCCCTGGATCGCAGTTTTAGGAATATTAAGCTATTTCGGATATCGGGTTGGTGGACGGAATCTGGCGATTGGTACGGCATTGGGACTAGCTTTCTTGCTAGTTACAGGAAGTTGGGACAAAGCAATGTTGTCGCTCTATCTTTGCTCAATTGCCGTCATCGTATCTTTCGTTATTGGATCTGGACTGGGTATCATCGCAGCACAAAATGATTGGTTTTCTCGCTTCATGAGACCGATCAATGACACCCTACAAACAATGCCCCCTTTTGTTCTTCTGATCCCGATTGTAATGATATTCAAAATTGGCGAGTTCACTGCCTTGCTCGCTGTCATTGCTTATGCCTATGTGCCCGCGTTTAGATACACTGAGCATGGGTTGCGGCATGTTTCTGAAACCGTAGTTGAGGCCGCTAGCAGTTTTGGAACAACTAGAACCCAAGCCCTTATTTTAGTGAAACTACCGCTAGCCCTTCCCAATATCATGCTTGGGCTAAACCAATCAATTATGTATGGCATTGCCATGCTTGTCATTACAGCGCTTGTCGGGACGAATGGCCTTGGGCAAGAAGTATACGTTGGCCTTAGTGCGGGCAATTTTGGTCAGGGATTTGTAGCCGGAGTGGGGATGGCGATCATCGCCATCACGGCCGATCGGTTTTGCAAAGCCTGGCAACGTAACAACCAAAACCATTTCCAGAAGGTATAGATGATGAAATTGATTTACTCGAAAGACCATGAGGGCCATATGGGTGCAAAGGAGATGCGCTATGATCAGATGATTCCGATGTCGGAAAGTCCAGAACGCATGGAGTTGATAATGACGGCGCTAGAAGCGGCTGGGTTCACGGATGTCATTTTACCATATTCCTACGGTTTGGATGTGGTTCATCAGGTGCATGATCCCGATTTCGTAAGTTTCCTTGAGCGGTGCTATCCCCTTTGGGAAAAAGAGTTTGGTCCTGATGGTTTTGCGACCGCTTATACATTCGGAATGCGTGGGATGGATCAGGTGCCAAATGGTTCAGTACACTCAATGTTGAGCTGCTACACTTTTGATGTATGCGTGCCATTCGTAAAAGGAACCTGGGAGGCCATCCGCTCAGCTAAGGATGTCGCTCTGACAGGTGTAGAGCTAATGCAGCAAGGTGAAACTGCAGCTTTTTCACTCTGTCGGCCGCCGGGGCATCATGCCTCCAATGATTTGGCGGGTGGTTATTGTTACCTCAACAATGCGGCCATCTCTGCACAGGAACATTTGAACAAAGGTGCCAAACGGGTGGCAATACTCGATATCGATTATCACCATGGCAACGGCACTCAGTCCATCTTTTACAACAGGTCTGATGTGCTTTTCACATCATTGCATTGCCGTCCCGAGGATGAATACCCATTCCTTATGGGATATGCGACTGAAACTGGTGAGGGAGAAGGAAAGGGGTATAACCAGAACTTTCCAATGCCACGCGGTACCGATTATTCCGTATGGGGAAAAGCGCTGGCAACGGCGATCAGCAGAATCAGAAACTATGATCCCGATGTTCTTGTGGTGTCGCTAGGGGTGGACTCTTTCGCCGGCGACCCAGTCGGTGGTTTCAAACTGCAAAGCCCTGACTTCGTCGATATCGGTAAGAAAATCCGTAGCATGAATCTCCCAACACATTTTATTATGGAAGGTGGTTATGCCATGAGTGCCCTTGGCACCAATGTCGCTAATGTTATCGAAGGATATTCGGCATGAAGTTGATAAAGCTATTCGCCAACATCATTAGCGAACCACCATTCACTGGCGCATTAAAGAAGGCTAATGATTATGGGGAGCTATATTTTTAACGCCTTGTCTTAAGATATCAATCCTTGACTCCTTATCTTATTTTTTTAGACGATAACTATTAGCGAATGGCAAAGGCTTGATGCGAGCCCCAGGGCAAAGTCGATATACATCACCATGGCGACTAAACCCTGATTAAAATGCTATTTATGGTGAGAAATATATTCTTTAAGCGCATTATTAATACGCCCCAGCCAACCTTTACCAGCTGAGCGAAGGTACCCTAAAACCTCGGGGCTTACTCGAATGCAGATAGGTACTTTTGTAGGTGACTTTTGGGGCCACTCTCACCAATAACTTTTTTTATTTTTTTGAGTTATACAGGCTTTGCCTCTGAGATGGGCTGTGTCATTTATGATCGTCGTCAGTTAATTCACAAACCTCTTAATCTTTATCGATTAATGTTTTTCTTCATACCGATTTACCTCTGTGTTATTGGCTTTACGAAATGACAATTTATTTCTGTGTGTGTGTCTGTAAAAATGTTGAAACACCGGCTCAGTAGTATACATTCGATGGCTGTATATTTCCCTGTCAGCCTCACTATCGATCTTTTTTTTCATTAAATCCAGGTAACTTGTTTTGTCTTGCTCGGCATATAGAAATGATACCTGCCGACCATGTTCTTTGGCTGGGTTCATCATACATTGGGATTGCAAAACACAATGATGTTTTTTAAGAGTACCTGTCCTTTATAATCATTAAATAGGCTAAGCCAAGATTACACCCATCGTCCAACATTTGTTAAATCAACACTTATTGTGATACTTTATGGGAGATACATACCTGAAAAAGGAAGACCAATGCTCGCACTCAAATTGAGTATAGCCATCCTCTTTGTATTACTAATGCCAATCAAAACAGAGGGCCGTAATGCTGAGGCCATCTGGGACAGTCGATGTGAAGAGTGTCATGGAGATAACGCCAGGTTTGCGCGTAAGTATCTCTGGAATATAGACGGGGAATTAGAGGCTCAGCACCACGTAGACAATTTAAGCTTGTTCATGCGCCAGCATTATATCCCTGATCATGAGATCGAAGCGATTCGTAAAATGCTGTTAAAACAGGCCAATTCTCCATTGCGGTTTAAAGATGAATGTGGCGCTTGCCATGGCGAAGTTACTGAGTTTGTAAAAAAATCAATTTGGGTTAGAAGCAATGAAATCACAGGGCTGGAAAGCGGCAAGGATCTGAGAGAGTTTTTGCCCGGCCACCACAA
>JBNMQI010000066.1:0-11155 GCA_051277905.1 Gammaproteobacteria bacterium | reverse complement strand
ATTGTTGCCAAGGTTACCAGAGCTTAAGAGATAAATAGTGTTAATTGATCCTAATTGTTATTTTTAGGGATGCCTAGAGTGATACCATGTCACCCTTAAAATTAGCAATTTGTAATTACATCCTTATATGTCAACTTTTCAAAGTTTTAAACTGGGTATTCGCTGTTCTGGTGGCTACTTTATTTCGACATTTCTATTTGGTGTGATGTTCGGCATTGCTGCCGCTTCGGCTGGTATCGAACAATGGCAATCGTTATTGATGAGTACGTCAGTTTTTAGTGCATCAGCGCAGTTTGTGTCACTCGAGTTCTGGCACTCGCCATTGCCGTTGGGCACCATTGCTCTGTCGGTTGCGCTGGTGAGTAGTCGTAATATTTTGTTAGGTATGTCGATGACCTATCACTTTGATGGACATAGTTTGTTACGGCGTATTGTCTGGTTGTTCCTGTTAAATGACCCCGGTGTTGTCACGGCATTAAGCTTGGATAAACAGGTCGACAGGCTTGGTTATGTCTTTGGTTATGGCGTTTCGTTATCGGTTAGCTGGGTACTTTCAACCTGGGTTGGACTGAATTTGGCGGAATGGTTTGCGGGAGCGCATTTGGGTTCTCTCTATTTTGCCGGGCCGATGGTAATCCTAACGATGATGATTCTGTTTGTGAAAGGTTCGGGTGCAAACGCCTTATCGTGGATAACCTCAGGCGTGGCTTCGCTCATATTGTATGAACTGGGGATGCCGAATTACTTGATACTGCTCGGATCTGTTTCGGTTGGTATCGTGGTTGCCGTAGTGCATGAGCGCCGAAAACATGTTTGAGCAACTCATAAGTAGTAAAGAAGTTTTAATAGCCATCGCGATGATGGCATCAATTGTCTATCTTTCGCGGGTTGGTGGTTATCTGCTTGGATTACAGGTAAGACATATTGGCGGCTTGCGACCCGTGCTCGAAGCATTGCCAGGGTGTGCATTTATGGCGATTTTAGTGCCAGCCGTTAGGCAGGGAAACGTGATAGAAATTATCGCTTTGTTGTGTGTCATTGGCTTAATGTGGAAAACCAATAGCGTGGTGCTAGCGACGGCGACGGGCATGACTGTTTTAGTGTTAGGCGAGTCAGCACTTGAGATGATGAATCTGTTATAACGCTCTAAGCATTGACTTTTTAATAGCGCTAACTCAACTACTACTTTTTAACTCTCGTCTCGAAGCTGTCTAATAGTCGATACCAGTTCGGCGTTCACGGCTCGTGGCCCCTTATCTTCTCTGTTTTTATGCCTTCTGGCACCTGGTAGTCGAGTACCCTCTATTGCATCATATCTTTCGAAAAAACGATCAGTCTGGTCGCTGGAGTCCTTACCAGACAGTATGTCTGGCGACATCGCCAAAATGAATTGACCGCCTCGTGCAGGACCTTCATCTGCATTGTCGCCTTCCTGAGTCTCGTAAGAAAAAGTTTCACCAACCATGGGGCCTGATAGTAGCTCGACCATTAGCGCAATGGCAGATCCCTTGTGCCCACCGAACGGCAATAGAACGCCCTTAACGATTTCGGCTGCGTCGGTTGTTAATTCACCTGATTCGGATAACCCCGTGCCCAACGGAACTTCGTGACCGTCTCGAGCTGCGATCATCACTTCACCCATCGCCATCGATGCAGTTGCCATGTCGATCACGATGGGATTTTTACCTGCTCTAGGCCATGCAAAACCCATCGGGTTGGTGCCAAATATGGGCGTTGTTCCACCGGAAGGTGCAACCCAGGGCAGGTACGATACTGTGGTGAAGCCCACTAATCCCGCTTCGGCAATTTTTTCAACTTCAGGCCAGAGTGCTGCGAAATGGTACGAGTGCTGAATCGCGACTGCGGCGAGCCCGAATTTTTTAGCTGCATCAATCAGTGGGGGCAAACTGTACCGATGTGCGATTGGTGCATAACCGTTTTTAGCATCACATCGAAATATGATCGGTGTAACTTGTTCTATTTCTGGTTTTGCGGTGCCATCGACTTTTTTGCTTTTAAGTCCAGTGATATATCCGGGAATACGAAAAAGCCCATGAGAAATTGAACCATCTCTTTCGGCGGTGGTGACGGTGTTGGCAATAGCCTCTGAATTTTCCTCGTTGGCACCGTGCTTCAACAGTGTTGAGTTAGCCAGGTCGTAAATTTCGGCCAGGCTGAGGTCGATGGTTGAAATTGCCATTAGTAAAGTCCGTTACTGAATATAAACGAAGTCTACCAGTAGGTCAGGACGGCTTCATCCAAAACATTATAATCAGGGTTAATAGCAAGGTCGCGGTGCGTCGCAGGCGTCATTCTTCCATTCACCTATCAATTCGGTCATAACCAACGTCGTACTTTATTCTTGTAGACTAAATATTCGTCACCAAACTTAGCTTCCATGACTCTTTCTTCTGGTGCAATTTGAAATCGATTAATATAGATAACAAAAAGTACTGGACCGATGAATGGCCATAACATCGACAATTGAATGGCCCATGCAGTCAAAAATAAAGCAAGCCCAACGTACATTGGATTTCGGCTCAACCGGTAAATGCCACCGGTTACCAATGCTGTGGTTTTGTCTGGGCTCATTGGATTAATGGTTGTTTTTGATTGACGAAAAGCGAGTAACCCGCAAACGTCGAACGAAACCCCCACAATGACTAATAAAAGGACTAAAGTTTCAGTTGTTTTAGCTGATAAAAAGAGAGCCGGCTCATAAGCCGAGAGGCCCCACATTGTCACTGCAATAAGCGTAGCAACAACTGGTGGTGGCACCTTGTTATCGAGTTTCAATTGAAAGATAGACATAACCTACTCCAGAAAGTCCTGTGTCCATTGATCATAAACATCGACCTTTGACCATTTATTAATCAGATTTTGGTCGAAACGATTGTTCAGATCGCTTGGCTTAGTGCCTTCTCGCAGGGCTTTCAATGTATCGTAGGTCGCTTGTATGGCTGCCATGACTGGCTGGTGTCCTTGCAAGCAGAGGCTGACGCCTTGAGATGTGAGGTAATCTAAATCCATAATGTCGTTACCAGCGCCACCTAAAAATAAGGGAAGTTTGCATTCGTTGGTAATGGCTTCGAGTTGTTGCTTTTGTTTGATACCAATCAGAAAAATAGCGTCAACGCCAGTTTCTTGATAAGCCATAATTCTGGCAATCGTGTCGTCTATGCCGTTGACTGAAATAGCACTGCTGCGAGCGGCAATGACAAGCGAAGGATCAGATCGACCAGCGACTGCCGCTTTCATTTTTCCAACGCCTTCTTCAATCGATATTAAACTAGTTTTACCACCACTACCGAATGGACGGGGTAACTCAGTGTCCTCTATTGAAAGCGCAGCCACCCCGGCTGTCTCAAGCTCTTCAACGGTGCGTTTAACATTCAATGCGTTGCCATATCCATGATCAGCATCAACCATAATCGGTAGATTGCTAGCCCGACAAATACGATAGGCCTGCTGAGAAAATTCACTGAGTGTGAGCAATATATGATCTGGGTCACCCAATACCGTTAACGAGGCTACTGAGCCAGCAAAAATACCGACCTCGAAACCAAGGTCTTCAGCGATTCTGGCGGAGATAGGGTCGTAGACAGAGCCAGGGTAAACGCAGGTTTTGCTTTCCAGTTGAGCGCGAAAACTTTCTCGTCTATTTTTCCAGTGCATGTCAGATGGGTTCCAGTTAATTTGGGTTAAGGATGATGATTCTGATAGGAACTTTCTTTACTTTAGTGATGAGTCAAAAATCATAATCGATTGTAGTAAAAATCTATGCTACAACCTAATAATAGTAATCGCATATAATAAGGCAAAGCCTAAAAGCATCAATAATATAACTGCTTTTGCTTGTCGAACAAAAGCTGGAAGCCAGTTAGCATTGAGGATAAAGACCGAAGTGATTATCATCAACACACCTGAACAAAGTGCGGCTAGCCCCCAGAATTCCCCAAAATTTTGGCTTGCATACCAGATCACATTCCACAATCCGGCTGTGAGTACGACGGTACCAACGATAGTGCAGATTGGACGAGGGCAGCCTTTATTCACTGGTGGCACGGCAAAAATTAAGCCAGCAATCATGCAGCAGGTGACAATGGTTCCCATGGGTAACATAAGGTTTTGACCTATTGTTAGTTAATTTGAGGTGCCATTACATATAACACATTGATTGAAAATAATCTTTTTTAAGCTCTACAAGATTAGAGTGACGGGTTCTAAATGATTGCTCTCAGCGACTACTCGCCCAACAATTGTAGAGCGAGAATAACCCGCCTGAATCAATTGTTGCAGACACTCATCAGCCTTTGCAGCCGGTATGCTAGCAAGCAAACCGCCAGACGTTTGTGGGTCAAATACCAATGGATATAAAACGTTTTCAGACGCTGCTTTCATATTGCTAATAGCACGGCGCAATCGAACATTGGCAGGTTGCAATGAACTCAAAATACCCATTTCAACAGTCTCTAATGCACCATCAATGAGTGGCAGAGATTGCAGGTCGATTTCGACATCGACACCCGATGGCTTGATCATCTCGACCAAATGACCCAGTAGGCCAAACCCGGTAACGTCGGTACAAGCCGTTGCACCATGGGAAAATAAAACCTGCGAGGCGATTCGATTCGATTGAACCATCGAGACAATGGCTTCGTCTATCCATCGGCCTTTAGCTTTTTGTTGCATGTCGGCGGCGAACAAGGTGCCTGTGCCAAGCGCCTTGGTTAAAATCAAAACATCGCCACTTTGCATGCCGGCCTTGCGCAGTATTTTTTCACGATCGGCTAGGCCGTTGACAGAAAACCCTAAAGCCAGTTCAGCGCCTTCACTGGTGTGCCCACCCACTAATGCAGCATTGGCGTCGTTCAGCATTAGCATTGCGCCAGCCATTAGTTGGCGCAAGGTGTCTTCAACTTTGACTTCAATGCCAAAAGGCACGGTGGCAATTGCTAATGCGGATTGTGGTTCAGCGCCCATCGCAAAAATGTCGCTCAGGCTGTGGTTTGCCGCAATTTGGCCAAAGGTGTAGGGGTCGTCGATGAAAGAGCGAAAGTAATCGACGGTATGCACCATGACCTTGCCAGCAGGCACCTCGACTACGGCAGCATCATCGGGTTCATGCAAACCAATTAATATGTCATCACGAGGCGCTGGTTTGAGTTCGGAAATAGCTCGACTCAGCACATTAGCGCCCACCTTGGCGCCACAACCACCACAACGCATGGCAATAGCTGAAATATCTTTCAGAGTGTTTGTATCAGCCAAGCTAGGATCAATACGGGTCTTGTGTTGGTCGTTCATTTCGGGTAAATCAGAGTATTTCGCCATCCAACGACGATCAATCCAGTCTTTCCAGGCCCATACAAATTTACCGCCAAAGTTAATGAACGATTTATTTGCAACGGCATATTTATCGCCACTACTGACGAGAGAAAGTAGTGACTTCTGAGGTTTGAATGGTCTTAACGGACGAGCTAACAAAGCGCGGCGTAAATTATCAGCTAATGGCTTACCCTGGCGGACGGCAAAAACACCGGCTTTAGCGCGGGGATGATTGACAATATCGACAATATCGCCAGCACCAAAAATATCGCTATGAGAGGTTGACTGAAGTTGATCATTGACCTGCATGAAACCACGCTCATCGACAGCTAAGCCCGATTCTTTTATCCACTTAGGTGCGCTTGCTCCAGTGACCCATAATATTTCATCTAATGCTATTCGACTGCCATCAATTAGATTCAATCCGTTTTCATCAGCCAGAATAGCCTCAGCACCACGATGCACTCGCACATGGCGTTCGGTCAGAATACGCTCAAATTTTTGTGCGACTGCTACTGGAAATGACGGCATGATCTGTTTACTTTTGCTGATCAAATGAAATTCAAGTTGTTCATTACTGCGTTGATGTTGATCGAGTAGTTGACGCAATCGAAATTGAATCGCAAGTAGAATTTCAACGCCAGCAGCACCGGCGCCGACTACGGCAATTCTATGGGGTCCATTTTGTTCGAGTACTCGTTGCACGAGCTGATGCCAACGGTCGACAAAACGATTTATTGGCTTCACTGGTGTAGTAAATTCGGCGGCACCTGGCACAGTGGCTATTTCGGGTCGTGAACCAATATTGATCGATAATAGGTCATAACTTACGGGTGGTCGGTTTTCACAAATGATTTGTTTGTTTTTGGTATCGATGCCAATGGCCATATTATGGAACAAACGAGCAGAAGCAAACTGCGTCAAAGGCCTTAAGTCGACATGCGCCTGATCATAATCATAATGCCCCGCAACATAACCTGGCAGCATACCGGAATAGGGCGTTTGTACATCGCGCGCGATCAATGTTAGTCGAACCCCAGGGACTGGTTTCATTCCAAACATCTTCATAACAGCGACATGGCTATGCCCGCCACCGATGAGAACAAGGTCTTTAACGATAGGTTCTTGATTGGATTTCATGAGTTAACTCTGTGGAGTCTCCGATCAGTTAAGTGTGTTGTTGAGCGCAAAACTCATTAGAACAGTCTATATGATAAATCTAAAATATCGTACAACGTTGGCCTTATTATTTGTTTGAAAGGCAACATTGATAGTCCGTTAAAGTGGCCTAAGGCCAACAGTTAAGATTAATTTTCTATTGCAGCCTTGAAAGTTCTGATAATTGTAATTCAAGATTCTAAGTTAATTTATAAACATTGGCAGTATTTATCTAATGAAGGTCATTTTATTGTGTATATCTTTGCCAAACCAATCTAGATTAAAGATCATATCAATGGGGAGTGGCTTGATAGCAGCAGTGGGGAAAATGCCCTTTCTTTTTAACCCATCGAATGGTACTAAGATCTGATGTGCTCCTTGGAACAGCAAAGGCATCTCGTCAGGTAACGGCTGCAGCTGACTTCAAAACTTAGAGCAAACGATTCTTACGGCAACTCATGGGCTATATTTTTGTAAAGGACCTTAAAGTGCAGGGCAATAAGGCTGTATTGACTGTGTATTGGATGCTAACAGTCATCACCCAATGGGCAATGGAACTCTGATCTTTTCTTTATTTAAAATAATTTTATACCGAAAAGTTCATTCAGGAAACTGATGTTGGTATGGTCGGTGTTAATGTGGGTATTTGCGCACTCAATCCAACCTGCCTTTTGGCAGCATTAAAGGTTCATTAATGGGTAATGATAGACTGCAATGTAATGATGCTGCGTGCTTCTTTACTCAAAAATAAAGTGGCGACAATAAGGGTGATGGATCCAGCGGCTGGTGCAGCAAATAATACAAAAAAAGATTAATCTTTGCGAAGCTACATTGCTGATTTATAGATTGTAATTTACCCATAGCCGTTGTTTCTATAGGGGCGGACCTCACTAACCTTGAGACACTCTAAAAGCAGAACCTTTAAAAATTCTAGGCTACAAGCTGCAGTAAAAGAGGGAGTTCGCTCCTAACTCTTGTATCAGGTATTTGCCAAAATATAGCCCAGTCCTAGTCATCTAACGTGCGGGCTTGTCTCCACCAGCATCTTTTGGATTTTTCTTTGCTCGCTCCTGCTGACGTTTTGGCGCACCGTAATGAAATTCTATGAAAGTCAGTACAAGACCAATGAACATGATTGCGAATACAAATATAGCAGTATAAATCAAGTTGTCGGCAATCATGATTGATCTCTCCGAGCCAATAGGCTAGACAATTTGAAGTAAATTCCAAACGCAAGGATAGAGGGCACCCATATTGCAGTGAATAATCCTTCGATTTGATTGCCTTCGAACCATAACAGCCCAGAAACCGCAAAGGATACAGCGACAGCAAGCAGAATGAAAAAATCGGATAGTTTGAACATGCTAAACTCCTTACCTAATAGTTGTTGTTTGTCCGGTTAAGGGTCCGGATTCTCCCCTCTAAACTCGATGGAACCCGACTGCAGCTAGCAACAGTCCTGCAATAGTGACTGCCGCCGGAATACGAAGCCCGACAACACCAAAAACATCAATCATGGAGGGTACTAGACCAGTGAAGCCGAGTGGCACCCACAAAAAAAACGGCGTCGCTATGATCACCCCAATCCAGCCAACCAAAGGCAATAAACCCCTGCTATTTTTTTGATCGCCGTATAGTGATGCTTTTCTGTTGTCGTTTGCGGTCACTGATTTATTTTCCATTATGCTCTGAATTCATTATTAATGAGTAATCTGGATTCTCGTATTAATTTAATACAGATTAACCTTATACAAATTAACATATTAAATATAACAGAATTAATACGTTAATAATCAAAAAATGGTTCATAATTTTTTTATGGCCCCTGTTACTGTTTTTCTTAAACACTCATGTTGCTAATAGTCATTTTAACTTTTAATTTTAATAATAGTCTCTGTAATAACTCAATATTGATTTCGAGGCCGCAGGATTATCAATAAGCTCTGAGCTAGCTTTACTGTAGTTAAAGCAAACATCTGGTGTCGTTTTTAAAGCTTAAAATGTAAATTATTGTTATGCTTGAATGTATTAATTTTAGTGGTTTGAAAATCTCATGGAAGTAACGCTTAAAACTCAATTGTCGTCATTTGGATTTTTACGTTTAGGCTTAATCGGTTTGTCCATATTGTCTATTCTGCTTCCTGTGTTTGAGTGGGTGGTTATTCAATTTTTAGGTGAGATTGCAGAGCGTTCAGCGTTAGGTTTAAGTGCTCAATTAATAGCACCAGTCATGGCGCCGGTACTGATTATCGTTATTTTGTTCGATATTTTTATGGCTAAAGTTAGGACCTCTGATGACCCAATGGGTATTGGTGTTCTGTACAAAACGATCAGTCAAATTGAAACAATATTAATTGTTGTTATGATGGCTTTCTGGGTGCCATTTTTCATTTACTTTATTTAGAGTAGTCCTTTAGTAACACCATTTAAAATTAACGTAAGTTCTTTAGTTGTATAACTTTTTGATGATTTCAGATGTCTTGTGTTTGAAGTATTCAACTGTATTCGACCTGTTGGCTTAGGCGTAAGCGAGAGCGAAAATAACGCGACAGGCTGTCGATAAAAATATTCAATATGGCTGTTATCAATATCAGTAATATGGCGCGATCGAGCCTGATGTCAGCCATCGCACTATCAACATAAAAGCCTAGTGTGGCGATTCCCAAAATTCCTAGAATGGCGGTTTCGCGCATGATTACTTCCCAACGATAAAATAGAAAAGCCAGAAACTGGCCGTATACTCGCGGCAATATTTCATAGCCATATAAGTTAAAACCCTTAGGGCTATCGGGACGAAGCACTAACGAATGGCTGTAGCGTCCGATCAAATGGCCAATGATCGCGCTGTTGTGTAATGACAATGCCACAATCGCCGGCAACATCGATGGCCCCCAGAGCTGTAAAAATATATAAGCGAGTATGAATTCAGGTGTTGATCGCAGTACGATCAACAGTAGTTGACCGACAGTGCGGCCAAATTTTCCGAAGAACTTGTCGGATATCAATGGGAATAAAGCCAGAGTTAAAAAGCCGGTACACACCAATGCAATTTGGGTGAGTAACAAAGTGGCGATGATGCCAGGCAATGCTTGGTCGACCAGCAACAGTTGAAGCCAGTCGCCAAAGCTACTCCAGGTTTGGGCTAATGCCAGGTCGTTGCCTCGTAGCGGTGCTGGCACGATGTCACTGGTAAAAAACCGAACCACGTTATCGAAGCGAATGCTCGCGCCTTCACCCAATAAAAACGGCGCAGCCACTAAATAGAAACCGAGTAAGCGCGGACGCAACCAAAAGCGTAGGCTTGCTATCAATGCATAAAACAACAACAGCATTGCCCCAGCTTCAGAATAATTACCTTCACTAAACGCGGTCTCGAGATAAAACCCGAGTGTCGGTAAACCAATAAACCCCAGTACCGCACTGGAGCGTAAGCCACATTCAAAACGATAGCTGGTATAGTTTTTAATGTGTACCCAAACATCGGGTAGGCGCGCAAAGAAAAAAGTAGAGACGATACCACTGCCAACCGGCAATACCTGCAGCACTGATGGTTGAGATTCTTCAAGCGTCTCGGCATAGACCTTGGCACAAATGCCCGCATACGGAATCGCGATGGCGAGAACCCCTGTCAAAGGCGTTAGCCCTAAAATCTGGAGCAGGATTAAAGCCCAGAATAATTCGTGAATGGCACGCACAAATGCACAGCTCCAACGTACTAGGGCGATGTGAAATACCTGTGCTAAAAAAAAACCAAAGAAAGCACCAAGTGCAACGCCGCACATCGCGAAAGCAATGGTTTGTAGGAGAACCCGACCAATATTGGACACTGCAAAGAAATTAGGCGTGACAAATCCCGTCGCCATGCGCTGCATTTCTGTCCATGGGTCGAGTGTCGTAATCGATAGATCAGCAAACACCAGGCAGACAACCGCGAGCAGGACAAAGCCGAGGCTAACGCTACGTTCTGATGGAAATTTTGACATGCCTTTAAGCGGTGTAGAGGAAGTCAAGGTCTCTGCGCTTCAAACTGCTGGTGGGCGCATCGAGTGCTATATGGGTGTTTTTGATACCAATAATCCGTGTACTATACTCGAGTGCGAGTTCGACATCGTGGAGGGCTAGAACAACGGTTTCGAAGTTGTCACATAAGGCTTGAATAATAACCCGCGATTGGAGGCTATCAACAGCAGATACAGGTTCGTCTCCGAGCACCGCATCGCCGCCTTGAAATAATGCACGACAGACAGCTGCACGTTGCTGCTGACCGCCCGACAGTTCACCAGAGCGAGTGAAGAGCTTATCGATCAGTCCAAGCTTTTCAGCAATAGGCGAGATTAAAGCGATCTCGCCTTTTTTTGGCCTGATCAAATTGAGTAGATTGTAAAACGTGCTGTGTCGATTCAAGCTACCCATATAAATATTATGGAACACACTCAGGGTGCGAACCAATCCAGGGTTTTGCGGAATGAACGCGCTATTGGCTGAATAGCGCGATTGTAATGCCATCAGCAAGGTTGACTTGCCTGCACCACTCTCGCCAACCAGAGCAATTTTTTCACCGGCTGTAATATCAAGGGAGATACCGTTTAACACGGTCATTCCCTTATAGCCTAGCGCCTCGTTGTCGAATTTAAACAAGGTCACCTCTGAAAATACTTTTTTTCCATAG
>JBNMQI010000065.1:0-11186 GCA_051277905.1 Gammaproteobacteria bacterium | reverse complement strand
GCAAAGAAGTCTTGCCTGTTAACCAAGTGCCTTCTTCAGCCGCCCGTGGCTCATTCGATACCGACACATTGGGCCGTAGCTCAACCCAAATTGCGGCTTACTGGTCAAAACTAGTTTTTACTGGCAATTAACACTACAATAATTAGTGTAAAGCATCCAAAGCTCGTGTTTGACCATACATATCAATATTTTATGAAATAAAACTGTTATTTCTGTAAAATACCATGCATTGTATTATTAAAATATCAACCGGCATAATTTTGTAATGGATTCTAAGCTACTCATTTACACCGATTCTTACGGGAGGCGTGAAGTCACTATAACTGAATCAGGTCTCCCAGCCTGTTTTTTTTTGTGGTCATTTATGTCAGAAAAGTATGGCAGCAAATCATTTAACACTCGACATACGTATGCCGGAACCATGAACTTTCTGCACAAGTATTTCAAAACTAATGACATTAACCTCGTGCAGCGTGTTGAGTCAGGCCAGTTATTTATCCTGAAAGAGTTCGAGGATTTCACACATCACTGCAAGTACAAAGCAGATATAGACGTGGATAAGGCTGAAAACGTATTGCCCTTCGGGCAGATGTCAGACAAACTTCTCGAAGGACTCATTCATGAGACGCGCTATTCAGAAAAGAAGGCGGGATATCAAACTGTGAAAGGAAGGCTTTCTAGATTTATATCCTATATAGATTATCTATATAACCTTTTCCATTTTGACAATGATGTATCACCTGAAATTCATAATAAAATAACCGAACTGCGAAAACTGGTCACGGATACAATAGCAACAGAAATCAAAAACAATGCGAGTGTCGTAGATCCTTTTGAGAAGGCTATCCCAGACGATATATTTGTGAGCTTTCTCGAAATGATACACCCGAAATCACTAAACAATCCCTTCAAAGGCTCGCGCTTTAGGAATCACATCCTAGTCTCTATCCTTATCGAGACAGGTATCCGAAGGGGTGCTGTTGCAAAGTTGAAACTATCAGACATTAAAGACAGCAATGATAATTATCGACTGCTCACCACAAGAACTCCGGATGACAAAACGGATAAAAGACTCCGTGCTGGTGCCCAAAAAACGAACGCTCACTCATCAGCTATCTCTAGTGAATTGATGAAGCGGATCAAGACCTATATTACGACTGAAAGGTCAGGTTACAAGGCTTCAGAATCCCATGATTTTTTGCTCGTAAGTGAAAAAGGCGTCACCGCAGGCGACCCACTCTCTCTAAACATGGTGTCATCAGTTATAGATAAGCTCTCAAATGCATTAGGTTTCCACATTACTCCGCATCTTATTCGTCATAAATGGAATGAGATTTTTCACACCAGAGCTTTAGCAGCGGGTTATACATCTCAGCAAATAGAAGATATTCGAAAGTACGCTATGGGGTGGACTGAGGACAGTAAAATGGGGCAGATTTACAATAAATTTATTAATGCGGTCATCGTTCATGAGCTATCTGTAGAAAGGTCATCAGATTTCATGCCAGAAGCAGGCGCAGACAAAAAGGGAATATAGCATGAGTAGCAATTCAACCGCACAGTTTAACAGGGACACCTGCACCTACGCTGGACAGCGAAAGTTTACAGCAAAAAACACGGCTTATTCATTTGACCTATTTGACGACGAATGGAAACTCGGCCTGAAGGAAGATGTTAATTTGGGCTGGATGCATGATGTGGGCTTTGACGAGCAGAGCTTTATATCCCTGCGTTTGGTTTTTGCAAAGATGGCTAAGCTAAAGGCACCGCGTACTGTTGATAAGTATCAAATAGGAATGAAAAAACTAAATGCAGAAGTTACTGAAACCACATTAAGGCTGCGCTTTTCGGAGATTCAAGATTCCTACAAGATACAAATAAGCGGTTTTTTAAATTTCGCAGTCAACCATGGATTTGACGAATATGAATCAGCCGCAGATTGCGCCAAAGAGCAAGTTGGACACATAAAGTCAATATTAGGGGCGAATATTCTTGACCCGTATAAAGGTGTTTATAGTGAGCTTGAATATCAATCGATAAAAGAGCAAATTCGACTGGATACTGATAAGCATCTCAGCTTGGCGCTGACCAAAGAAAAAAGCTACACCCGTGGCGACCTTCATAGCTTAGGTATTACGGTGGCCATACAACTTAAAGTCGTGGTCATGCGACGTGAATGCCAGTTAATAAAAATGAAGTGGTGCGATATTTTACCTGTTGGTGCAAAATTTGCCGACCACCGCGTCAATAAAAATGAGGAAATCCCCACCCATGAGCCGACTTTTTCAGACGTTGAAACATTGCACATTAGGACGTTTCGCGGAAAAAATGGGGGGTTCAGAGTTGATGCCGAGCCTAACTCTCACAGAATAGAGCCTGATGTATCTCGTTTAGTCTTATTGTATAGGCAAAAATATGAAGCATGGTTAACCAAAAAACTCAGTGGCGAGGGTATTGTTCTAACACCCGCTGAGACCAAAGAAATAATGGCTCGCTTACCTGTGTTTTTCTCACAAGAGTTGTTCTTTCCTGACACTATTTTTAACAACAAAGCCGCGCTTTTCAAAGCAACTGGGCGTCAATCTCAGTCCTTTCACAAGTTAAGTAATTTTTTGACTAAGAACATTCTACATAGATGTGGGAAGCTAAAGCTCAGGAGCGACAGAATTGATCCCGATGAACTAAAGTTCAGCAACAACCGACTTCGACATCATGTATTAACAGAATCCGCAATGCGGGGAGAAAGTGGTCCAGCCTTAGCAAATATCACAGGGGTGACAGAGAAAGCCATAAAGCCCTACATTGAACTTAATTTTGAAGCACGCTTGTTGATTGACCAAGCCCTTGCTGATCACCAAGTGTTATCTAATTTTGCGTCACAGTCCGTTTCAGAGCTACAAAAGCAGGATGGGTTTATTGTTCTCAGCGAGTACGATGAGGAGCTTGGGGTTCAGAAGAATACTAGCAGTTGCAGTGGTTGCCCGTCTAAAATAGGGGCACCTATGGGTTGCTATGGATGTAACAATTTTCACCCTAATTTGCATGCTAACCATCAAAAGGAATTGGATAAAGCGACTGCAAAATATGAAGTAAACTTAGCAGCATCAAATAGCGGAATGTTGCGAAAATTGAGTAAATGCATCCTGTATATACAAGCCACAATCAATGTGTGTAACGACAAAATAAACAGTGAAAGGGGAGTCTGTGATGACAGAAATTAATCGCTTCATAGAAAATCAACGAAAACATATTGCCGAGCTACAACAGTTTCCGCTAACACAATGTCGCAATTTAGATGAAGGTGAAGCGAGTTGGAGTGACCACGGATGGGTTTATACCAATCAAAAAGGGCAGAGTTGTCATTTCTATTTCGTCAAGACAGGTAGCACGAAAAAAATGGAGGCCTATGCCGCTAGAAATGCAACGCTACTACCGGATGACAGTCGTCATTTGTTGATGGCGTATGCGTGCCATATTATGCCCAAAAATTATACAATTCTTTACTGTGCTCAACTTCACCGCATCGCTCGTGTTTGGTTGGATGCCATTGCGGATAACCCTGCTCGTTTAACGAACAACGATGTGAAGCTTAGTCTGGAGGGAGTGAAAGAGTCTGCCAGACTGTACATTTTTTTTAATTGGCTGGCAGAGTACAAATTAAAGCCTCACGCATTGTCATTGCCCCATGGCCTTGCGGGAGGTAAAAATAGCCGTGCTGGCCAAGACATTTCTGACCACAATAAAACCAAACTCCCTGATGATAACCCGCTGATAGCGCTTGGAGCGATTGCTTATGATGCTATTCCCACTGACAGAGCCAAGTGGGACACTCACTCAAAGACGTTTCAGCGAGACCAGTTTGTTTGCGCAATGGCAACGCTGGCAATGGCTGCACCTAATAGGGTTGCTGCTGAACAAACGGTACTCCGAACTCAGAAACTAAAACATCACACTCAAGAATCTAACGGCAAAGAAGAGACGATTTTCTATCTCGATTGGCGGGGTTCAAAAAAACATAAAGACTACCGAAACCATATAGCAGCCACTATGGCGCCTGCGGTAGACCGAACATTGGAATACATCATGCGGGTAACAGAGCCAGCAAGAGTGCTGGCAAGGTTTTATGCCAAACCTGAGTTACCGTTAAAAAAAGTGTTAGGCAGCTTTGCACCATCACAAGAAAACCTTGATTTCATTCAGCCAGATTTGAGCAAACAAACAGACATGCTTAGGCTGGGATGTCTGCTGGGTTTTTTTGATGGCACAGAGCGTGTTGTTCGTGTGACAAAGGAGACCTCCGGCGCGTTTCGCGCGTCAGATAAAAAAGGTCCCAAAACATATATTAAATCTATCGCAGATATTGAGCCGCAAGATACTTTATTGTTTAGGATGAAATGTAAGCTTACCGCTACGTTAATGGGAGCGGGTGCACCAATGGGGAGTGAATTTACGAAACGGTTTGATGGGTCTACGTTTGAAGCATTTCAAGCCGCATGGATAGGGCAAGTCAAAAAGCAGTTCCCTGTATTTCCTTATGCAAACAATAACTCATCAGGGCGTGTTGATTTTCGCTTGGCCATGTTTGCATTTACGGGCAATCAATTGGCAGCCAGTGGAGGCCACGAGTTGTTTACTACTCATTTTGCCTTGGTGTCACTGACAGCGTTAGGCAAAATTTTCGCAACCGACATAGGAGTGGCCTCTCAAACATCTAGTAATTCTAATATTTTCACGAAGCATGGGTTTTCTAGCGAATTTGGGATAAAGCCTCATCAGTTCCGTCACTACCTAAATGATGCGGCTGATCGCGGTGGCGTGCCGCACAAAATGATTAACCTTTGGTCTGGACGGGTAAGTCCTGAGCAATTACTACACTACTTGCATCGTACAAGCGGTGAAAAGGCTTCCGAAATATCCGGCATCATGTTTAAAGATGAAATAACCCCTGAGAAAGCAGTTGCTGAAGTTAGCCTCCGAGTGAAAAGCCAAAAAGAATTTGAGGAGCTTACAGGCTCAGCCGCAGCGCTTCACAGCACGGGTATTTGTACGCAAAATCTGGTGTTGAGTCCATGTGAATACCTAAACGATTTCGTATCACAATGTGCCCTATGTAAGTCCTCCTGCCATATTGCTCACGACGCTGATGCTATTGCGTTTTTTTGCAAAGATTTAGAGGTCCAAGAGCGTCGTTTGGAGGAAGCATTAACACATAAAACATTCTTTCACAGCCAAGGAAAGCAAGAGTGGTTTAAGGTACATCATCGAAATACGGAGATGTTGCGCCAATTGTTAGATGTCCTAAGAGATCCAGAGATAAAAGCAGGCTCAATCGTGCGGGTGCTATCCAGCAAAAACGAAATGCGTATAACCAACCTTGAGACTAAAACAGTAGAGAAGAGGGTAATGGCCTTAGCAAGCACCGAAAAGGCGTTTCAGCGAGCCTTACAAAGCGAGAAGGATGCCGAAAACGCTATACGTGGCGCTCATAATTCTGACCTTCTCGCATTGATAGGGATGTAGAGATGGCTAATCCAAAACTGAGCAGTCCCCAAATCGACCAAATCCAGCTATTAATCTTGAATTGGCGAGCAAAGCCTTTTAACTGGGATTTGTTAGTTGACCGTATCGATGCAGAGCTTGATATCAACATAACACGTCAGGCGCTATCTGGTGGTGGTGGGTACACTCGAATAGTTTCTGCTTACAAGGCGAAGAAGATCGAATTCAAGTCCAGCCCTGCCAAGAGCGCAGGTGGCGTGCCTGAGCCGTCATCGAACAGTAAAGCCCTCATTGACACACTAAGAGCTGAAAGAGACAGGTGTATGGCTTTCATAAAGATAATCAATGATAAATCTAACTCCAATCCACAGCTTAAACACTTACTTCAAGCGGTGGCGGACGAACTAAGAAGAGGTAAGAAATAATGGAACTTGATGAACTTATCTCTGCTCCTGCATTAAGTGCATGCACTTAATATATTTTCTTGACATAAGTACTGTATATGTTTACAGTGCACTTAATTTATAACTTTAGTTCATACTAAAGCAGCGAGGCGTCAGCAATATGAATAAAGAACAAATGGATGCAGATATTGAGTCAGAATTGGAAAAAGTAATATCTGGCGAAAAACATACCGAGTGCGAATACACACAGAAATTTATCAAAGTTCTTGATGATGGCCGTGTTCAAGCGAAGATCACTTGCGATAATGAATGGTTAGAGGAGCCTGTTAGTGTAATCACAAATGATGATCGTATAGGTGTCACACCATTTCATAAGGGGCATGTCGCTAAGTTAGTCGCTCAAAAAGATAACGGTGACGAGGTCATCCTTTATGATTATTTTCCGGAAAATACTGGAGGTGGCCCAGTTCGTGAGAAGGATGAAAATCACTATATTGATGGGATCTGCCAAACACTAATCTCTGGCCCTACAAATCATCTGTTTGGTGGCTATTAATAAATGCCTAAAATTGGCTTCGCAAGGGTAAGTACATCAGAGCAAGAGTTGACTCTTCAACTCGCCCAACTTCAGGGTGCGGGTTGCGATAAAATTTTTTATGGAAAGCACTCCGGTGCATCAACAATCAATGTTGATAAATTAAATGAACTCATTAACTACATCAGAGCAGACGATGTGGTTCTTGTTACAAAACTTGACCGTCTCGGTCGCTCACTTAAATCGATATTAACTGCAATTGACCTAATACACGCCAAAGAAGCGTCCCTGCGAAGTCTAGACGGCGTAATTGACACATCAAACGATTCACCTATGTCAAAAGCGGTTGTGAACCTACTAGGCGCATTTGCGCAGCTCGAAAGGGATTTAATTGTATCTCGCACTCGTGAAGGTCGTGAAAAGGCCATGGCGGAAGGTAAAGTATTCGGTCGCCCCAGACAAATTGATGATAAATCTCGTAACGCAATTCAAAAAAACAAAACAAAAAATGTCTCTGAGTTAGCTAGAAAATACGGTGTATCAAGGACTACAATCAACAGAATTAAGCAGGAAGGAAAATGAGCATAAGCGCGGGAAAAGCTAACCTTGAAAAGTTTGAAAGGTGGAGTGATACCTTGCTCAGTAAGGACTGGGTTGCTTTCAAGGATCTCGAATACCTAGGTAGCTTAAGTCGAACAAAGGTTTCAAATGCATCGGGGGTTGACCTTAATGCATTAAAGCCTAACAAGGGCAATCCGGCCATACTCATAGCGTTCGACGAGTTAGAGAAAGCATTACAAGAAAACCTTCCCAACATATTTATAATAAAAAAATCTGCACTTGAACAGTACCATGATTATGTCGAAAAACTTGAGCAGATAGGAGGTAAATTCGCTGTTGATGCTGACGGTGATATTGATGTCATCAAGCTAGCTAGAAACATTGGCATTCCCACGGCCAGATTGAATTCTCCAGCCATTAAAAAACAATTAATTGATGATATGGAGCGTATTGGAACCGAGCTTGCGCAGGGGAAATCAGTTGAAGAGCGGATGGAAGATAGGCTTATTTCAACATCTTCCGAGTTATCAACACTCAGAAAAGACTTGGCTATAGCCGAAGAGAAAATAGCTGGCCTAGAAAAGCTTAATTTGGAATTGGAAAGTCTGGTTAGACAATTACAAAAGCAATCAACAGAGAAAGACGCAAGCTTGGAACACGCTATCGAAACAGGCCGCAGGTTTGCGCTATGAATTTCTCTGCCGTTGTTGAGGTTACAAGCGTTTACCCCGGACTAATAGGTGGCTGCATCTTCTGGGGTATAGCGGACGGAAAAAAACGCTCTAGCCCATTCAAAGTTGGCTATAAAGTGGGAATACGCAACCCTTGCGTGGGTGAGTTATGGGAAGTACAAGGTCAAGTGCGGCCATATGATCAATATAATAAGCAAGTTGTGGTTCACTCTGCAAAGTTTCAAGGACTACCCACAGACAACCACATTGTAAGGTTTCTTGGGGTGCATCCTAAATTTCGAGGGTTCGGCTTTGGGAAAAAGGCCGCAATTAAACTGGTCGAAGATATTGGCGTAGACGAATTAGTCAAATTGTTAAATAACGGCGACTGGACAGCCATTTCTGATGCAAGAATCAACGAAAGTAAAGCCCAGCGCATATGCGAAGAATGGCAAGATTTGAAAGAAGAGGCAGAATTAGCTACATTCTTATCTGAATACCAGTTAGATTCAGATTTAGCACGACAAATCATTAAACTGTGCAAATTTGACACTGTGGCACGCTTAAAGCGTAACCCGTATGCCCTTGTTTCCTTGAGTAATAGCAAGCTCAAAACTCTGACTACCATTGCTGCGGTAGCCAAAGCACAAAAAATCAAATCTGACGATGACCGTGCGTTGATTGGATGTGTTGAGTTTGCCTTGTACAAAGAATTAAACAGTGGACATACGATAACAGAACTCTACGTAGCGACAGAATCTATCAAGATTTGTCTCGATATGATTGGCAGCAAAACAACACCTGAAATCGCCATTAAGCTTGCTCTAGCGGCAAAAGTGATTTGCATCTTAGAAGAAAATGAGACAATTTATCTGCAACCCATCTCGCTTGCTTACATCGAACAGAGCGTTGAAAATGCTCTGATATCACTTCATAAAACACCAATAGAAGATGATTGGTTATTAACACACTGCCAGTTACCTGCTCGCATTGAGCAATACAGTATCGAGCATAAAAGAGGGCATGGGTGGGGTCTTGTTGCGAAACAATGCGAAGCAGTGGAAATGGCGCTAACAAACAGAGTGTCTTTACTGAGCGGATATGGCGGCACGGGCAAAACGGCTGTCCTTAAAGCAATTTATGATATCGCGGCTGAAATGGGTATCGTTGTGCATGTCGCCGCACTTGCGGGTAAGGCGGTTAACCGTGCTAAACAATCCATCGGAGCCAAAGACAAATACGTCAGCACCATACATACAATGATTAGATTAATTAAAAAAAAGAGTCGTTTAGGTGTCGATATTAACGCAGATCCTCTTTTAATAATTGATGAAAGCTCAATGGTTGATATATCACTAATATGTACATTAATTAAGTTGTTCAAAGGAAATCCGTTTCGCCTTTTGCTAGTGGGTGACGGTGCACAACTACCGCCCATTGGCTTCGGCCTATTTTGGCACAAGCTCGTTGAATCCAATGCGCCTCATACTCGCTTAACAGAAGTGCATCGTATGCGAGCTGGCTCACCATTACATAAATGTGCGATGCATATTAGAAATGGGCAAACCCATGACTTGCCGATTTACCAAGGGGAATCGGAAGGCGTTTATTTGATGCCTAATGTCAGTGACTACTCAACGTCAATTATTAACCTCCGTAGTAAGCTAACAAACTTCATGGCGCTGACCTCCTATGCATCTGATAAGTTTCGGTCATCTACGAAAACATTAAATCCCCAAGTGCAGGCGAGAGTAAACCCGTTAGGTGAAGGTGAATTTCACATGCAATACGGCAAAACTACATTGCATATGGGAGACCCTGTAATAGCGACTAAAAACGCACAAGGGTTGGGGATATTCAATGGTATGACGGGCGTTGTCGTTAGCATTAAGGGTGATACCGGCAAGGTGGTTTGTCATGTTAGGTTTGATGATTACTCTATTGTGTCTGAATTATCACAAGAGGATTGCTGGGAAGTGGGGCTACAGTTGGCCTACCTCATAACAATCCACAAAAGTCAGGGGTCGGAATACGATAACTGTGCGATATTAATAGATTCACCATTTTTAGAGCGAAGTGGCATTTATACCGCTCTCACGCGAACCAAAAAACTTTGCATTTTGATTGGGACTAACGAGCAATATAACAACGCAATTAGACGTGAACCTTCGTATGCAGGGATTCGTTCGGGATTTTGCCCCGAATTTGAATACGCATAACTAGAAGATTTCACCGAACTAGATGCGCTCCGCGCATGAAGAGAGGAGCCTGCGACGAGCGGTAACCTGACCAGCTCAGCAGCGCCTCGTAAAGTTTGATCGCGTGCAGTAGCGCTTAGCCGATACAGACCGACATTCGCGCCCTGCTAAACCTCTTTTCTTTTAGATATTAGGGCGAAAGGCTGAAAAGAGCGAAACGGTCATGCTCACCTATCGAAGCCGACTGTCTCCTCTGCCCAAGATAGCGGACGTAAACTTTTAGTGATTTTGGGGTCTCGGTCCAAACACCAAATTACAATACGTCCCATTGATGATGGAGTTACATCATCAGATGAAAGATTAGACTATTAATGTAAACTGGGAATATCGTGTTCTGACCCCGACAGTTCGAAATCGAGCCCCACGGCAAACCAGTTTTGTTCTTTTACATGTTTAGTGATTCGGCAAAGGTTCATAGTGTGCTCTTCCGTTCTGCTATTATCTGATCTTGAATTGTGACAATTTCTGCCCTAGTGCGAGACATCACCGCATGGATATTTTCATGCACGAAATATACAGTCTGAAGAGCCGCCATTATGTCTGGATCATTCAGCAGCAACTGACGATCAAAGGCTTCGATCTGACCAATCTCTTCGTAGTTGGTTGCAAGGCCAGTCGCCTTAATTGTATAAGCTTGCATTAAAGTGAGCATAGTCTGTGTTCTAGGCTCCGTGAAAACACTATATTGTGAGTGTAAAAAACGAATAAAAGCGTCATATTCAGTGAGTGAACGTCTTAGGTTTTGGCTTTGGATCAATTTAAGGCGACCGCTAGAAATTAATTGGGTAAAAGTAGACAGTGTGCCCGGCGGTGTTGACATATCAGTGGCTTTCATGAGGTCCTGCAAGACCGTGTCTTCTTCGAGTTTTCCGCTTCGAATACCATGGATCAAACGAGCCGTTGCAGCCATGCTGAGCATATGAACATTTAGTGTTCGGTCAGTACGATCTATGGCTTGTACAATATCTTGTTCAAGAAGCTCAAGGACGATGCGGGCTTCGGCTCTGTCTGAGCGCTCGGTATTCCAATTATTGACTTGCAAGGCGATAAATACACCAAATACCACTATGAACGTTTCCAATACAACGGTGAACCATTCTTGTTTGCGAAAGGCAGTTATTAGACGACGTAGAATCATGGACTATTTCTCTGTTTTTATGGTGTCTTATTTCTTCACTACTATAGCAAGATATTGCAAAGTGTACTTCTCCCCAATTCACTATCTAAAAGAGGGGGGGGGGGATCGTTATTGAGGACA
>JBNMQI010000064.1:0-11279 GCA_051277905.1 Gammaproteobacteria bacterium | reverse complement strand
TCACCGGTAGTGTTGGCGTTGGTAAGTACATTGCTGAAAACGCAGGCTATCGTAGAACAGTATTAGAGCTCGGCGGTAACTCACCTCTAATTGTTATGGATGACGCTGACCTTGATAAAGCGGCAGATATGGCCATAGCGGGTGGCACTAAAAACTCTGGTCAGCGCTGTACTGCGGTTAAACGCGTATTGTGTATTGATTCAGTGGCGGATGAATTTGCAGCACTAGTGGCCGAAAAAGCAGCTAAGTTAAAGTATGGTGATCCAATGGATCCTGATACTGATGTCGGTACTGTCATCAATGAAGCGTCAGCGATTCTGTTTCAAAACCGTGTCAACGACGCTATCGCTAAGGGCGCAAAATTACTTTATGGTAATGTTCGACAAGGGGCCGTTTATTCGCCCACTGTTCTCGATCACGTACCTGCTGATTGTGAACTGGTTATGGAAGAAACGTTTGGACCACCAATTCCTATTATTCGTGTCCGTGATATTGACCACGCCATCGAAGTCGCTAACTCCACAGCGTTTGGCCTGTCTTCAGGCGTCTGCACCAACCGTATGGACGATATTATTCGTTTCATCAATGAGCTAGAAACTGGCACCGTGAATATCTGGGAAGTACCTGGCTACCGAATCGAAATGTCACCTTTTGGTGGCATAAAAGATTCAGGGCTCGGTTACAAAGAAGGTGTTATAGAAGCTATGAACAGTTACACCAACGTCAAGACCTTCTCTTTACCCTGGTAGGAAACCCATCCGCAAGGTCTGCAATGTACCTTGCGGTTTTTAAGGGGATGTCTGACTCAGTTATAAGTTAGGCCGTAATATCAAGTCTGATTATTTTCTTAAGATAGGGGTAGGGTAACTTAAATTATTAATGTAAATAAAAGTTATCCCTCACTAATTTTTTGAAGTGGTGTCAAGTGAAGCACGATTCAACCACTGAGAATAAGAACTACTTACGCCGTTCATCTCTGGGCGGAATGCCAAACATATCGCGGTAACATTTACTAAAATGAGGTGCGGAAATAAAGCCGCAAGCCAGTGCTATATCAACAATTGACTTGCTGGTTTGTAACAATAAGAGTCGGGCTCTTTTTAAACGCAAGTTAAGGTAATAACGGGTCGGTACACAGCTCAAGTGTTTTTGAAAAAGGCGTTCTAATTGTCGTCGAGAGATACCCACATAACCCGATAGTTCATCAAGGCTAATAGGCTCTTCTAAATTAGCTTCCATCAAGGTAACCGCTTCGGTTAATTTGGGTTGGTTTGACCCTAGATGAAGTTGCAAGGGAATTCGCTGACGGTCATCAGCATTCCGAATGCGCTCACATAGCGCAAGTTCTGAAATCATCGTTGTTAATTTTGGACCATGCTTTCTACCAATTAGGTTCAGCATCATATCAAGTGCCGCGAGACCACCGGCGCAGGTTACACGATCCCGGTCTATTTGATATAAGTCATCGGTAAATTGAGCGTTTGGAAACTCTTCACGCATACTCGCCATATTTTCCCAATGAATAGTCGATTTGTATCCATTCAATAAACCGGCTTTGGCAAGGAGGTAACTACCGGTACAAATTGCCCCCACAATGATATTGCGTTGTGTCGTTATTTTTCTTAAAGCGACCTGCATCGGTCGGGTCCATTGATCCGATATTTCGATACCGCCACAGACAATGAAAGTAGAAATATGATGAGCGTCATCGACACTACAATCAGGTTTGATTTCAAGTCCATTGCTCGCTTCTACAGGTGACCCCTCTAACGTGCAAACTGTCCATTTGTAGAGTGTTTTTTCTGAAGATTGATTGGCCATACGCAGCGCTTCGATCGCTGACGAAAAAGCAATTAATGAAAAATTTTTAACGAGAAGAAAACAGAAGTGCTCGGGTAGCAAATCAGAATAGTCAGTGCTCATAGGCCACAATAACAAAGGTTTTGGAATGAATGGCGCTGGTTTTCGAGATACCGGCAACTTCCAAAATACTAGCCTCAATTCGGCTTTAATGCACGAGTTATTTAACCGCTAAAAAACAAGTCGTGGCTCGAAATGCTTTAACAGCATTTGAGCCACGTTTAAACGAAGTAAATGTTAGTAAGAGGCGTCTGGCATTGAGTCTTTACGTTGTTTAATGAATGCAAGTAACGCTTCATCAATTGTTGGGTCTATGTGGGGGGCTTCATATTCCTCTAGCACCTTCTTCCAACGAGCATTCGCTCTTTGCGCGTGATCAAGACTGCCTTCAGATTCCCACTGCTCGTAACTATTATTATCGGTAATAGGCGATCGGTAGAAAGCGGTTTTAAAGTTAGCTTGGGTATGTGCACAACCGAGGAAGTGAACACCTGGACCAACTTCACGGATGGCATCCATTGCCTGACCGTTTTCGGACAGGTCAACACCACCCATGACAATTTCCATCATCGCCGCTTGATCGACATCCATCATGAATTTTTCATAGCCCATGGCAAGACCGCCTTCCATCCATCCTGCGGTATGCAATACAAAGTTAACACCGGCCATAACCGCCGGGATTAAAGTACTCAGTGCTTCTGAAGCGGCTTGTGCGTCAGGTAACTTAGAACCGCATAAACCACCACCAGAACGAAACGGAACGCCCAGCCTACGTGCTAATCCCGCCATTACGTAAAGTACCAATGCGGGTTCAGGTGTACCAAAGGTTGGTGCGCCCGATTGCATTGACATTGAACTAGCGAAACTACCAAATACCACCGGCGCACCCGGGTTGACCAATTGCACAAATGTCATTCCTGCCATTGCTTCGGCAAGCGATTGAGCCGCGGTGCCAGCTACCGTTACCGGAGACATAGCACCCGCCAGAATAAATGGCGTTATAATGCAGGCTTGATTATTTTCCGCATAGACCTTAGCGGCACCGAGCATGGTGTCATCAAATGTCATGGGTGAGTTTGCATTGATTAGGCTTGTCGCATAGGTGCGAGGTCTGCCTGTTTCTGGGTTGATGTAGTTGTCGCCAGCAATTATCTTGATCATGTCCACTGTGTCCTGAGCGCGCTCAGGTGCAGTCACAGAGCCCATAAAAGGCTTGTCGGAATATTTCATATGCGCATATAACATATCAAGGTGACGTTTATTGACTGGCACATCGACAGGTTCACAAATCGTGCCACCTGATAAATGTAAACTAGGTGATGAATAAGCCAGTTTGACGAAATTATGAAAATCTTCTAATGTCGCGTACCGACGGCCTTTATCCAGATCAAAAACAAACGGACTGCCGTAGGCCGGTACAAATACCGTATTTTTTCCACCAATTTGGACATTTTTCTCTGGGTTACGAGAATGATGGGTATATTCAGCTGGCGCAGATGCCTGAATGATCGAGCGACACAGGCCACGCGGAAAACGAACGCGCTCACCGTCAACTAGAGCACCGCCTTTGGCAAGAATTTCTAGTGCTTCGGGCATATCTCGAAACTCGATGCCAATCTCTTCTAGAATAGTATCGGCGTTTTCTTCAAGTAACTGATAGCCAGCTTCATCAAGTACTTCGAAACAAGGAATTTTACGCGTTACGTAGGGCTTACTTGGGGCTGTTTCATTGCCGCGTGCAAGTCTTTCATCACGTCCACCGCGACCACGACGTTTTGGTTTTTCAGATTCACTCATTAATTAACTCCCGTTAAATCCTGCTAAATTATACGGGCGATCATAGCACCTAAAGCCTTTAGTTGATTGAGTCTAGGCACGACATCCAAGTGTTCGCCAGCGCCATTTAACTCTAATAACATTAGTCTTGTTGTTAAAATACCGAACAGCTAGAATGGTAGCTAGTAAGATCTTACAAAAATTTTAAAAACTTAATAATGGTAATTACTAGGGGGTATTGCCTTGACCGCTAAAACAGAGAAAATAGGAATCTTGCTGATTGAAGGATATCCACTGATTCCATTCAGTTGTGTGGTTGATTCATTAAGAACTGCAAACCGTTTAAGTGACGCTGCGCTGTTCGAGTGGCAGTACTTTTCCCCTGATAGTAAGCCGGTAACTTCAAGTAGCAATATTACTCTACCGACTACTCCCATTAGTGAAGCAGAAGACTTAGCAACTCTTATTATCTGTGCACCCAATACGGCGCAGCATTTTGACGATTCTAGGGTGCTTAAATTATTAAAAAAATTCGACAAGCAAGGCGTCAACCTCGGCAGTATTAGTTCAGGCAGTTTCCTACTTGCGAGAGCCTCATTACTAGACGATTGCCGTTGCACCATTCACTGGGAAAATATTCCTGTATTTAAGGAAATTTACCCTCACCTAGACGTGAAATTCACCCTATATGAAATCAACAATAAGCGCTTCACTTGCTCTGGTGGCACAGCGGCGCTCGACATGATGTTGAAGCTCATCGAAAATCAGCATGGAAGGGTATTAGCTCAGGAAATATCTCAACAATTTCAGCACGACAGAATTCGAACCGATATCGACTCTCAGCAAATGGCGGATCGAATTGACTTGGCGATGAGCGCGCCAAAGTTAATCGATGTTATTAGTTTGATGGAATCAAATATTGAGTCACCTCTGTTACTGCCATCGATTGCAGAACAATGTAACGTTTCACTCCGTCAGATCGAACGGTTATTTCATAAATATCGAGGGGTAACGCCAAGCCAGTATTATCTGTCGCTGCGGTTGTTGCATGGCAAACAATTGTTGTTGAACACTAATCGCAGTGTCATTGATATTTCGATTGCGACTGGGTTTGAGACCCAGTCTTACTTTACCGCTTGTTACCGGAGGTACTTTGGAAGTTCACCGAGGAATCATCGGTCACAGATTGCAATGGAGCGTCAAGGATAGGAATAACGGGTTATATAATTAGATTATTTCAACAAATCATAGCTTTGTATTGATAACGGCTGGCTTAGGCTTCATAAAAGCGTTATACAATAGTGGGATCAAAAACAAAGTTAAAAAAGTAGAAAACCCTAAACCCCATACAATTGAAGTAGCAACTGGGCCCCATAAAAGTGAATGTCCACCGAGCCCGGTCGCCAAAGAAAATAATCCCGCAATCGTACTCAATGAAGTGATTAAAATCGGAACAACTCGTCTTCTTGCTGCAAATAGGGTTGCATGTTTCACCGTCATACCATTCTCAAGATGCTTGTTTGCAGTCGAAATTAAAACAATGGCAGAATTCACCGAAATGCCGGCTAGTGCTACCACCCCATAAAGTGTGAACAGGCTCAGCGGATTGCCGTTTAAAAGTAACCCTGCGATGACTCCCGTGAAAGCCATTGGTACTGTGAATAAAATAATAAGTGGCTGAAAATAGCTTTTAAACTGAGTACCGAGTATCAGGTATATCAAGCCAATACCGAATCCAAATAAAACTATCATGGCATTGATACTGTTTTGGATGTCATCTAGTAGACCAGAGAAGTCGAGACTGATACTGGGGTGTTTGCGTTGTAATTGATCTCGCCAGGCGTCTTTAATTTGTTGATTGACAGCGACCGTATTAATTATATTCTTGTCAATATCAGCCTCCAAGGTGATGGTGCGAAGAAAGTCGTAGTGCCGAATGCTATTTTGACCTTCGCCATACTCTGCATTTAGTAGCGTAGATAATGCGACTGGTTCGCCACTAGCCGACGGTAGATTGATTTGCAATAACTCGTCAATGCTATTCAGTTTGTTTTGTTTGGCGAGAACTCGGACGTTGAGTTCTTCCCCTTGGTCTCGCAAGCTGGTGACTATTTCACCATCAACTAAGAGCCTGAGTGTTCGAGCGATTAGCGATGGGCTTATGCCTGACCGATGGGCCGCATCAGTATTGACTTGAAGCGTTAATGCGCGTTGACCACGGGAGTCATCGTCGCTGATATCTTTCACGCCGTCGATAGTGGCTAAGGTTTGTTTTAGCGCTTCTACTGCGGGTCGAATGTCGTCGAAACTATTGCCCCTAACTTTGATGCTAATCGGCTTACTGGTGGGTGGTCCACCGGCAAGGGTTAAAAAGTAAATAGTATCAGGCCCCGCAGTGTTGACGATGTTGGTGCGCATCGATTCGATCATCTCGACAACGCCTCGCATGCCGCCTTTTTTTGGGTTTAAGGCAACGACTACCTGACCAAAGTGATCACCAAAAAATGGGGCTGTTTCAGTGAATAGTAATCCGCTGTAACTAATTAGTTGGCGCACCTCACCGGGCAGAATATGGTTACGTACCTTGCCTTCGACTTGTTCCACGAGGCGCAGAGTGTCTTTGAGGGGGGTTCCTACCGGCATCTGCACGTTGACATAATAAATTCGGAGTGGATCACTGGCAAAAAAATCAACCTTAACTTCGAGATTAGAAACTTTATCAGCCAGCGCCTGAGGTAAGTACACAGCTATCGTTTTTGCCTGCAATGCGATCGACATTAACAAAGCCACCACGAACAAAATTGAGAAAATAGTGAGGAACGGATGGCGTAAAACCTTGATTAATTGGCGGGTGTAGTTTCGACGGAGCCTGCTCAAGCAGCGTTGACGAATTGGGTTGGCATACTCATCTATCCAGTCACCAAAGCTCAATGGTAGTTTGATTAACAATATGAACAACTTGAACGGAAGTTTTATAAAAGATCCAAAACTATTAATAGGTCCAATTTTAGTTTTTTTCGGAACACCCCAATCCATCGTGTGGGACGGTAGCATCCAGTAGGCCTCAACCAAACTCAGCGCCAAAGCGGTGGTGACAACCAGTGGGATGATGTACATGAATTGACCTAGAATACCGGGCAATAACATTAGAGGTAAAAATGCCGCCATGGTTGTTAATACGGCGGTTGTCACTGGTTGGAATAATTCCTTCACGGTCTCAACTGAGGCGACTACCGCTTCGGCACCGCGTTGCATGCGGAACGAAATACCTTCCGCAATGACCACCGCATCGTCGACCAGCATGCCAAGACTAATCACCACTCCGAGCAGTACAGCAACATTTAATGTTTGATCAGCTGACTGTAAAAACCAGAAAGTTCCGGCAAGAATAAAAGGGATTCCAGCACTGGTTAGCAGCGCCATGCGGGTGCCCAGAAACAACCAAGTCACAATGAGCACCAATATCAAGCCAAGTAACATATTGGTTTCCATGACATTGAGAGCGCTTCGAGTGATTTCTGTTTGATCGTCAATTAATATGATGTCGACGCCAGAGATGTCTGCATTGGCGTTTTTTTCTTGCAGGTAAGCTCTAATTGATTTGACCAGCTCTAGGGTGTTAGATCCCGCTTTTTTTGTGATCGATAACATGACAGCAGGCTGTCCATTATAACTCACCAGTTGACTTGCGCGCTCACGAATACGAACAACGTCAGCAATATCACCAAGCAAAACTTCTCCCTTTGCTTGCAATACGGGTAAACTGGCTAGGTAGCTTGGGTTGGCTGATGACCCCTCTAACCTGACCAGCCAGCGTTGTCCTCCGACTTCAGCCGAACCAGCCGATATATCCTGGTAATAAACTGCGATCGTATCAGCAATATCAGCAGGCGTTATTCCCAGTTTGCTCAGGCGGTCAACCTCAAACGATACCTTCAACTCGGGTTTATGGAGTGCGGTTGCTAGCACTCTTGAAACACCTTTTATATTCTCTAGCCCGACTTTTATTTGTTCAGCCTGACGCCTAAGGTTTTCATCATCTGCCTGACCAACTACAGCTAAAATTGCCGTCGGAAAAGCATTGGCTGTGGTAATTTCAGTTACCGTTGACGATAATGCTTGCTCTGGCATTTCATCTTCAGCTGATTGAATTTCTCGACGTAAATCTGCCAGACGCTTATCAAATGTGCGTTCATCAATCTCCTCAAAGCGAACTAAAATTCGAGAGATCGAATCTCGACTCGTACTACTAACAAACTTTCTATCAGCAATATTTTTAATGGCATCTTCGAGTGGACCGGTGATGAGCTTTTCGACATCCTGTGCAGCAGCACCCGGCAAGATTGTAGTGACTTCGATCCAGTTGAAGTTAATCGTTGGATCCTGTTCGCGGGGCATTGAAAAATAAGCCATTGTACCGATGACTAGCACCAGCAAGAAAGTTAGGTTGGCGAGTACGCCATTTTCAATGAAACGTTGGTACATTTAGCTTTAGCTTTAAAGTTTATTGAAGAATATTTGTAGATTAGGTGCGCATAAATTGAAAGGCATCATTTAAGTATTTATGAATTTAGGGTTGTTGAATGAGCCTTATTTCATCACCTGACAATAACTGATGCCGACCTTCAACAATCACTTCGGTATCAAGTGGTAAATTTATGGAGGCAGGTCGTCCTTCAAGTGCTGATTTTAATTCAACAAACATGGCTTTATTTACACCAGTACTGGCATCAACAATTAAAACACCCAGCATACCTTCACGACGAGATAATAAGCTTGCAGGCAACATAGGGGCTGAATACCATTCCAGCCTCCCACTAGTGCCTGGTGTCAAATCTTGTTTTGTCGTCAATCGCATTTCTCGATTCCCAGAAGCAGTATTTGTCACCAGTGATAAGTTACGTATATTAGCCTTTAACTTCTGTTCATTAGTGGCAAAAACAAGCGATCTAGAGCGCGCAACGGACTCTGCTAAGTCAACTGGAATTTGCGCCGAAAGCTCAACATTATCCAACCCGATAATTTCAACTAAGGCTAAACCAGGGGTTGCCAATGTGCCTTCACCAACCAGTCGACTGGTAATTTCTGCTCGGTACGGTGCTAGGATTGAACAGCGCTTTATTGCCAGTTTAGCATCCGCAACTGCCGCTAACTGACCTCTCAGGTTAGCTTGAGCAATATCAACCTCCGCAATGCTCTGATCGTAAATGTCAGCTGACACATTGCCCGCTTGTTGCAACGCCCTAAAACGCTTTAATTGTTGCTGTGCTAAGTTTACTTGGGATCGATGTGACTGTGCTTTGGCTTCAGCACTGGCCATCGAATTGGCATAACTACGACAATCGAGCTTGACCAAAAAATCGCCTGCATTAACAACATCACCAACCTGAACAAGAATTTGAGTAATACGAGCAGACAGTTCGGCACTGATTTTGCTTTGGCTCACAGCGACTGCAGTAGCTGGTGAAGTAAAAGTTATTTCTATTAGAAGTTCAGCCAATGGCTGTGTCTTAACTACGCTGGGAGACGCAATTATCAGACTGGGAAACAAAAAAATAGAAATACATAATAGAATACGAAGTAACATAGATGCCTATACGGTTTTAAATTAAAATTGGATCAACAAATTCGGACGTTTCGATTACAATGTGGGCATATTTATATATCCGCCCAAGGAGACCGTTTCAATGTCTAAACTATCTGACTTAATCAAGCCTGGTGTTGTCACTGGCGATGACATACAAACCATCTTTGCCTTTGCCAAACAAAATAATTTCGCATTACCTGCTGTCAATGTGATTGGCAGCGATTCAATCAATGCAGTACTTGAAGCCGCAGCTAAAGTGAAAGCGCCCGCTATTATTCAATTCTCACAAGGGGGTGGTGCATTTTTTGCTGGTAAAGGGCTCAAAATGGAAGGCCAACAAGCCGCTATTCTAGGTAGCATTGCAGGCGCAAAGCATGTGCATTGCATGGCCGAAAGTTATGGTGTTCCCGTTATAGTGCATACAGATCATGCTGCACGAAAATTACTACCTTGGATCGACGGTTTGCTGGATGCTTCTGAAAAGCATTTTTCTGAAACGGGTAAGCCTCTGTTCAGCTCACACATGATCGACTTATCCGAAGAGCCCATCGAAGAAAATATAGCTACTTGTAAAACCTACCTTGAGCGTATGTCTAAAATGGGCATGACACTTGAAATAGAATTGGGTTGTACTGGTGGCGAAGAAGATGGAGTCGACAATAGCAGCATGGACTCCTCATTACTTTATACCCAGCCTTCTGAAGTTTCTTACGCTTATGAAGAGTTAATGAAAGTGAGTCCACGCTTCACTATTGCGGCTTCTTTTGGCAATGTCCATGGTGTCTACAAACCGGGTAACGTTAAACTAACGCCAACAATCCTAAGGGATTCACAAGCTTTTGTTTCAGAAAAGTTTAACTTGCCTGCCAATAGTTTGAATTTTGTGTTCCATGGTGGTTCAGGTTCAAGCAAAGCTGACATTCGAGAGTCTATTGGTTATGGTGTTATAAAAATGAATATTGATACCGACACTCAATGGGCGGCGTGGGCTGGTGTTAAAGAATATTACGAAACTAAGAAAGGCTATTTACAAGGCCAGATTGGCAATCCAGATGGTGAGGAATCGCCTAACAAGAAGCATTACGATCCCCGTGCCTGGTTACGCGAAGGTCAGTCTTCAATGGTCAGTCGCCTTGAAAAAGCATTCTCAGATTTGAATGCAATTGATGTGCTTTAACGAAAGCTTATTCGTTAAATTAACCGTTAAGGAATCGTTTATATGGAGTTGGAAGCATCACGTGTCTTGTTGGGACTATTGTTTCTGGTTATTGGTATTGGCCTATTTGCCGGAGCCATTGTAGTAAGGCTTCGAATGGAAAAAGAATTAATAGGTGAGAGGCGAGTTTTGCAAAATAGCCATTTTCCCTGTTGGAGCTCTGATGGTTTTTCTGACAGAGGCAATTCACTCAGAAAAATATACAACGTAATTTACTTTGCGCTTATCGTATATTCTATTGCGTTGATTATATTTATGAAAGCGAGCGATTAAGCTCAACCTACAGGACAGATACTTTAACAAAAAAGCCAGCACCCTATTAGTTATGGCGACTGGCTTTTGTAGCTCAAGCTTCAAATTAAAATATTCATTTCAGCTTTAATTGGTTGGTTAGAATCAGGTAAAAAAATTAATTGGCTGATAAGTCGCCATATTCATCTTTAGAGATTTCATTGATTTCGTATTCTCCACAGAGCATTCCTATATCGTAATCAACTTTGAAATAATAACTTTCCTTAGTTAAATTAAAATCTTTAGAGAATTTACAAACACCTTGTAGGCCAAGGCTAAAACCTACCTTAGTCGCAATTTCATAATTACCAGGCATGGTCTTAGTTTCAAAATTACTACCGTTGGACAGCTCACCTATCTCTTTGTCATCAATATATAGCTCAACAACTTGAGCGGCTGTTAGTAAGGCTGATGGGCGAACGAAATAGAGATTTACCTCTTTGCTTGGTGTGGTCACCTCAGCAACTGTGCTACTGGTTGAACTGTTGTCATTACTTTTTAAAGGGTCTTCTATATCTTTTAACTTTTCTACGGTGGCGCATCCGCCGA
>JBNMQI010000063.1:0-11516 GCA_051277905.1 Gammaproteobacteria bacterium | reverse complement strand
TCATACGGTCGAACTTGACTGTAGTCGCCAATTATATAATTGATAATAACTAACTTTGCTTGTTTGATAATGGTTTGTCATCATTAGCGGTGTTAATTGAAATCATGATTTGCAATAATCATACTGAATTGTGTCAACTGATGGGCAATAGGGTCTATATAATTGATGAGAATTCAAAAATGACAAAGGATGGACAATGCCCAAAAATACCGAACCACAAGACATTCCTCAAAAGCTAGCCAGTGACATTGATACTGAGGATATTGATGATGACAATCGGGGCAATAGGGCAGAAGTCGAAACAGTTGACAGCACGCTAGGGCTTAATAGTCTGATTGATCATCCTTACCAAGTGCTCACTCCCGATGTCGTCATTGACGCCGTTGAATCCACCGGAAGACTATCTGATGCATGTATCCTAGCTTTAAATAGTTATGAAAATCGCGTCTATCAAGTCGGTATAGAAGAGCGTGAGCCTGTCATAGTTAAGTTTTATCGACCCAATCGCTGGCGTGTTGAACAAATACTCGAAGAACATGATTTTACCCAGCAGCTATATGATCTTGAAATTCCAGTCGTGCCGCCACTCGTCATTGATGAACACTCAGATACTCCAACACTGGGGCGTTTTAATGATTTCCATTTTGCGATATATCCGCGTCAGGGTGGGCGTGCGCCCGAACTTGATAATCTTGATCATTTGTATCGATTGGGTCAGGCCATTGGCCGAATTCATGCAGCGGGTGCAGCTTTTCCATTTAGACACCGGGTACCATTTACAGTGCAAGCCTTTGGACATGCCAATGTGGCATATCTTTTAGATAATAACTTTATTCCGATGGATCTAGTGCCTGCTTATCAATCGATAGCGGGCGAGGTGTTGGCCGAGATAGAACGCAATAATCCTGAATCAAAGCAATATCAACAAATTAGCCTGCATGGCGACTGTCACCCCGGCAACGTGTTGTGGCGAAATGACAGTCCACATTTTGTCGATTTTGATGATGCGATGACAGGCCCAGCGATACAAGACCTTTGGATGCTGCTGTCGGGTGACAGAATCAATAAACAAAAACAATTATCAGAAATCATCGAAGGGTATGACATGTTCCATTCCTTTGATGTTCGGGAATTGAAGTTGATAGAGTCTCTGCGTGCGATGCGGGTTTTAAACTATAGCGCCTGGCTCGCGAAGCGATGGGATGATCCTGCATTTCCACAAAGTTTTCCTTGGTTCAATACACCAAGGTACTGGTCAGAACACGTGCTTGAGCTGAAGGAGCTATTGTCAGCTTTACAGGAAAAACCATTGGCGATGACTGACACCTAAAGTCGGTATTCATAGATTTGGCTGTTACGTCAATTGGTGTATTCGCCCAGTCAGTGACGCTAAAATTACAGGGTGAGTGGGTTATTACCCTTGAATGACAGAAATTAACATTTTGATGCTGAGTAAGATAAGGAATGCACCAAATATCTTTTTTAGCATCTTCACCGGTAAACGATGGGCAAACGAGACGCCCAGTGGCGCACATAACGATCCAGCAATCGATATTAAGATTGCACCAGGCCAATAAACAAAGCCAAAAGTCAGGCTGTCGTTTGATGTATAAGACAAGCCGTTGAGAGCATAACCCAAGGTGCCTGCCAGTGAGATAGGCAAGCCTATTGCGGCAGAGGTTCCAATGGCTTTTTTGATGTCGACTTGGCGTCTGACAAGGTAGGGCACGGTTAAGGAGGCACCGCCAATTGACACTAATGCTGATAGTGTGCCAATGCCTGTACTAACAAAGAAATACTCGCGTGGGCTGGCCATTGGCTTAGTTGTTTTTTGGCCTAAAAACATTTGTAACGATGCATACGCCATAAAGGCTGAAAAGAAGATGGCCAGAAATAATGAACTCATTGAGGCAGCAATAAAGGTCGCTAAAAACGACCCAATTAAAATACCAGCAATCATCTGTTTAACAATGGGCCATTCAACGCATCCCCTCGAATGATGTGCACGCAAGCTGGATATTGATGTGAATATGATCGAGGCCATAGATGTTCCTAGGGCCAGATGGATTAAATTATCTAAAGGCACGCCTTGATGTAAAAAAATCGCAGTTAAACCTGGTACCAACATCGCACCACCACCAATACCCAATAACCCCGCCGTAAAGCCAACGATCGAGCCAAGTAATAATAATGCAATGATAACGTCTAGTTCGGGCACTTGGGGCCTCAGTTAAAGTAATTGGGTTAAGTTAGAAAGTAGTTAGTCGCGATATTAATAAAAACTGCCAGAATTTCTAAATTAAGGCTGGCGTGATGGTTGGAAGCTAGCCAGTGAACAAGCTAAGCTTAAACCAAGTAATAAGGCGGATAACACCATAAGTATCTCAGCCATAGAAATGTTGAAAAGCATAAACGGCGTATAGCCGCAAGCGGCTTTTACTTCGAACACTAGGGGGAACCATTGATCGAGCTGAAACCAGCTGGGTAGGCCTGCGTCCATATTGCAGTTACCAAATATCCAACCACGCTCAACGGCTAGAGTTTGCCAACTTCGCTCCACAAAACCAATCATCATTAAGCTGTTTAAAATGTGTAGGGCAGGAATAATGGGTTTAAATCGTTTGAGCAGCAAGGCTAAAAATGCAACCATAATAAAACCCAGTATCCAGATGCGAATGTGAATGCATAACACACAAGGCCATTCGTCGAGCACATACTGATAATAAAGCCCGACGGCTTCCATTGATAATCCGATCAAAATAAGGAAAACCCAATACAAATTACGCTCACTGAAGTTCTTAATTTGATACATGTTGATTCGGTTCATTCTAAGTAGATAGTCATAGTACTACTTTGCATTCTTTGACTGTAAGGTATTTCTAAAAAAGTGTGGCTCCTATGATTTCCACTTAACCTCTAAAAGGCTTTTATTGCCAATCTAGGAATCCATTACCGTCAATTAATTAAACCTTCATTCGATCACCTTTGGGATCGTAAAACGCTTTCAATGAGGCTGTGGCTGGAAATCGAGTACGTGCAATTTCGATTTCAAAATTGGCACTCGCAAGTGAATCGGCATTAATACCAGGACGGTTGATATAACCCATGCCAATAGCTCCACCCAGACTATGGGCGTACATGCCCGATGTTAGGTAGCCAACAATGTCACCATCCATCACAATGGTTTCATTGTGATACAGCAATGGCTCTGGATCGTTGAGCAAGAATTGAACTAGTCGACGATCAGGTAATCCGGCTGCTTTTTGCGCAATAAAAGCGTCACGGCCAATAAAATCACCCGCATCTGGTTTTGCAACAAAACCAAGTCCAGCCTGAATTAAATTATCTTCGGCACCAACATCATGCCCCCAATGCCGAAAGCCTTTTTCGAGACGAAGGCTATTCAATGCATGAAGCCCTGCGTTGCAAATATCGAACTCTGCCCCAGCTTGTTGAATAGCTTCAAAAACCTTGACCGCCTGTTCTGCAGGTACAAATAATTCCCAACCCAACTCGCCCACATAAGAAAGCCGTTGCATCCAGATTTTTGCACCGGCCACTTGACCAAAGCAACCAACACCAAATTCAAATGACTGGGCAGAGAGGTCTAGGTCTGAGATTTTCTGCAACGCGTTTCGAGAGTTCGGCCCTTGGACTGAAAGGCAGGCGTATTGCTGACTGATATCAGTCAATGTGACATCACCTTTCAAATGTTGTTTCAAGTGCCACCAATCACGATTGAACGAACCAATACCAGTAACAACCCAAAAGCACTGCTCACTGACTTTAACAATTGATAAATCGGCATTAATACCACCGCGCTCATCTAGCCATTGGGTGTAAACCACCTTGCCAACCGCAACGTTCATGTCAGCGGCTGAAATATATTGCAAAGCCGATTGAGCATCGGCACCTGCAACCTCAAACTTGCCAAAAGAGGTCATGTCAAATACCCCGAGCGATGAACGAACGGCCCGATGTTCTTCGGCATAAAACTCAAACCAGTTCTGCCGTTTGTAGCTGTATTCATATTTCGCGGGTGCACCATTTCGGGCAAACCAGTTGGGTCGTTCGTAACCACCGACCTCGCCATAGCAAGCACCCTGATTAAGTAATGTTTGATGAAGCGGTGATAACATGAGGTTACGAGCAGACTTGTACTGATAAAATGGCCAATGCATGTCATAGGTATGGCCGAGCGCTTCTGGAATTCTGGACTCAACGTAGGCTTGAGTGCGTTGTATTGGGTGCGAGCGACGAACATCACACTCCCACACATCACCTGAAGGATGACCGTCGATTATCCAGTCAGCCATTAGCTTACCCAAACCACCAGCAGCACCAATGCCTTTTGAGTTCATGCCGCAGGCAACATAAAAGTTATTAACTTCTGGGGTAGGGCCGAGCAAGTGTAGGTTGTCATTAGTGAAGCTTTCTGGACCATTAAAAAAGGTACGAATACCGGCTTCTCCAAATTCTGGGAATGTCTCCATACCGCCGATTAAGTTGGGTTCGATATGGTCCATGTCTACTTCGAATTGATCGAAACAAAAGTCTTCACTAATTTTATCCATCGAGCAGCCAATGGCATCTTTCTCAAACCAACCAACGAGCATTTTGCCCGCGTCTTCTTTAAAGTAGAGTCCCTTATCAAAATCCCGCAGCACGGGGCGTTTTGTTAGTCCCTCCATTTCATCGGTGACAACATAGAAGTGTTCACAGGCATAAAGTGGTAGGTCGATTCCAATTTCAGCTGCCAGATTGCGAGACCAAAGCCCAGCTGCCAGAACAACACTTTTAGCTCGAATTTCACCCTGATCGGTACTCACTCCAACTGCGGTGCCTTGTTCGGTAATGATACGATTGACTTTACAGTCTTCAAAAATCTTAACCCCGTGACTACGTGCGCCTTTAGCAAGTGCCATCGTGGTATCAATTGGGTTAGTTTGACCATCCTTCTCAATATATAAAGCGCCAATGACACCTTCAGTATTAATGCCCGGATACATTGCTTCAAGCCTTGTATTGTCGATGAATTCTGACTCAACACCGAAAACTGCTGCCATAGACGACGTACGCTGAAGCTCTTCCAGTCGTTCTTCTGTTCGAGCCAAAGAAATACTGCCAATTCTACGATAGCCAGTGGCTTGTCCAGTTTCCGCTTCTAGTGAGGCATAAAGCTCGTGGCTATATTTGGCAAGTTTGGTGAGGGTCGGTGTGGGCCACAACATACTGACTAGCCCAGCAGCATGCCAAGTGGTACCACAGGTTAGCTGTTTTCGCTCGAGTACGACGACATCAGTAATGCCGCGTTTGGCTAGATGATAGGCAATAGAACAGCCTTCTATACCGCCACCGATAATGATAACTTCAGCTGATTGAGGGAGATTTATTTCTGACATTTCCTTATACCCAGTGTTTAATTAAGCGCGTAATAATTCGTTAGCAGGGTCATAAGCCGCATCCATTTCTATATGCGCTTTGCGAGTACCGGCTGAAGTATCAACTGTCACCTCAAGGCTCTGTGCAATGACTGCAGGCTTTAAGTAAGCAAAGGCTAGGCTTTTACCAATGCGATGGCCAAAAGCGCCGCCGGTCGTGAGTCCAATTAACTCACCGTTATGATAAACCGCTTCATTGCCGAAGCACTCGCAGTGCATATCATCGTCGAACACAAGATAAGCTAATTTAATGTCAAACTCAGCATTAGCACGTTGTTTGATATTCTCACAACCAATAAAGTCACGTGTGGTATCAACAAACCGGCCCATGCCTGCCTCTAATCCACTGATTTCTTCCGTGAATTCATTGCCATAAGCGCGATACATTTTTTCCATGCGCATCGAATTAAAGGCATAACCGCCAAAATCTCTTAGCCCAAAGTCTTTACCCACACGATCGATCGAATCGTAAATGGAGAGTAGTTGATAAGATGGCATGTGCAGTTCATAACCAAGTTCACCTGCATAAGAAACCCGAATGGCAAGCACTTGAGCGCTATCAAGTTGAATATATTTAGCACAGAGCCAACGGAAGTTTTCGTTTGATAGGTCGTCTTCTGTCATCAGCTGTAAAATATCGCGAGATCGCGGGCCGGTGATCAGCATAGAACTAAATTCATCAGTGAGGTTTTCGATTCTCACGTCAAAACCATTGGTGTTTGATTGCATCCAATGTAAATCTTTGTGCTCCGAACCAATCGCTGAGACTAAATAGAAGCGATCTTCTGCCAAGCGAGTGATCGAAAATTCACACATGATTCCACCTTGCTCGGCATGAAATAATGTCAAACTAATGCGGCCATCTTTTGTGGGCAGTTTGTTACAGGACAGGTGATCGAGGAACCGATAAGCATCGGGTCCAGATACTTCATATTTAGATGAACCTGACAGGTCAATAATGCCAGCGCTTTCTTGAACTGCTTTACATTCTTGTGAAACAACCGAGTGTGCTTCAGTGTGAGACCAAGACAAACTTTCGCTGCGAACGGTGTCTGTTTGAAACCAAAGCGCCTTTTCATAGCCTTGCGAAGCACCATGGATGCAGCCTTTTTCTAGTAAACGAACATATAGTGGACTAGTCCGACTGGGCCGACCATGCGGACGATTAATATTTGGCGCACCGACTGCGTACATTTCTTCATAGGACTCAATCGCTTTGATGGTGCAGTATTTCTTATCTGCCCAGTCACCAAAACGGCGGCTATCGAGCGGAGCCATATTGATTTCAGTTTGACCATGTACCATCCATTGCGCGAGGAACTTGCCTACACCACCCTGTGCAATGCCGATACTGGCACCACAAAGATTCCAGAAATTTTTCAGGCCTGCCTGTGGCCCAGCTAAAATATTATCATCTGGTGTGTGAGTAATAGGGCCGTTGACAACCGTTTTGACACCGACGTTTTCGAATTCGGGTGTTAGCTCAAAACAGCGTTGGAGAAATGGCATTAAACGATCAAGGTCAGGTTCAAATAATTCGCGATCAAAACCCCAGTCCATGCCATTCAGAGCCCAGGGTTTGGAACCCCACATTTCATAAGGGCCAACCAGAAATCCATTACCTTCCTGTCGAATATAAGCTGAGCTATAAGAGTCACGACAAACCGGAAGCTCCCAGCCGAGTGCTTCGATCGCAGGATGACTTTCCGTCACCAGATATTGGTGTTCTAGGTTAGTTAACGGCACGTTGACACCCACCATGGCACCCACTTCACGGGCGAAGCAACCACCAGCATTAACGACATGCTCGGCAATGATAGTGCCCTTGTTGGTAATGACTTCCCATTCGCCCGATGGCAATTGGTTAATGTCAGTCACTTGAGTGAATCGATTGATTTCAGCCCCATTCTCACGCGCCAATTTTGCTAGCGGCATGACGACAGATGTCGGGTCGACGTGGCCATCATTAGGCGTACTGACAATCATACGGGCCTTGTCGAAGTTCATAAAAGGGTTTAGCTTTTGCGCCTCTTCCTTACTGATGATGTTAAAATCAAAGCCGACACTTTTAGAACGGCTTTCCAAATTACGAAACCATTGTTCCTCAGTCTTAGTAAAGCCAACGCGAATACTACCGGTTTGATGGAAGGTGGAATCAAGCCCAGTTTCCTGTGGCAATATTTCGTTGTATAACTTGATCGTGTAGTCATGAATTTGCGATACCGTCATGTTGCCGATGAAGTTAGAACAAAGGCCTGCGGCATGCCAGGTAGAGCCACTGGTAAGTTCACCTTTTTCTACCAGTGCTATGTCGGTCCAGCCTTCCTTAGTTAGATGGTAGAGCAGGTTTACACCCAGTGAACCGCCGCCGATGATGACTACTCTTGCATGACTTTTCATATTGATGCCTTCTAAAGCTTTATATTCTCAAGATTGTTAATGAGCTATGTCTTCTGGTTAATTATCTCTGTAATGAATATCATAGCAGGTAAGAACAGCAGCTAACTAGTCATCTAAACTGTCGCGACCAAAAGCCTCTCTGGGCAAAAAGATAGGGAATTGCTCCCGCACTTGGCGGTCAATCTCATCACTAATATGGGCCGGGTGGTAATTGCTTAAAATTTCATTCTTCTTTGCAATGGCCTTATCAAGTAAAACAGGTTTGCCTTGCTCATCCCATTGATTCGGACTTAATCGGTCGCCAAACTCGGGGTAAATATATTCAGTCTGCATGACTTCTATGGTTTGATCCGCACCTAAGTAGTGCCCCTTCTGGCCCATGCAAACATCTTTTAAGACCTCGAAGCTAAGTGATTGTTCGTTGACCTCAATACCACGGGTTATTCGTAAGGCAGCACCTAGTACATCGTTATCTATTAATAAGGATTCAGGGCAGGCACTGAGTAAGCTAGCGTACATGCCGGCAGCTTCATAGACGATGTTAGCGCCTGATGTTGCAGCACAGGTTGTTGTGTAAGCGCGTTCGGAACCCCCTTGAAAATCAGGAAACTTAGAATCAGACATACCGCAGGCTGTGCCTGTTGGTAAATCGAAATGGTTACCCATTTGCGCGCAGGCAGATGACAGTATGGCTTGCTCGGGTGAGCCACCACTCATGGCACCAGTGCGCAGGTCTGATACAAATGGCCAGGTGCCCAAAATAGCCGGTGCACCCGGTTTGATAGCATTCACATACACTAAACCACCAAGGCACTCAGCCCAAGCCTGAGCAACAGCACCCGCAAGACAAGCAGGTGAAGTCGCACCTGATTGCCCTGCAGAAAGCAGTAGCACCGGCATTCCACCTTCGACAGCGGTTCTAACACAACCCAATGCTTCTTCGGTAAATTTCATAGGCGGTACGACATGACAACAAGAGATACTCACGAAAGGTCGTTCTCGCCATTTGTCTTCGCCACCAGCGATGATATGCAACATTTTTAGCGTGTCTTCAAGATGATGTACTTCGGTCCAACTGGCACCAACGTGCTTGGTAGTTCCACTAACAGCGTTGTAAGTGGTATTAATGTCCATCGCCCGATTATCAAGGATGTCTCTCAAAACACAGGTACGTTGAAACATGTGGATGTTGTCACACTTATCAACGATACGAGCCATGTCGTATAAATCCTGAGCGGTCGATTCACGGTATTCATTTTTAACCGTATCAGCAATTAATACAGCCGCTCCGGCTGTGGAAAAATGTACTCTTTGCCCCGTTAGCTGCAAGTCGTGTTTTGGATCCTGACCATACAAGGTTAAATTGCGACAGCATTTGTCCATCGCGTCCTCGACGACCGCCTTTGGGAAACGTAAGCGACCATCTTTTTCACTATAATTAGCGCCGATAGCAACGCAGGTCTCGATACAATGAGGCGTCGCATCGGCAAAGCCAACTTCTTCTAGAATTTTGAATACGGTGTCATTAATAGCCGCAACATCGGTGTCTGTTAAGGGTCGATATTGACCACCTTCAAGGCCAGCATGTACTGGTTTTAAATCGTCGGCGAGTGCTGCCTTGCGCATTGCAATTTTGGCTTCTCGGCTGTTTACTCTTCTTCCCATTATAAGGCTCCTCGCGTTTATTTCTATATGAATAGGACTGTTAAATTAATGTTATCTTGTTACTAGTTTAAATGACTTACAAACGATTATTTTTTATAGCTTGCATTAGAAAAAATAATGAATAAAGTTAAGTTTATGGCACGTAAATTACCTCCTCTCAATAGCCTTAAAGCATTCGAAGCAGCTGGCCGGCTGTTAAGTTTTACGCTGGCTGCGCAGGAGTTAAATGTGACTCAGGCCGCGATAAGCCATCAAATTAAGGTGATAGAAGACTTTTTAGATGTGTCGCTATTCTACCGCTTACCTCGAAAGCTAGTCTTAACTGATCAGGGCAAGGCGTTACTACCTGAAGTTATCGACGCCTTTGACATACTAGCGACGGCGATTGGTACCGTGAGTAAAGACCTTGACAATAGCTTGCTCAGTGTTCGACTCGCACCTTCATTTGCTGCGAAGTGGCTTTCGCCTAAACTGAAGTACTTTTGGTTACAAAATCCTGAAATTGATTTATGCCTGTTTCATGCCCATACCGCCGTTGATTTCGACCGAGAAGATATTGATATCGCGGTTACTTATGGGAAAGGTGATTGGCCAGGTGTTGTGTCTGATAAATTATTCACACTAGATTTTTCACCCGTTTGCGCTCCTTATTTCCTTGAAAAGGATAAGCCGTTAACTGATATGAATAACCTGAAGTATTACACGCTGCTGCACGACGCTAATTATGAATGCTGGGGGGAATGGTTAAAGTTGGCCGGTGTACAGGATACACCGTCAAACAGGGGCACCATTATTGATGATACTAATGTCCTCATTCAGGCCGCAGTGGACGGACAGGGTGTGGCGTTATGTTCAACCACTTTTGTACAAGATCACCTTGAGGCAGGACGACTCATTAAGCCGTTCGACATTACCCTAGTAAACGACTTTGCCTACTATGTTGTCTATCCTAAATCTCACTTAAATAATCCTGCTGTGTGTGCGTTTCGAAATTGGTTGCTAGAACTGCAGGATGGTAATGAAGTTACTGGTTAAACGTTGTGAATAAAGTAAGTGTCATCGGTGGTTAGTAGGCGGCAAGTCAAAAATATTTGGGTCATAAAAAATATAGCTGAATATTTCAATCCTATAAATAGGTGAGAGTATGAGTTCAAGCTTCTATCGTTTGAAATCGATTGGGCGTAGTATCAGAGAATAACTAAAACACAAGGGGAGCTTCGATGAGTAATAACGTACAGGCACAAGCCATTGTCATGAGCTTACAGCCCTATTTTGAGAGAGCCGAAGCCGAGGGCCTCTGGTTTTATCATGACTCGAATGAATCAGGTGAAGTTTGGGCATCGCCCGAATATCTTCGTTTAATGCAGTGTAAGGGGCACTTGCTCTTGTCATCCGATCATTGGGAGCTACGCAATCCAATGGGGTATTTAAAATCACTGCATCGCCAGGCCGAAGAGTTGATAGAGGAATATAACGAAATGGCTGAGTGCTTACAGGTTCCTAATGTATTGCTGCTGGAAAAGCAGGATATGAAGCCACCTGTGGTTGAGGCGGTTGTGGGGGAGTAGTTAGTTGCCGATCAGCAATTCCAAGACGGGTTGAGCAAATAGTCTCATAATGGCTGATGGTGATGTTTGTTTGCTGAGCGGCGCCACTATGCGAAGATTTTTTTAAAAAGGGTCAATTTTATGTGGGCCGGTTGAAAAACGAAACTAAGGCAGTTGAAAAAAAAGCGTGCGTTAATCGTCGTCTGTCCCCTAATATTCCCTGATTTTTTGACAGAATTGCCAGCAGTTTATTCACCAATAATGTTGTACGCAATTTTTGCTGTTTGGAAATTAGCCCATAAAACATACGATTGAATGCTATTTGATAAGTAAGAAGACTTGGTTTCAAGTAATAAGTGCAATTAATTTAAGCTACGAGTAAATCTGTTCGTAGCCCCATAAATAATTCATTAGGTGACCGACAACCCCTAGATTTTCTAGGGCGTTGATTGAGGCGTTCCAT
>JBNMQI010000062.1:0-11573 GCA_051277905.1 Gammaproteobacteria bacterium | reverse complement strand
TCGTTTATCTATATCGACCTTATTTTTAATCTTGCCTCGACGGTCATAATGTCCATAGCGTTTTCGATAAGGTTTCGACGCAATCCGCAAGTGCTGATGCCAATCGCCACCTGTCGCTTTATTTGCGTAGATCAGTTGGTATACCGTTTCATGATGCAGTGAAATCTTCTTCTCTATCTTTAAATAATCAACGACTTGCTGAGGGCTTAACTCCTGGCGAATCAGTATCTCTATCCAACCAACTTCTTCAGTCACCTTAATGGCTTTGTGCGATTCCTGACGCCTAGTATCGCTTAGTCTTTGCGCTTGCTTGGGACGATAACCACACAGCCCTTGATTTCTTTGCAGTTCTCTAGATATAGTAGATGGGCTTCTATCGAGTATCTCTGCGATAGATTTTTGAAAGTATTCCAGTTTCTTCAAAGTATAAATCTGGTATCGTTCGTTCTCGGTCTGTTGTTGATAGTTCATTGTGCGTTTTCCTTTGGCGAGAAAAATGACGAACTATATTAGCTGGCCGTCTTTCTTTGGAATTGCACTTATTATCCGAAACCAAGGGCTACGAGCTTAATTCTGGTGACTTGATGTATGTCCCTAAAGATAATCATGTGACCTATGAATGTGATGACAAGTGTATTATTTTCTACGCCGCTTATCCCGTTGACTGGAAACAACTAGCGGGTATCACCCATGTGCCCGGTATCGATGAATCTGAAATGCCAGCATCGAGCGAAAGTTAGAACTAGAGCCTTTAAAAAAGTATTGATACCCCTTCTATTTTTTAGAAGGGGTATTGGTTACTACTCAGTAAGAAGGGTTTGCGATATTTCGATTACAGAAATAATTGAAACCTATCTCAAAGGTTGGAAGCTTGGTGATGGAAAACTAAGCCTGACCGCTACCGCAGATGGTTTCCATTATGACGACCCTAATACGGAACGAATTCAACGGCACGAGTTGGTTCAGTTTGTAAATGACTTTAAAAGCGCTGCGGTGGAAATGGGAGCAGAAGAAAATGCCAACCCGTTTTTAATCTATAGCGATGTTGTGATCGACTACAACACCAACCCAGTCACTGTGTGGTGTTGGTGGCAACCCAATGGCACTGATCTGCAAGGCAGTGCCTTAATTAAAGTTGGGGAAGCGGGTGTCTTGTACGAGAAGATTGCCTATTTTTTAAAATTGTCCTAAACGATAGCCTGAAAACAGTAAAAAATAGTGGTGAAGGAAGAATAACATTCTAGCCATGTTTGATACGCCTTTTACTCTGTTTTAACTTGGTGGATATGAATATCTTGCTGTGGGTAAGGGATGCTAATACCCGCTTCATCTAGCTTGCATTTAATGCCTTCGAGTAATTCAGCGCGAACGCCCCAATAATCAGCTGAATTCACCCAGGGACGAACATTTAAATTAATACTGCTATCACCCAGCTCTGCGACCGAAACGCCTGGTGTGGGATCTTTCAGAATAAGCTCGTTCGACTCTAAGATTGCCATAATAATGTCACGCGCCTGACCGATGTTGTCGCCATAACCAATCCCGATAACAAGGTCAATACGACGAGTAGGTAAAGCGCTGGTGTTGATAATATTACCGCTCAAAATGGCTGAGTTTGGAATTATGATGCGTTGGTTGTCTCCAGTATGCATCAGGGTAGCGAACAATCCAATGTCGTCAATGACACCGGCTGCACCTCCTGCGGTAACGAAGTCACCAGTTTTGAATGGACGAAAAATGATAATCATAACGCCAGCCGCAAAGTTAGATAATGAATCTTTCAGCGCTAAACCGACCGCTAGACTGGCAGCGCCTAAAACTGCCATTAATGATGTAACGTTCACACCGAGCGAGTCTACCGCGGCAAGTGCCACAGCGATGATCAATACGCCGTAAGAAATACCGCCTAAAAAATTAACTAGCATCGAATCAATGCCAGACTTGGCTAGTACTTTCTTGAGTAGATTGCTCAAAATTCGAGCAATGATTTTACCAACAATAAATATCGCTATTGCCATACTGACCTTAATGCCCCAGTCGACGCCATGATTAGCAATCCAGTTTGTTAGACTATCCATTTTTTGCCCCAGTTTTAGAATAATAAAGTAACGGATGAAGACTTACTTGATTAGATGGACCACTCTAAATGAAATTGAGCAGTGCAAACTACCGTAGATCCAAATCCACGATATATATTAAATGATTATATTAATAAAAATAACTATAAGGTTTAATCTGTCGGTTAAAAAGATTAACCAATTGAGTAAAATACATTTTAAGGAATTTTTTAGCTATAAAAATTCAATGATAGTGTCGCTAAAATTATAACAATGATAAATAGTAAAAAGCTGATGGCATGTTAATTAATGATATTTGTGGCTGGGCCGAAATGCCATGGACGTATCGCAGAACTTGACCCGGGTAAACGAGTAATTCTGATTGATGGCAAGCAACCAGGGCAGGGCGCGAGCGCTCGACACTCTGGATTCGTGGTCTCTTACGAATCACCGGACCATACTAAAGCCGGCTGTGACAGTTACATGGCACGGCATATCATCGATGGTGCGGACGTTACCGAGGTTGAAAGGCTAATGAACGAACATCAAATTTCCTGTGACTGGAGCAGAACTGGATCAAGTCATGCGGCGGTAGATCCGAAAAATTTCGATGCTATCAATCAGTATTAACAGTGCTTTTCGGATATGGGAATTGAATCGTCATTATTAAACCAGCAACAACTCAAGTCTCGGTTAGGCACTGATCATTATGGTCTGGACGTTTATTGCGAAGGTGGTGCCTTGCTTCAATCCGCCGCAGTGGCAAAAGGATGGCTTGAATCGTTATCGAAACAGATTGAAATCTATGCTGAATCACCAGTCATTGGCATTGGGCCAGGGCTGGACTCGACAATAACCATTAAACTAGTGGCGGGCGAGATGAAGGCTAAAAAAATAATTGTCTGCGTGAATGCGTCCTTACCTCGATTGGGGTTAGAGCAAAACCGAGTTTCCCGCTCGCGTTAACAGCTAGTCTTACCCGTTGTCTAAATGACGATGAAGTAATGGAAATGCAAGCTGTAGAACCCTGGGGCGTGCTGTCGCCGCAAGCACTCGCCGCAACCCTAAGGTTTACCGCTGACAAGCGACTATTGATTCGTAATACGGTTGAATATTTATCTGGAATCGATAGCAATCAACTACAAACACGGCGGCAGTTGCATCAGTCTGGTTTGCAAAAACGTTTTCCCTGACTAGCTGCCGACGCTATCGAATCAATTTGGTCAGGGCAAATTTGTGTTAGTCGTAATTCTCGTCCAGTATTTAGTGAATTAGAGAAAAATGTATTCGCATCCGGTTGCTATAACGCCTCAGGAATCGCCAGAGGCAATATCATGGGAAAGTTAATTGCGGAGCATGCACTTGACCATACATCCGAACTAGTCGGTTTGGTTAGGTCACTAACCAAACCTGCCTGGATTCCACCGAAACGTTTTTTCTCCACTGGCTAAAATGCACCTGGCCTCTGATCGCTCCAAGGGCTTGTCTGAAACTTAGTGCATCATCATAGACAGACAATGGGTGGAATGTTGTGACCATATGGCTACTGGTCAACAGCAACACCTCACGAACTCCAGTCAGTATTGAACCTAGAAATTACCACTAAACCAAACTTTGTTAGTATCTCGATCTCGACTAAATGAGAAAACCACAAAAGCGTGACTTGGTTTCAGATAATAGTCATGTAAAAGAATAATGAAGGGGATCAGATTTTTCTACACAAATATCAGAATTACTGTACGACTTAGAAAGACCTTCAGCTTCCATAACTAATATCAATGGTGCCCAGTATTTGTCTTTAGTCATAGTTCGTGTCACCATGTCTCATAAGCATCTGACACTATAAGTACACAAACAAAACCAATACTTACAGCAACCAGTCGGTGTATACCAATTGATTCCTTTAAAAAGAATCATCCAAATAAGGTCATGAACAAAGGTCCAGCAAACGATATGGCCACCACCTCTGCCAATGGCAGGAATCGTAACGCATTAACAAAAGCAAAAGACTCAATGGCATACCGCATCCTCCGATACAAATGCGGCCGCCAGTGTCGAATTTCGAATAAAGCTTCACCATCAAACCGCATCGATATGCCCACAATAACGACGATCAGAATCGCTTGAATAAATATGATTTCACTGGGAGGGTAGGTTGGCACTAACCATTTCGTCATTGGTACTCAGAAACAGGTCAGCGAATAACATGCAAAAATACCGCATACATTGCTAGTGATATTGGGCAATAGTGATTTCAATAGCGATATAACTGGCGTAAATGATGGAGGGTAATAATCTCTGACATTATCACTAATTGATGGGCATCCCTGTCGGTTAGGAATTATTTAATGTCGAGAACCTGCACGGACGGCATAACTATCACCCAGAAACTCACCAAAAATGTCACCTACTTCAGGATGCCTAATGGGTCGGCCAGAATCATCGATCAGCAGATTTTGTTGCGAAACGTAAGCTGTATAAACCGTTGATTCACTTTCGGCCAGAAGGTGGTAGTAAGGTTGATCTTTACGAGGACGAATGTCTTCAGGGATTGATAGCCACCATTCCTCGGTATTATTGAACTCGTGATCAACATCTATAATGACACCCCGAAAAGGGAATTTCCGATGCTTTACCACCTGTCCAATTGAAAATTGAGTTTCTATTATGTTCATTTCAATCGACAACATTGGGTCAAACATATTAATTTCAATCAATAGTGCTAACGCTGGTGAATAAATGTCAGTATTAACTGAATATTAGGCCATTTATTTGAAGGTTTAATCTATCGCTATAAATGTTGTTATATTAGAGCCACTTCGCGCTCGCCACATGGCTATTCGTTAGATGGGGTTAAAAGTGATAGCGCTTTCAGCTAAAAGGAGGTACTTCTCAATGAGGTTAATGACACTGAATATAGTTTGAGAAAACCATATAGCACTATACCGAACAGTCAGTTTCAGTATAATAATAAAATTTCAAATCTAACGAGTTGACTGGAGCTGTGAGGCTTTATCAAAACAATTACACAAAGCGTTTTACTTTTAATAGGCTGCATTTTGATATTATCTTGCTCGGGTAAGCGCCCGCTTAACTTGGGTGTTTATGACGGAGCGCTCTCGCTGTGTCCAGATACTCCAAACTGTGTTTCAAGCGATGCTAAAGACGCAAAGCACCGAATACAAAATTATACTTTAGCTTTAATGTCAGATGAGGCTTGGCAAACTGTTCGCAAGTTAGTGTTGGAATTGCCCCGAACTAAAATTGTGAAGGAGTCTGATGGTTATCTCCATGCGGAATGTCAGAGTGCTATATTTGGTTTTGTGGATGATTTTGAGCTTTACTGGCACCCTGGTGCTGAGTCTATTGCAATTAGGTCCGCTGCTCGTTTGGGTTTTTCTGATCTTGGCGTTAACCGCAAGCGCGTCGAGCAGCTTCGTTTGATTCTGATAGATCATGGCGTATTGAAATAGTCTATTTAGTCACACTCTTTGATTGATTAAAGTCCATTATGTAGTTTAAAAACGCGGGTCAAAATTGCACATCCGTTATTTAATTAATAGGTAGTAGCGCATTATGTATGATTACAAAGCACCTTTAAAAGAAATGCAGTTTGTTATTGAAGAGTTGGCTGAATTGTCAGCACTGACTGAGTTACCGGGTTACGAAGATGCGAATGATGATCTTGTCGAGGCTATTCTCGAGCAGGCGGGGAAGTTTGCGGAAGAGGTCATTGCGCCTTTGAATCAGTCAGGTGATGTCCATGGCACATTTATCGAGAATGGACAGGTTATCAGCCCACCAGGTTTTATGGATGCTTTTAAACAGTTTTCTGATAATGGTTGGTTGAGCATCAAACAACCAACTGAATTTGATGGTCAAGGTTTGCCTAATCTATTGCATTCTGCTGTGACTGAAATTTGGAACTCATCTAATATAGCGCTAGCCTTGTGTCCGTTATTGACCTCAGGTGCCATTGAGTCGATTGATGCTCATGCAAGCGATACATTGAAACAACAATATCTCCGTAAAATGGTTTCTGGCCAATGGACCGGCACCATGAACCTTACAGAGTCTCATGCGGGCACAGACTTGGCTGCCATTCGGACTCGGGCAGAGCGCGATGGTGAAAATTACCGCATCAGTGGACAAAAAATATACATCACCTGGGGTGAGCATGAGATGACTGAAAATATTATTCATCTCGTATTAGCTCGTCTACCGGATGCACCGGAAGGGGTTAAAGGTATTTCATTATTCTTGGTGCCCAAATTTTTGGTGAACGAAGATGGTAGCTTGGGTGATAGAAATGATTTAAAAGTCGTCTCTCTAGAGCACAAACTCGGCATACATGCCTCACCCACTTGCGTGATGAGTTATGGCGATAACGAGGGTGCTGTTGGTTACCTGATTGGTGAAGAGAACAATGGCTTAGCTTGCATGTTCACTATGATGAATAACGCGCGCCATGAAGTTGGAATGCAGGGCGTTGGCTTATCGGAAAGAGCTTATCAGGCAGCGTTAGCATACGCACAAGAGAGAGTTCAAGGTTATGCACATGGATCAAACGATCGAGTCACTATTATTCATCACCCTGATGTTCGACGAATATTAATGCAAATGCGGGCGCTGAGTGAAGCCAGTCGTGCATTTGGATATGTTACTGCGAGTATGACTGACCTAGCGAATCGTTCGGTTTTGGACGATGATCGGTCGCGTTATCAGCGCAGGCTCGACCTGTATATTCCAATCGTCAAATCCTGGTGTTCAGAGATGTCACAGGAAGTTACTTATCTGGGTGTACAGGTACATGGTGGAATGGGCTTTGTCGAAGAAACGGGTGTCGCTCAATATATGCGTGACGCTCGCATTCTGACTATTTATGAGGGCACAACGGGCATTCAGGCGCTTGACTTAATGGGGCGTAAAATGTGGCGTGATCGAGGTCAGGGTATGGGTGAGTTAATAGCAGAAATGGAGTTGTTCGAAAATGCTATGCCCAGTCATACTGATGCGTTTGATCGCATTAAACGAGAATTTGGCCGTTCATTGATCGGTTTGAAAGAATCAACACAATGGTTTTTGGCTCAGGCCAGCGACGATCCTTATCTGGGTGGCTCGATTGGTGTTAATTATATGATGCAAGCAGGTAATGTGATTGCTGGCTGGTTAATGGCTCGATCTGCAGTTTTAGCTCAGCAGCACATAGATGCTGGTGAGAGTGACGTTTTTTACAGTAGTAAAATAACGACGGCGTTATTTTTTGCAGAACATATTTTACCCCGAAGTGAAGCGTTAAAAATAACCGTTCAGGCTGGTTCAGGTGGTGTTATGGGTATTGATGTTGATGCTTTTAAAATTCATTAGATTATTAATGAGCCTTAATAAATAACACAAAGTGAATGGTGAATGACTAAAATGAATCAATTTAAATCAAGAACCTACAAAGAGCTTGAAATTGGAGATCAAGGGCGATTCTCTAAAACCGTTACTGAGCGTGATATTGCTCTATTTGGAGAAGCCTCGGGCGACGTTAATCCGGTTCATTTTGATGAAGCCTATGCCGCAAAGACTATTTTTAGAGGGCGTATTGCTCATGGCCTATGGTCCGCCAGTTTAATATCGACCTGCATTGGTACTGTTATGCCAGGGCCTGGTAGTATTTATTTGGAGCAAACTTTAGAATTTAAATTGCCTGCTCGTTTGGGTGATAACCTAACGGCTGTCGTTACTATTGAACAAAAGATCGATGCGAAAAAGTTATTGACCCTCAACTGCGTGGTAACTAATCAAAACAATGAAGTTGTTGTAATCGGAGAGGCAAAGGTCATACCGCCGCGAAAGAGTGCTGAACTTAATGCGCCAGCCTTACCAGCAATTACTGTCGCTGGTTTGCAGTAAAGGTGTCCAAAGTTGACCAATATTTAAGGGCTGATTTTAATTTTTTTACGACCGTTCCTACACGCTGGGGTGATGCTGATATGCTGGGGCACATCAACAATGTCATATTTGTTCGTTATATTGAATCAGGTCGGTTAGATTATCTCGATCGAGTGCTTGGCCTCAAATTCAAGCAGCCAGTGGAACAGGGAGTACTAGTTGCAGATATGCAGATTTCATACTTGAGTCAGGTGCATCACCCGACAAATCTCGAGATTGCAACGCGAGTCAGTCGAATCGGTAATACCAGTTTTGATGTGTCTGCTAACATTTATGATGAACATGGCAAAGTTGTAGTGACATCAAAAGCTGTCTGTGTGTGGTTTGATTTTGCACTTGGTCAGAAACAACCCGTACCATCAGCGGCTAGAGAGGCAGTTCTCAATTGTGAGGTAATTAAGCCTCAGTAAACCAAATTAGTCGAGTGTCTTGGTTGAGATTCTGTTCCTTGATAGAGCGGCTTTTCAGTCTGAAATTAATCGCTTTTGTGTGTTTTGTGGATGTTTTTTATAGCAATTCGATTGGATTGGTTTTAGTTTTCGTATTGTGTGGTAGAATGTGCGCCGATAGAAATCCCGTTCAATATAAATTACTTTGTAAATCAATGGCTTGCGTTAGATCAGCGTCTTTGATAAATGAAGCCAGAGCGCCATTCCGTTGCAACATGCCGACAATAAGTGGGCAATTAACAGTATTTTATAACTATTTTATTTGAGAATAACCATGGCTGACCTTGATAAGTATCGAAATATTGGCATTTTTGCCCATGTCGATGCCGGTAAAACAACGACCACTGAACGCATACTGAAGCTCACTGGAAAAATCCACAAAATTGGTGAAGTGCACGATGGTGCTGCGACGACTGATTTCATGGAACAAGAGCAAGAGCGTGGTATTACAATTCAATCAGCAGCGACAAGTTGTGAATGGGCTGGACATCGTTTCAATATTATCGATACACCGGGACACGTTGACTTCACTATAGAAGTTTATCGTTCACTAAAAGTACTCGATGGTGGTGTTGGCGTATTCTGTGGTTCTGGTGGCGTAGAACCACAATCAGAGACCAACTGGCGTTATGCGAATGAGTCGCGTGTTGCGCGTATTATTTTTGTTAACAAATTAGACCGACTGGGTGCTGATTATTTCCGTGTCGTAAAGCAAGTAGAAGAAGTATTGGGTGCTAATCCAATGATTATGGTGTTGCCAATTGGTACCGAAGAGGACTTCACTGGTTGTGTCGACCTCTTAACCCGTAAAGCGTGGATATGGGACGGTACTGGCGACCCAACTAACTATGTAATTCAAGAGCCACCAGCCGATATGGATGATTTAGTTGAAGAATACCGTGAAAAATTAATCGAAATGGCTGTTGAGCAAGACGATGACTTACTAGAAAAGTACCTCGATGGTGAAGAGCCAGCAATAGAAGATATTAAGCGTTGCATTCGAAAAGGAACAATTGCACTCGACTTTTTCCCGACTTATTGTGGCTCAGCTTTTAAGAACAAAGGCATACAGTTGATACTGAATGCGGTCGTTGATTATCTGCCGAACCCAACCGAAGTACCACCTCAGCCTGAAGTTGATCTTGAAGGTAATGCGACAGGTGAGTTTGCGGTTGTTGATGTTGATCGTCCGCTCCGTGCATTGGCATTCAAGATTATGGATGACCGTTTTGGTGCTTTAACGTTTACTCGGATTTACTCAGGTAAATTAGAAAAAGGCACAAGCGTATTAAATACCTTTACAGGTAAAACAGAACGAATTGGTCGTATTGTAGAAATGCATGCGGATGATCGAATTGAGCTTGATTCTGCTCAAGCAGGCGACATTGTTGCTATAGTTGGAATGAAAAACGTACAGACGGGCCACACGCTATGTGATCCTAAGTTTCCAGCAACTCTGGAGCCGATGGTATTCCCAGAGCCAGTTATTTCCATTTCAATTACGCCAAAAGATCAGAGTGCATCTGAGAAAATGGGTGTTGCATTGGGTAAGATGATTAAAGAAGATCCATCTTTCCATGTCGAAACTGACGAAGAAAGTGGAGAGACAATCATTAAAGGTATGGGCGAGTTGCACCTTGATATCAAAGTGGATATTTTGCGTCGTACGCACATGGTTGACGTAACTGTTGGCAAGCCACAGGTAGCTTACCGTGAAACAATTACGCAGCGCATTGAAGATAGTTACACGCACAAGAAGCAAACCGGTGGTTCTGGTCAGTTTGGTAAGATCGATTACGTCATCGAGCCAGGTGAGCCAGGTAGTGGTTACGAATTTGAATCAAAAGTGACTGGTGGTAACGTACCGCGTGAATTCTGGACTGCAGTTGAAAAAGGTTTTGGTGTTTGTATGGTTGAAGGCGTATTGGCAGGCTTTCCGCTACTGGACGTTAAGATAACCCTGGTAGATGGTGCTTTTCATGCAGTCGATTCTTCCGCTATTGCGTTTGAGACAGCGGCAAAGGGTGGATATCGTCAGTCAATTCCAAAGGCAAGTCCGCAGCTAATGGAGCCAATCATGAAGGTTGACGTTTTTGTCCCTGAAGATCACGTAGGTGATGTTATTGGTGACTTGAATCGTCGACGTGGCATGATCAGGGCTCAAGAAGCTGCAGCTAGTGGTGTACGTGTTAGAGCGAATGTGCCTCTATCAGAAATGTTTGGCTATATTGGTGACTTGCGTACGATGACTTCAGGTCGTGGTCAGTTTTCTATGGAATTTGAACATTACTTGCCATGTCCAAAAAATGTATCTGAGCAAGTTATTAAAGAAGTTAAGGAACGTAAAGAAGCTAAAAAGTAGTTTGTTTTGTCGAGTATAATTGGCTCGATATTGAAAGGCCTCGAATTATTCGAGGCCTTTTTTAATAAGGCGTAGATTAAAGTGTCAAATTAAACGTTATTGCTATTGACAGAACCATACGCCATGTAGAGAATACGCACCTTGTTTGGAGGGGTTCCTGAGTGGCCAAAGGGGGCAGACTGTAAATCTGCTGGCTCAGCCTTCGGTGGTTCGAATCCACCTCCCTCCACCATTTATTTAGTTAAGGGTGGCATTAGCTAATCAATCATTGATTTGTGATAATCATTGATTGTTGTTTTGTCACTTACGAATAGAAAATCGTGCAGAAAAGTGCGACTGTTTAGGCCAGTGAATTTGACGGCCTGAACTAAGGAAGTATTACTTGCGGGTGTCGTATAATGGTATTACCTCAGCCTTCCAAGCTGATGACGCGGGTCCGATTCCCGCCACCCGCTCCATTTAAAAGGTAGAGTTGTTATTGAATTAAGCTCATGTAGCTCAGTCGGTAGAGCACTTCCTTGGTAAGGAAGAGGTCACCGGTTCGATTCCGGTCATGAGCTCCAGTATTGAGCTTTAAGTTTTAAATCTAGCAATTATTGGCTAGGGGCCAGTTTTAGCTGGATTGTAATTAGATTAAGTAGCGCTGAGAGAACTGTTATGTCAAAAGCAAAATTTGAAAGAAACAAGCCCCACGTCAATGTGGGAACGATTGGTCACGTCGATCATGGCAAGACTACGCTAACTGCAGCACTGACCAAAGTAATG
>JBNMQI010000061.1:0-11972 GCA_051277905.1 Gammaproteobacteria bacterium | reverse complement strand
CCGGAAAGATCAGGATCTGCCCTAACGTGAACGCTTGACCAGAAATGGTAAACATTACTTCTTCTAAAGACATACGAACCTTCTGTGTCAGGAATGAGTTATAAACAATTTCACTACTCTTCAGGCAAGTCAATTATTTTTATGATGAATCCCATTTTAGCCTTTCTGAGCAAGGATATAATGATACCTACTTTATTATTTTCGCGGTCCATAGATATTTCCAATGGTTTGTCAAAAATAACCCGTTGGCTCTTAGCTGAAAAAAATCATGTTCGGTCAAACTGGCCGAATTCAAGGGTCTAGAGGAATGCTAACCTCAATCAATTCAAATTTATCATTCACTGCTGTTTCGACAGAAATGACTTCCGCACCTAATACATCGCCGCGATATCCAATCGTATTTTTTAACAACACTGTCTCAAACACTACAGTTCCGGGTGGCAAAGGTTTATTTAAATCGCTGTTGATTGTTTCCTGTGCCATGCTAGTCGTAACGATTCCGTATACTAATAGGCAAGCAATAGCAACTGATTGAATTTTAAATTTTATCATTCCCTAAATTCCTGCCTGTATCAGGCGCCAAACTAAAGGGGCCGGAGGTACATGGGAATAATTCGCAATATTGATATCACTCAATTAACCCTGTTTAGGCCTTCCTCGTGCGATGTAACCAACTGATTTACCTAATGTCGCCTCACTCCGTTCTTTAAAAAGATTGTTTCCGAGCGGTACAGAAAACGCCACTGCTTTTCGCACATCATCGACATCTCTAGCATTCAGAACTCCTAATTGCATGACAATGATAACTCGATCACCGGTAATGACCAGCATGATCAACCCTATTCGCTCGCAAAGGTTCATTTCAATAGACCGATAACAGGTTAGCAAATACTGCTCCGCGTCTATCAAACTAGCCTTATGACGACCCTCCCAGAGGGTGCCTGTTTTCCGATAATTTTTATTGATGTATTGAACCTATCGGTTTCCCAACCATTGCATCACTCGAGATATACCGGATTCTGTACAGGGTGTCATTAATAGGTGAATATTATTAGTCATCAATACATAGTCATGAATAGCGATGTCGTATCGCTCGCATGCATTACCCAGACAATCCAGGAAGAACCAATAATTCTCTTCTTCGAAGAAGCAAGGGTTTCTATCATTGCCACGTTGAACAATATGATTTGGTATGCCCGGCAGATACATCCTTGGTTTTCTTGGCATCGGAATTCCCTTTTCCTGTATAAACATCGTTTTTCTGAGTATATACGATATCTTTATTATTGTGAGGGGTTCTCATGTACCTCCGACCCCTTTAACTATTATTCTCGATTTAAGTCCGGGCTCTTGTTGAAGGAGAGTTTTTACTTCATCTAACATGCGGACTTTTATTTGTTAAATTTTAGCTATAATTTGTTTATCTAAAATAGAAGCGGCTCGATAAACGAGCCGCACTTTTTAGGAATGTTATGGATCAATCCTACTTTATGTGTCGCTCCACGCTAGCCTATTTACCTAATCCCATTTAAGCGCGCCACCAGTTTGATATTCCGTTACTCGTGTTTCAAAGAAGTTCTTTTCTTTTTTAAGGTTGGCTTGCTCATCTAACCACGGCAACGCGTTTGTTGCCCCAGGGAAAGGCGTTGCATGGTTTAGTTTGCTCGCTCGGCGATTGGCAATGAAACGGAATTGAGCAATATGATCAGTCGCGTTGTAGCCCAGAATTGGATCAGGCAGCAAATAGTGCGCATATTGAGCTTCTGCCGCTTCGGCTTCTTCCCACATATTCTGGATTGCTTTTGGATCGAGCTTTACCTTTTCTTCGATAATAATCTGGTTGCAAACGCGAATACCAAAAGAGGCATGCATCACCTCGTCACGCATGATGTATTGCAATTGCTCAGATGTTCCTTTCATTAGGCCGCGACGTTGCAGCGCAAAGATTGGGCTGAAGCCATTATAAAACCAAGTGCCTTCAAAAACGCCAGAGAAAAAGGTGTAGGACATAACGAAATTTTCTAACTCGTCTCGGTTTGTCAGATCTATGTCAGATCTTAATACTGAGTTAAGTCGATCATTGCACATTTGAATCTTATGGTTAATTTCTGGAACCACGCGATAACGATTATAAATTTCGCCCTGATCTAAGCCCATTGTTTCGATGCAATGCTGGTAGGTCCAGGTGTGCATGGCTTCTTCATAAACCTGACGAGCCTGATAAATTTGTAATTCAGGCGCAGTCATTTTTTCCATGACAGCTAGACCGATATTACGCATCGCTAGAATGTCTGACGTTGTTAAGTAAGACAAGACGTTCTCATAGACATGGCGTTCTTCTAGCGTCAACTTGTGCTGGAAGTCGTGCAAATCTTGCGTCATGTTAACGTCGAGCGGTGTCCAATGGTTTTTATTGGCATTAAGGAAATACTCCCATGCCCAAGGGTATTTGAACGGTGCTAGCTGATTGATATCAGCCAGGCCGTTTACAACGCGCTTGTCATCAACATTGATTGGCTTAGCGGCCACTGGGCTAAAGGTTGGTCTTTGAATGTCGGAACGCTTGTCGCGCACAACCGTTGGTTGTTGTGTAATGTCCAGATGAGTGGTGTCAGTAGGTTCTGCAACAACAGGCGCTGATGTACTGACAATGGCTAATTCTGGCGTGACGTTTGGCACTCTGGGTTCTAGTGGTGCGAGTGGGTTATCCCAATTAAACATGTTTGTCTCCGAAATGAATGTGGTTATTTATTACTATGTTGTGAGCCATTACTGACAAGCATCACAATCTGGATCTAGAATCGAACAAACTAATGGCTCTGGTTTGGCCGAATTGATTTCGTCCTCACGATTACCCGCTTTCTCTGCTGCTGTTGCACCGAGTGAGCGGAGGTAATAGGTGGTTTTGAGGCCACGTACCCAAGCTAGCTTGTAAAGGTTATCGAGCTTTTTACCGGATGGTTCGGCCATATAAAGATTGAGCGATTGGCCTTGGTCTATCCATTTTTGGCGACGTGAACCGGCTTCAACTAACCAGCCTGAATCAATCTCAAACGCCGTTTTATAAAGTTGCTTCAGCGCATTGGGTACTCGGTCAATACTTTGCACACTGCCATCGTAATATTTGAGATCATTAATCATGACGTCATCCCAAAGACCATGAGATTTAAGGTCTTCTACCAAGTAAGGGTTAATGACGGTAAATTCACCCGACAGGTTTGATTTAACGTAGAGGTTTTGATAAATCGGTTCAATCGACTGACTAACGCCACAAATATTTGAGATAGTTGCGGTTGGCGCAATAGCCATCGTATTGGAATTACGCATACCCACTGTCATGACGCGTTGGCGTAGGCTGTCCCAGTTCATTTTTGAACTGTCATCTTGCTGCAAGTAATCGCCACGAGCGGCTTTTAAATCGGCAATCGAATCAATCGGCAATATGCCTTGGCTCCAGAGTGATCCCGGGTAGCTTGAATAGGTGCCACGTTCTTCAGCTAGGTGGGTTGAAGCTTGAATAGTGTAGTAGCTGACGGCTTCCATTGACTCATCTGCGAACTCGATGGCTTGCTCGGAGCTGTAAGATATATGTTGCTTATACAGCGCGTCTTGGAATCCCATGATGCCAAGCCCAACTGGTCGGTGACGTAGGTTTGAGGTGCGTGCTTGTGGAACACTGTAATAGTTGTAGTCGATTACATTGTCGAGCATGCGCATCGCAGTATTAATGGTTTTTTCGAGCTTCTCGAGGTTGAGTCCTTTTTCATCAATGTGCTGTGGCAAATTGACTGAACCAAGATTACATACCGCAATTTCAGCGTCAGACGTATTCAGCGTGATTTCTGTACATAGATTCGACGAATGAACTACACCAGAGTGACGTTGAGGTGACCGGATGTTGCAAGGATCTTTAAATGTTATCCATGGGTGGCCTGTCTCAAATAACATGCCTAGCATTTTGCGCCACAAGTCTTGCGCAGGAATTTGGCGGTAAGAAGATATTTCACCACGGGCCGCTTTTGCTTCGTAGGCTTCATAAGCGGTTTCGAATTCCAAACCATAGAGTTCGTGAAGCTCTGGCACTTCTTCAGGTGAAAATAATGACCATTGAGCGCCTTCAGTAACGCGCTTCATGAAAAGGTCAGGAATCCAGTTAGCCGTGTTCATATCGTGGGTACGACGTCTCTCTTCACCCGTATTTTTACGTAGCTCTAAGAAATCTTCGATATCAAGATGCCAAGTTTCAAGATAGGCACACATCGCGCCTTTACGTTTACCACCTTGATTGACTGCAACAGCAGTATCATTGGCTACCTTGAGGAAAGGGACAACACCTTGTGACTTGCCATTGGTGCCTTTAATACGTGAATCCATCGCTCGAACGCGAGTCCAGTCATTTCCGAGGCCGCCAGCAAACTTAGACAGCATGGCATCGTCTTTGATTGCGCTGAATATGCCATCTAAATCGTCGGGTATCGTAGTCAAGTAACAACTAGACAGCTGTGGCCGTAAAGTACCTGAATTGAAAAGGGTAGGCGTGCTGCTCATGAAGTCGAAAGACGATAGTAAATTATAAAATTCAATGGCGCGTTCTTCACGATTAACTTCATTAATGGCCAGGCCCATTGATACGCGCATGAAAAATGCTTGTGGTAGTTCGAACCGGCATTCTTCATAGTGAATGAAGTAACGATCGTAAAGGGTCTGTAATCCAAGGTAGGTAAACAGATGATCGCGTTCAGGCTTTAATGCATCACCGAGTTTCTTGAAATCAAATTTAAGTAGCTCTGTGTCGAGTAACTCAAGCTCAGCTGCTTTTTTAACATACTGATGAAAATATTGTGGATAACGATCAGCCATTTCAATATAGGTCGCAGTGGCCAAACCATCATCCATAAAAGTAAGTGTTTCAGTGCGCAACTCATCTAATAACAAACGGGCGGCTACGTGTGAATATTGTGGCTCATTATCAATTAATCCACGGGCACTCATAACAACCGTTGGGCTGACATCTGAGGCAGGCACACCATCAAATAAGTTTCTCACGGTTATATTATAAACGCGCTCTGAATCAGCACAATCTAGTCCATTACAGGCATCATTAATGACTGTTCTAACACGAGCGAGATCAAGCGGTTGGAGGCTGCCATCTTTGAGTTTAACGTTTAAGGCAATAGACTCATCGATGTCTTGAGTGGAGGGCGAGTTCTTTTTTTCTTGTAACCGGGCATTCGAACGGTTCTCTCTATATAGGACATAAGCGCGAGCAACTTTTTGTTCACTACTGCGCATCATTGACAATTCAACTTGGTCTTGAATGTCTTCTATATGGAAAGTGCCACCATCAGGTTGGCGACGAGTTAACGTATCGACGACTAAATTAGACAGTCGTTCAACGGTCTCATGTACACGTGACGATGCCGCTGCCTGACCACCTTCAACGGCTAAAAACGCCTTGGTCATTGCAACCGCAATCTTATTTTTATCGAAGCTGGTCAGTTTACCGTTGCGACGAATAACATTATAAATACTACTTTGAGTGTTGTTTTGATCTTGAGAATTACTACTTTCTTGGCTCAACGCGTCAGCGGTGGCAGTCTCTGTGAGAGGTGAATTGATATTTTGCATTGTAAAAGCCCGGTTCGTTACATTTTTTTACTAAAAGAAAGTCAGTTTTTGAGGCCGATTTAAATTAAATAACCATTCAATATCAAGTTACATATCGATAGAGTGGTATTTCTCGGACACTAAACATTCTTTCAAAGATCTAATGTACTCAACTATTCAGATTTTTATATAATAACACTTAAAAAGAAGGGCTATTAGTTGGCCTCTAGTAACAACAATGAACAAAAGTTAAAGCCTAGTTAATCTGACGAGAGTGTTTGTATTGTACATACATTTCCATTATAAGACATATCTAAAAATCACAACATAATGTGGCTAGAGATAAAGCAATACACACTATGTAGTGTTTTTCCTGTGGGGTAGAGTAGGAAAACCTGTGGATAAGCTGGGTGCTAATGGTATTAAGCCTGTAGCAATACAGCCGTTATTAAATAACCTTAATGACTTTCAGCGATGTCGATGACAGTATCAACACTGCCACTAGGAATTTGTTTATGAATCACCACAAAACACAGAAAATTACTTATCGTTTGGGTATTGATTTAGGTGGAACTAAAACAGAAATAAGGGTTTTAGATGGAAAAAACAGATCAGTATTTTGCAAACGTGTGCCAACGCCTGCAGACGATTATGATGCTATATTGGAACTATTGTGCAACTTAGTTTTTGAAGCCGAAACCGCCGTTGGACAAAAATTAACGGTCGGCATCGGAACACCCGGTGCAATTTCTCCACGCAGTGGGTTACTCAGAAATTCAAATACTATTTGTATGAATGGACGTGCCTTTAAAGATGACTTTGAAAAGCGACTTCAACGTCACGTTCATATTCAAAATGATGCGAATTGCTTTGCACTGTCAGAAGCCATTCATGGAGCTGGTCAAAACTATGCCGTTGTTTTTGGGATTATCATTGGGACTGGCACTGGAGCTGGTCTTGTTGTGAACGGGCAATTAATTAATGGTCCCCATGCTATTACAGGGGAGTGGGGGCATAATCCATTGCCCTGGCATACTCAACAAGATGGTAGCCCTAGTTGTTATTGTGGTAAGCAGGCTTGTATTGAAACGTTTCTTTCTGGTCAGGGTTTGGCAGCCAATTTCCAAAAAAACTATGGTGTCGCACTATCGTCTGAACAGATAGTGGCGCAAGCCCGGTTAAAGGATAACCAGTGCATGAAGGCAATGACAGAATATTTTGATCAGATGGCTCGTGCCTTGGCCCATGTTATTAATCTAATCGATCCAGATGTCATTGTGTTGGGTGGTGGTATGTCCAATGTTGCAGAGATATATCAACAGGTGCCTAAACGATTATCAACATATGCTTTTTCAGACTATGTGGTAACGCCACTATTGCCTGCAACTCACGGTGATGCCAGTGGCGCACTCGGTGCTGCACTTCTATCGGCTGATTAAATTAAAGCCTTTGGCGTCGATACTATTCATAGTGTTATCAAGCAGTTTATGGCTTATTAGTTAGCGCTCAAGTTTTAACCAAGTATGAACGTCGCCAAACCGAGAAATGCAACAATACCAATAACATCCGTTACTGTAGTCAGTACCACAACACCTGCGATAGCAGGGTCTATGTTCAATTGGCGTAACGCTAAGGGTATCAATACACCTGCAAAAGCACCCGCAATAAGATTGATCAGCAATGCGATACCGATAATCGCGCCAATATTGAAATTCTCGAACCAGATAATTGAAAATGTTGCGACTACAATAGCCCATAACAAACCATTCAGTATGCCGACTAGAATTTCTTTTTTTATCAATGAGCGATAGTTCGAGCTGCCTAGCTGACCCAGTGCGATCCCTCGTATTACCAGTGTGAGTGTTTGTGACCCTGCGATCCCACCCATGCTGGGCACAATGGTAATAAGAATGGCTAGGGCAACAACTTGTTCAAGTATATTTTCGAACATACCGATAACACCAGCAGCCAGAAAAGCAGTCAATAAATTGATGCCCAACCAGATACCACGTCGCTTTGCACTAGTAATAACGGGTGCAAACATATCATCGTCTTCAGATAATCCCGCCATGCTCATAATAGAATGTTCACCTTCCTCTCGAATAACATCGACCACATCGTCAATCGTAATTCGACCGATTAATTTGTGCTGTGAATCGACGACAGGGGCACTAATTAAGTCATAATTTTCGAATTCACGTGCGACTTCGGTATCTGAAATATGGGCATACATGGCATCAATATCAGTACGCATGATGTCTTGAACTAATGACTCTAAATCATTGGTGAGTAGGTCAGCCAAATATAATGCGCCAAGATAGTGATCGTGCCGATCAACAATAAATAGTTGATCTGTCTGATCCGGTATATCCCCCCTTATCCTGAGATAGCGCAGTACAACATCCAGTGTTACGTCAGCCCGAATGGTGACGTGATCGATATTCATCAGGCCGCCAGCAGTATGCTCGCTATAAGAGAGTACTGACTCTAGTCTTTCGCGCTTATGTTTATCGAGGGTATGTAATATGCTGACGAGCTTTTCTGGCGGCAACGAGAGTAAAAGGTCGGCCTGATCATCGACATCCGGTAGGTTTTCGATGATGACTGTAATTTGATCGGCATCGAGCTCTTTGAGTTTGTTGTTACGGACTTCGTCACCTGTCTCAAGTAACACGCCACCGAGTAAGGTAGGGTCTATTTGTGGCCAGACAAGATCACGTTGTTGCGAGGGTAAAGATTCGAGTAAGTTGGCTAATTCAGCAATCCCGATGCCATCGATGACACTTTTAATCGCCGACTCACTATTATCTTCTAGAGCGAGCCATATATTTTGCCGAAGTTGTTCGATGTTGTCTTCAATCATGTTAGTGATTGTAGGCTATGCTACGTTTAGAGCAACAGGTCTTTATTCAATTAGTTTTGAAAGGCTGGAAATCGAAAGCTGCGTATTTGAAAACACAGAGTGGCTTAGTTTATAGTCAAGGTTTGAAGCTATTCAGCTTCATCGAACCGATTAGCAATTAATGTTAATATTGCTTCTAAGCAACGAATTTCGTCTTTTCCGTCCACCACTAGACGAATTTTCGTACCCTTGCTGGCTGCAAGCATCATTACACCCATAATGCTTTTTGCGTTGACTTTGCCTCCCTCTTTATCAATTAAAACTTCACTTTCAAATTGACTGGCACAACTGACCAGCTTTGATGCAGCACGGGCATGAAGCCCTAGTTTATTAATGATGGTGGTGTCTTGATAAATCATGATTTCAGTCCTGTATAACACCCTTATGTGCTCCTTCAAGGGCTATTAAGGATAACGATTGAAGCGATTGATTAGGATAGTTTAATACGCGTAATAACATCGGTAGGCTGATACCGCTAACAATATTAATATTTTGGTCGGCCGCGAAATACTTCGCTAGATTGTGGGGCGTTGCGCCACAGATGTCGGTCAATATTAAAATACCATTGGCAATATCCAATTGATGGATCATATTTTTGACTTGGTCCGCATAGCGTCCTAGTTCACTGGGTTTAAGGTTGGCCGAAATGGATATAAAATTAACGTCTAGTAAATGCTTTCCCAGAATGGAGGCTGCTGTATCAATTAGCTCCTGCCCGAGTTGATTGTGGGTGATGACTAACAAACTGACCGTCATGACAGTTCCCGGTGCCTGACCGTACTATTGTATTTTTTATCCTTTAACGATAGGGCAATCTTGTCAGCCAGAAAAACGGAGCGATGTTGTCCACCTGTGCAGCCTATGGAAATGGTCATATAGCTACGATTTTCTTTTTCAAAACAAGGAATCCAGGTTGTTAGGAAACCGTTAATGGAATCAAACATGCTGATGACTTCAGGGAAGCTTTCTAGGTAATCAATGATGGGCGCGTCTCTTCCACTAAACTCCTTTAAGTGACTTTCCCAGTGAGGATTAGGCAAGCAACGAACATCGAAAACAAAATCTGTATCGGTGGGTAGGCCATGCTTAAAGCCAAACGATTGGACCAAAATAGCCAGTTCGGATGAATGGCTGGGGATGAGTCGTTTGATGATCATTTGACGAAGCTGATGTACATTGAATGTTGATGTATCGATGACTAAATCAGCTTTTGAATAAATGTTTCTGAGTAAGTTTTGTTCAAGTTTGATGGCGTCTACTAGAGGAATGCCTTGGTGTGACAGTGGATGTTTTCTTCTGGTTTCACTAAAACGAGTAATTAGTTTTTTAATGTCAGACGTCAGAAATAAGATTTCAACAAAATCCGCCCGTTTTCGTGCAAGTTCAATTATTTTATCAAAGTGGTTAATATCATCGGCACCACTTCTGGCATCTATTGCGACTGCCACAAAATCATACATAGTAGGCTTGGCATCAAGCATAGTATCGATAAAATTGGGTAGCAGGCTAATGGGTAAATTATCAACGCAGAAATAGCCTGCATCTTCTAGAGTGTGTAAAGCAATTGTTTTGCCAGAGCCTGATAGGCCGCTCACAATAATTAGTTTCATTTCCTTTTCTTTAACACTTTGACTCATGCCATTAACCAGTTAACTTTTTATTTTCAGCAATAGCGGTTTCCTGACGCTGAATAAAATCCTCTGCGGCATTGTAGCCGTTGATATTAAGCAAATGATTGCGGGCTGCAGCTTCTACCAGTACAGCAAGGTTTCGACCAGGCGCTACGGGCAGGGTAACCTCTGGTATTTCCAAGCCAAGAACATTGCGTGTGGCAATATTGTTACCCAGTCGGTCAAATTGAGTGGCATTCTCTTGGGTGAGTGACACCATATTAACAATGAGTCTTAGTGCCTTATTTGATTTGAGGGCATTGGCCCCAAACATGGCCTGTATGTTGACGATACCTAGACCACGGACTTCCATAAAGCCACGGAGAAGGCCGGAGCACTCACCGTTGACGACGTCTGGAGATATTCTTGAGAATCGGGTAATGTCATCCGAAATTAGGCGATGCCCTTTGGCCACTAAAGCGAGGGCCAATTCACTTTTACCGACACCACTTTCGCCCGTTATGAATAGTCCTAGGCTATAAACTTCAACATAAACACCATGTTCGTCGACATGATCAGCCAGTACGGGCGTTAGATAATGACGCGTTTTATCCAGTAAATCAGAATCGTGCAGGGAAGATCGAAATACAGGGATGTTTTGTTGTTCGCATTGACGAATCATCGATTCAGGCAACTGATTCTCGGCACTTATAATGAGGGCGCTAACAGGGCCTTGAAACAGGGTTTTAAGTAGTTTCGTCTGTTCTAAAAGCGTTAGTTTGCTGATATAGCGAGATTCTTGATAGCCAACGACAACAATGCTAGAGGTGCGAATAACATTTAAATAGTCAACTGCTTCAAAGGTGTCGCTAGTTTGACGTGAAAACATGATTTCACGGTCCAGACCCACTAAAGCAGAGGCAAAACTGAGTCCTAATTTATGTTTGTAGTGGTCGAAAAACTTAAAAATTTTGAGTGAAGGTTTCATTTCTCAGCTGAGTCAATGATCCGAATAACATCACTGTCAGTTGTCACAGCTCGCATATCTTCACGAATTGAGGGCTGGGAAAATATTTTAGCCAGTGATGCTAATATTTTTAAATGCTCGTCAGTGGCGTTTTCAGGAATAATAATGCAAAAAATCAAATCGACTAGTTGATTATCAGGTGCATCAAAATTTATCGGCTTGGCCAGTTTCACAAAAACACCAAAGGTTTCTTTTAGGTCTGGTAATCTGGCATGAGGTATCGCGAAACCATTGCCTAATCCAGTACTGCCGAGCCTTTCACGATCGAGTAAACTATTAAACAGTTTAGATTGCGATAGCCCACATTGCTCAGTCACTGTGTTTGCTATGAACTCAAGTAATTTTTTTTTGCTAGAAATATTCGGATCGATAAAAACTCGATCGGGGGACAAAAGTGCAGTGACTATCATTTAATGGGTAAACGGTGATTAGTTGTCAGGAAATATGCGTAAATTTTATCCCAAAGCACAGAGTATGCAAGTTTTAAAAAAAGGCAGCGGTCAACGACATTGCGAAAATCGCCGCCCATCGGCTTAAGCCTCTTCTATTGGGTCTAAAGGCTCTTCAGTCGTTATCTCCACTCGACTTCGATGACTTTTAATTTTCTCCATATGTTTTTTGCCTTGACGATCAAGCTTATCGATTAGTCCATCAATTGCAGCATACATATCTTCTTTCACATCATCGGCGTGAATTTTGTTGCCACTGACATGAAGTGTGGCTTCTGCTTTATGTCGAAGTTTTTCGACTGTCAAAATAATATTGATGTCTAAGGCTTGGTCGAAATGACGGTCTAGTCGCTGAATTTTATCGTGTACGTAATTTC
>JBNMQI010000060.1:0-12099 GCA_051277905.1 Gammaproteobacteria bacterium | reverse complement strand
CTTGTGCTGCAAATGTTGCCATCACGTTATGGTATGAATCCAGATGACTTGCGAGCGGCAGATGCTATTGAAGTTGTATGTGGTCAAGGAGCTAAACCAGGCGGTGGGGGGATGTTGCTGGGTCAGAAAATCAGTGATCGTGTTGCAAAGATGCGCACACTACCAAAGGGTATCGATCAACGCAGTGCTTGTCGTCATCCTGACTGGACTGGTCCTGACGATCTGGAAATTAAAATTGCAGAAATTCGTGAAATTACAGACTGGGAAAAGCCAATCTACATTAAAGTCGGTGCAACCCGAACCAAATATGACGTGCAGCTTGCAGTCAAGGCCGGCGCTGATGTGATTGTTGTTGACGGTATGCAAGGTGGCACAGCGGCTACTCAGGATGTGTTCATGGAGCATGTTGGTCTGCCAACACTGCCTGCAGTCCGTATCGCAGTTGAAGCCCTACAAGAGATGGGTATGCACCGTAAGGTTCAGCTGATTGTCTCGGGCGGTATTCGTAATGGTGCAGACGTCGCTAAGTGTATGGCGTTGGGTGCAGATGCCGTTTCTATCGGTATGGCAGCACTGTATGCGTTGGGTTGTAACTCACCAAAATATGATGCGGAGTATCGTAAAATGGGTTCAGCCGCGGGATATTATGACGCTTATCATATTGGTCAATGTCCTGCAGGTATCACTACCCAAGATCCTGAACTGGTAAAAAGATTTGATGTCAATCTGGGTGCTCGGCGTGTTCAAAATCTTTTGAAAACGATGGTTCTTGAAGCTCAGACACTAGCACGTGCTTGTGGTAAATCACATTTACATAACTTAGAACCAGAAGATTTAGTCGCTCTGACGATGGAAGCTGCTGCCATGGCGAAAGTGCCGTTGGCTGGAACTGACTGGTATCCGGGCAAGGGATCGTTCTAAAATGAATGGCTTTGTTTGGTTTATTTAAACTAAGCAAAGCCAATTGAGTAACGTTTGTAGCGAATTGTTGATTAGAAGCATTGTGAAGTGATTGTTAATAACCGACTGTTAATACAATAAATAGAGAGGAGTCTATCTAATGGAAAAAGATTTAGAGAAAATTGCAAAAGAAAAAGGCATTAAGTATTTCTTAGTGAGCTGGGTTGATATGTTCGGCATGTTGCGTTCCAAGTTAGTACCGACTCGTGCTATTAAAGGCATGCAAAAGAACGGTGCTGGATTCGCTGGATTTGCTGCCTATCTTGATCTGACGCCAGCGCATCCGGACTTGTTCGGTATGCCTGATCCTGACAGTTTTATTCAGATTCCATGGCAAAAAGAAATTGGTTGGGTTGCCTGTGACCTGTGGATGAATGGCAAGCCGCTTGATGCATCTCCACGTGTCGCGCTTAAAAAACAGCTAGCAAGAGCAGAGAAATTAGGTTTTCGCATGAAAACAGGTGTTGAATGTGAATTCCACTTGATAAACAAAGAAGGTACGGCACTGGCTGACGACATGGATACTCATGTTAAGCCATGTTATGACCAGCAAGCGGTGATGCGTCAATATCCCATTATCAGTAAAATTGCGGATTCAATGCTTGAGCTAGAATGGAACCCTTATCAAAACGACCACGAAGATGCGAATGGTCAGTTCGAAATGAATTGGGATTATGATGACGCGTTGAAAACCGCCGATCGTCACGTATTCTTTAAGTATATGACTCGTGCAATCTGTGAATCGCACGGTATTCGAGCGACTTTCATGCCTAAACCTTTCATGAACTTAACGGGTAATGGTTGTCATGCACATGTGTCTATTTGGGATCTTGATGGAAAGAAGAACCTGTTTAGTACTGATGGTGAAGACCCGCGTGGACTTGGACTGTCTCCCTTAGCATACCAATTCCTCGGTGGGATTATGGAAAGCGCAGTCGACCTGACAGCGATCTTTAATCCAACTGTTAACAGTTTTAAGCGAATCAATGCACCTCGCACAGTGTCAGGCTCAACTTGGGCACCCAATGCCGTTACTTATGGTGGTAACAACCGCACGCATATGGTCCGTGTACCTGATCCAGGGCGTTTTGAGCTTCGTTTAATGGATGGGGCCGTTAACCCTTACCTGTTACAAGCAGGTATGTTAGCAGCGGGTCTTGATGGTGTTGAAAATAACCGTGATCCGGGTGATCCATTAGACATCAACATGTATGAGGAAGGTCATTTAGCAAAAAATGCGCGACATTTACCAGAAAACTTACTCGACGCGATTCGTCTGTTAGACGATAACAAAATAATGCGTAAAGCACTGGGTGATGAATTCATTGATGCCTATGTTAAGTTGAAGATGGCTGATTGGAATGATTTTTCGCATCACTTAAGCACCTGGGAGCGTCAACATACACTGGACTGCTAAGTTAGTTCATTAAGTCGAAACGAGTTTGATCTACTATAAACCTCATCGCTATATTAGTTACGATGAGGTTTTTTAGTTTTTAGCTGTTTAGACTAGTTAGACGGTAAGCAAACGTTGTGGAAGATTTTTTCACCGCTTGGTCTGCTGCTATTATGTGATATGCGCAGTCTTTAAACGTAGTTGGTTTAATTACCACTGGGTAACACATTAAGTATTAAAATGGATCAATAAAGAAAGTAAATATAAAAATTAACCCGAGCTTTAGAAAAAAATGGGTTGAATGTGTCGTTTTTGAGATACCTTAACCTGCTCTTGGAAACTATGATCTTCGTCGCGCTTGCCGGTAGACAATTGCAATTAATTAAGCTTTATACCTTAATGAAAATACGGGTAAAAAACCTTGGCAACGAGCCGTTATGGTTAAGTTTTAACAACATAAATAACGAATTCAACCCACGCTATTTGGAGAATAAATATGGCTAAAAGTGATATTGAAATTGCACGAGAAGGAACCCTGAAACCAATTTTTGAGATTGCTGATAATCTCGGTATCCCTGCGGATGCCCTGATGCCTTATGGTCATGACAAGGGAAAGTTATCAGCTGAATATATTAAATCTTTAGCCGGCAATAAAGACGGCAAGTTAATTCTAGTTACCGCTATCTCACCGACCCCTGCCGGTGAAGGCAAGACCACAACAACAGTGGGACTTGGCGATGGCTTAAACAGCATTGGCAAAAAGACAATCATGTGTTTGCGTGAGCCAAGCCTTGGGCCTTGTTTTGGTATGAAAGGTGGCGCTGCTGGTGGTGGTTACGCTCAGGTAGTACCAATGGAAGATATCAATCTTCATTTCACCGGTGACTTCCACGCAATCGGTGCAGCGCACAACTTGCTAACCGCTTTGATCGACAATCACATTCATTGGGGCAATGCTTCAGGTCTTGATCCACGTCGTATCACTTGGAAGCGTGTTATCGACATGAATGATCGCGCACTGCGTGACATCACCATTGGTCTTGGTGGGCCAGGAAACGGCACACCTCGTGAGAGTGGATTCGACATCACTGTTGCATCAGAAATTATGGCAATTTTCTGCCTGTCTACTGACCTTGACGACCTCAGTCGTCGTATCGGTAACATCGTTGTTGGTTATACACGCGACTTGAAGCCAGTCCTTGCCAAGCAAATGAATGCTCAGGGTGCAATGACCGTATTGTTGAAGAACGCGTTCATGCCTAACCTAGTTCAAACATTAGAAAACAACCCAGCGTTTATCCATGGTGGTCCATTCGCCAACATTGCACACGGTTGTAACTCAGTAGTTGCGACTAAGACAGCACTTAAACTCGCTGACTATGTAGTAACAGAAGCAGGCTTTGGTGCTGATCTGGGTGCTGAAAAGTTCTTCGACATCAAATGTCGTAAAGCCGGTCTTACACCTGCTGTCGTGGTACTTGTTGCTACTGCTCGTGCGCTTAAAATGCATGGTGGTGTTGCTAAGGATCAACTTTCGGGTGAAAACGTTGCGGCAATTACCGCTGGTTGTGAAAATCTTGGGCGTCACATTCGTAACTTGGGCCAATTTGGTGTTCCTGTTACGGTTGCTATCAACCGCTTCTCTGCTGATACGGAAGGTGAATTGGCAGCAATCACAGCTTATTGTGCAGATTTAGGTGTTAAGGTATTTGATTGTAATCATTGGGGCGAAGGTAGTGCCGGTGTTCAGGAGCTTGCCACTCATGTCGCTGCAGTTGCTGATTCTGGTGAAGCTAACTTCAAAACACTTTACGACGATGAAATGACTTTGTGGGATAAAGCCAACCACATTGCTACAACGCTATACGGTGCTACTGGCATCATTGCTGACAAGAAAGTACGCGATCAATTTGCTAAATTTGAAGCAGACGGATACGGCAACTTCCCAGTTTGTATGGCGAAAACTCAGTACAGCTTCTCAACTGATCCTGCACTATTAGGCGCACCAACAGGTCACGAAGTGCCTGTACGAGAAATTCGTTTGTCAGCGGGTGCAGAGTTTATTGTTGTTGTTTGTGGCGACATTATGACTATGCCTGGTTTACCACGCGTACCATCAGCCGACAGTATTTGTTTGAATGACAAAGGCCAGGTTGAAGGATTGTTCTAGGACCTTTGGGTACTCCTGAAACAGTAATTTTTAGGAGTGGCTTGTAGTTTTGGTCAGTGGTTTTCTAAACCACTGACCATTTTTTCTGATCTCATTAAATTCTACCAACATCATCTAAACCCCCTTAAATTTAGGTAAAGTTGCATCAATAGTCCTTTTAACTCGATGTCTCTTCATTAACTTAAGAAGAAAATCGCCTCTAGCTATTTATCGTTACAAACCTTCTATTCCAGTGATCAATTCGAGAAAAGAATCGAGTATCTTTGTAGTCGAGGCTTTAAATAAAAAGTAAGCAAATTTTATTTCTTCCACTATTCTCCCTAACAAATTTACCAATTAATTTTGTTCTTGTCCCTATTGTGCTAATAATCAAAGTTAGGCCTTGATTCAAAGCTTAGGTAGATTGGAATGAAATAGTAATTAAATACTGTGCTGAGCCGAACTTAGCTTAAACGTACGAAACCGAATTAGAGGAAGTTCAATTTAGGGCTAGATGAGTGAATTAATGCTGTGATGGCTATAGTTACAAAAGTCAAAAGCTAGAAATGAACGATCCAAATACAGAAGCTGCATTCGGATCGTTATCAGACTGAGTAAAAATGAAGGGGTGGAATTTTAATTTCTAGAAGCGCGCTTCCTTTCGTTTTCAAGTAGGTGCTTTTTACGAATACGAATATTCTTTGGTGTGACTTCAACGAGTTCATCATCATCAATAAATTCCAGAGCTTGCTCTAGGGTATATCGAATCGGTTTTACAAGGATTAAGTTTTCATCAGTACCCGCTGCACGGATATTGTTAAGTTGCTTACCTTTTAAAGGGTTAACGCCCAAATCGTTTGATCGTGCATGAATACCAATTACCATGCCTTCGTAAACTGCTTCGGCGTGTCCAATCATCAATCTACCGCGTTCTTGCAAGTTGAATAGTGCGTAGGCTAGGGCCTTTCCGGTAGCGGTTGCTATCAAAACACCATTTTTACGTTGCGCAATTTCGCCTGAAACACGCGGGGCATATTCATCAAATACGTGATACAACAAACCACTACCTGAACTTAAAGTCATGAATTCAGCTTGAAATCCGATTAACCCACGTGATGGAATGACATAGTCGAGTCTGACGCGACCTTTTCCGTCAGGCATCATGTTTTTTAGCTCGCCTTTACGGCTGCCCAATGCTTCCATAATAGCGCCTTGGTACTGATCTTCTGTGTCTACTGTCAATTGCTCGAAAGGTTCACAAACGACACCATCTATTTCTTTAAGAATTACTTCAGCGCGTGATACTGACAGTTCGAATCCCTCACGACGCATGGTTTCAATCAAAATGCCCAAGTGTAATTCACCACGGCCAGATACGCGGAATTTGTCTGAGTCCTGAAGTTGCTCAACTCTTAATGCCACGTTGTGTAAGCATTCACGTTGCAGGCGTTCGTCAATTTGACGAGAGGTCAGATACTTTCCATCCTGGCCTGAAAAAGGTGAAGTGTTAATGCTAAATGTCATGTTAACCGTTGGTTCATCGACGGTTAGTGGTGGCATAGCTTCAACGGTATTACGGTCACATAAGGTATCAGAAATATAAAGTTCCTCGATACCAGAAAATACAATTATATCGCCAGCTGTGGCTGTTTCTGTTTCGATGCGTTCAAGGCCTTTGAAACCAAAAATTTGCATCATCCGTGCTTCACGAATTTTGTTATCTGCGCCAATGATCCTAACGGGTGTGTTGCGGTTAATCGTACCACGCTTGATTCGGCCTATGCCTAGAACACCTTTGTAACTATCGTAGTCGAGGCTTGAAACTTGCATTTGAAATGGGCCGTCTACTTCTACTTCAGGTGCATCAACATTGGCAATTACCGATTCAAATAGTGGAGTCATATCACCTTCACGATCTTCATGATTAGTCGATGCGTATCCGTTAAGGGCTGAGGCATAAATAATAGGAAAGTCGAGTTGCTTGTCATTCGCGCCAAGTTGATCAAATAAATCAAAAACTTGGTCAACAACCCAGTCAGGACGAGAACCAGGGCGGTCAATTTTATTGATGACAACAATGGGTGTGAAACCCATCGCAAATGCTTTCTGGGTGACGAAACGAGTCTGTGGCATAGGGCCATCAACAGCATCAACTAATAGTAAAACAGAGTCGACCATCGACAATACACGTTCGACTTCACCACCGAAGTCGGCATGCCCAGGTGTGTCGACGATGTTAATTCGATAATCCTGATTTTCTTTGACGTGCATCCAGTTAATGGCGGTGCACTTCGAAAGGATAGTAATACCACGTTCTTTTTCAAGATCGTTAGAATCCATCATGCGTTCTTGTAACTCGGCACGCGCATCCAGGGTGCCAGACTGTCTGAGTAACTGGTCAACAAGAGTGGTTTTACCATGATCAACATGGGCGATTATGGCAATATTGCGAAGGTTCGCGCGGCTACTGGAAGTCATTATTTATATCGAATATGGATAAGGCGCGAGATTATAACCTGCACGCCAAACAGTACAAGACTAATCGTGCAAACAAGTGCCCTATATGTTGCTATTTCACTTTATTATGGCTGTGTTTGACGTTTTTCGGAGAAAGTAGATGCAATGTTGATGTCTGCTTTAATTAAATCCATCTAATTTTTTTGGCCCCATCAAATGTGTTTGCATCCAGTTGGTTGATATTTTTAGGTTTAAACTGTGTTATTAAAGCCAGATGGCACTGTTCGATCAAACCCTGGCTTAAGTTTTGTTCGAGGGTTCCCTCGAATAGACTTAAATAGTCAATTTGCTTCAGGAATAATTGATTTTGGGCAGTAGTAAGCGTCACTTTATAAGCCGCTTCTTTAGCGCACCATATTTTATAAAAAGTCTCCATGGCTGACTCATGGTTTTCATTAAGTAGTCGAACCTCATCTGGATTCATAAATGCATTGGCTAACAAAGAAAAATTTGGTCGAATTTTTTCCTGTTCAATATCGATTCCTACGGGTTCATTTGATATAGCAAGACATATCTTGCCGTGTGAATGACTAAGACTGAAATGAGAGTTATTAGGTAAATTAATTATTAGTGGTGCTAGATTGGATCGTTCAATAAACTGCCATTCAGAAGAAGGGCGTTCAAATTGACAACTAAAAGCATGGCGCATGAGTGCTCTGCTTAATAAATACTCATGCCTTTTTAGATTATTATTAATGCCATCTAATCGACTGAGTTCACTGATGGATAACTGCGATTGGACTTGTTGTTCATATCTTTCGTTGGTGGGGGTGACACAGGCATACCATATCTTGATCATGGGTTGGGCATCGTAAAATTTATAATGTTAATTAACCTCTATTTTTGCAGAAAAGTTTAATCTACTTTATTGTTACAATTTGGCTGTCAACAAGGTGAAATAGCTTTTCATTCGACAATAAATAATAATCCGTACACCCAAAGCTGGCAATACCTAAATCGCCTCAGCACAAAGTCGTTATTCGTTATGATTATCCGTCAACTTTTTGTTGCAATGGGCTAGCCATAATTAACGCAGTTTTGAAATAGCATGACGAACTTAAATCACACCCAACTCAGTGCAATGATGTCACTTTAAAAGGGACGATTGCTTAATCAATCTTGAATTAATTGATCGATAATGACAGGTGCAACAGCATTGGGATAAGGTAAAACACCATCAGAACTGCCGCTAAAGCTTTTTTCTCCACGATAGTCACCTTCGGGAATAATCTGAATACCCAAGCCTAGACCAAATAGGTTAGGTATGACCTTTGTAGATTCGATATCACTTAATTTACCAAACTTTGAACGCTGTTTTATTTTTTGAGTAATACCGTTCAGGGTGATTTTGGGTAAGTTTGCTCGAAACCCAGTGCACTGAACAATAAGTGCGGCGTCATCCATTAGATGCTTGGCATCAGAGAGTGCTGCTAGAGGTTCGAAACGTACGCGCTTTTCTGTCCCTTGTTTTATTTGGATATATAACGCCTTGGCGTCTTTACGTAATCCTGCATTGCGGTAAACCAGTCCATTGACAGGACAGACATCGTTGATGGCATCAAAAGGCAATTGATGTTGTTTCGCAAATTCTGGAGTACAACGAAGTTTAACTAACGGGTTTCTTTGCAGCATGATGATGTCTCGACCTTTGGCATATGATGATAACGCTGGATCATTAAGGAAGCGCCAAGCCGCCGAGAAACCACTATGCGAAGAACCAACAATTATAATGTTACCGCGTTGCTGGGGCAGCGAACTGGCACTCGTGAGCCGTAATAATGGCTCCGTCATAACAGTCTTTTGCCGCCAAGGGGAAAGTTCATTTAATAACTCCTCTCTGCCCCCGCAACAAAGAACCATTTTTTGGCTGCGTGCTATTAATTGATTATTGATATCATAACTTTTGCATTCATTATCGCTAATTCTTATATATTTGACCTTTGTATCGAACATCAATCTATTGCCCAATAATGAGGTAATTATGTTGGCGATTGGTTTCAGCATTAACTCGCCAACTTTGGGCAACGGTATTAATGGTTGCTGCACTTCAGGCTGTTGTAAATAATGATCACGTAAATCGCTAAATGGCGTTTCATCAAGTAAACAACTGACAATCTCATCGGCATCAGTATTTGCATTGATTTGATAGCTACCTAATATACCGCCAGATTGGTGACTACTTTCAATGGCTATCAGCGAATCCAGTAAGGCTTGGTATTTTAGTTTTTTAGGCGCTGGTGTTTGCTTCACTTTATTAATAAGCGCAATGACAAAGCAAAGTCCAGCAGTGCCAGTACCAATTAATTGGCAGTGGTGAATTTTATTCATAGCCGTCGATATTACTGTCTAAAGTTAAAGGGGGAGTACCTGTTAGTAGTTGGCTATTCTATTCGAGTGAAGGGCAGATCACTACTACCATTTTATCGTTATATTGATAATTTAATTACAAGTCCAGATTGGATATAATGTTTTATTTAATAGGCCCTAATTATGAAATCAGTCCGGTCAAAATCGAGTCGCTATGAACTGTGTGGGTGGCTTTTATTTGTTTTTTCGGCCATTTTCTTTATATCATCCAGTATTCGTGCAGGAGATTTACTGAGTTTGTTGGGGGGCATTCTATTTTTAATCGCTTGTTTTGTTTTTATCATTCCACTCTTGAGTAAAAGTAATCAGTGTATCCACTCAGATAGGTTGGACGGCGATTAACAAAAATAGAAGTCCAATAACCGAATGCTAGTGTGTAGTCACTAGGTTGCCCCAAATAGCCTTTAATCGTTTATCACGGCCACAGTTCCAGCGATAAGCGTTATAACGAACTGGATTGTTTTTATAAAAATCCTGGTGATGACTTTCGGCACCTTTAATAGGGTAAAAAACTGAAAAGTCGAGTATTGGAGTAACGACAGTCTTGGTGGGAAACATTTCAATGACTTTTTGTTTCGACTGTTCGGCTAGCAACCTCTCTTTTTCATTTGATACAAATACTGCGCTTAAGTAACTACTGCCTTTATCACAAAATTGGCCTTTGGCATCGAAGGGGTCAATGTTGACCCAGTAGTGTTTAAGGATGCCTTGATAATCAACTACATCAGCGTCATAAGTAATTTCAACCGCTTCATAGTGACCTTCGTGGTTTCCAAGATAAGTTGGATTGGGTGTTTTTCCACCCGTAAAGCCAGACACAACTGTGCTAACACCATCAAGCTTTTCGAAGTCAGACTCCATGCACCAAAAGCATCCACCAGCAAGAATCGCTTTTTCGGCTGAAGCTACTTTAATTGAAAAAAGCTGTACGCTAAAAAAAGTCAGTAATAATAGAGCCAGGGAGGAAATTTTATTCATTGAGCGTCTCAGATCAAAAGCGGAAAGCTATAAATTTGACTGATAATGATCAAAATGGTTCAGCGGATCGACACCGAATTGAGGGTGTTTCAAAACGTCATAGTTATTAATGTGAATTAAAATAATGTCGCAACATTTAACCTATAATATGTTGAATACCGTCATTCCACCTTATAAGCTTTATTCCCCTGCAGGGTGGGTTATTAGAACGGGAACATCTGATTTTTGTGATAACTGATTTGCAATATCGTTAAAAAAGAATCGAGTTACACCCACACGAGCTTTGGTGGACATTGCAACCAAATCAATTTTCTTCCGCTTAATTACTTTCAAAATGGCATCTAATGGATTTTTATCAAAACTAACGACTAACGTGACGTTATATCCAGCTTTTTTTAGCCTGTTAGTGACCGGTATTAATTCGGCTTCAACGTGAGCTTTGATACTGTCTTGTTGCTGGGTTGCATAGATAGGGTGGAGTGACGGTCTTGCTGAGCCATCGCCTGGCATACTAACATAATCAGTACTACCATCAATTTTACCAAAGCCAGCACCAGTCGGGGGCTTAGTGATAAAAAATAGCGTTAAATCATTGTTACTCGCAGCGAAGAACTTTTCAATATGAGGGAAAATTTCCTGACTCAGTAGAGATTGAGTGAGTGGTATGAGCACCTTATTGTTTGACATGACCGTTACCATCAGCATAAATAAGAAATTCATATTACTGAGTTACTTAGGCGAGTCAAATGCTAGCCTTGAATGAATCCAAACGATATGATGTGAAGACAATATTGCAGCCTAGCTTGTTATAGAAAAAGCGAGTGACTCTTAACTCAAATGAAGGATTTCCTATGTTAGAAATTAACCAAACGGCACCAGACTTTACTACGACCAATCAGGATGATAAGACAGTGAGCTTATCTCAGTTTAAGGGTACTCATCATGTCGTGCTTTACTTTTATCCGAAGGATGACACTCCTGGTTGTACGGTTGAAGCCAATGAATTTACGGCCCTTATTGCTGAGTTTGCTGCTGCCGATACAGTTGTCTTAGGTGTGAGCAAAGATACCTGTGAAAAGCATTTAAAATTTATAGCCAAGCACGACCTTAAAGTTGAGCTCTTAGCCGATACATCCGGTGAGCTTTGTGAAAAATATTGTGTTTGGGGCGAGCGTCAATTTATGGGTAAAAAATACATGGGAATTGCACGCTCTACGTTTGTGATTGATAAGAAAGGTGTCTTGGTTGAAGCTAATTACAAGGTTAAAGCAAAAGGCCATGCCCAACAAATATTAGACCTCGTACTTACCTTAGATTGATTAGTTCGATTACGTCGATCACTATTTTTTGTTTGATCTCGATAGACTAATGCTTATATATTCTTAACATTCATCCCCATCTCAAAATTATAGTGCCCTTATGAATATTCTTTTTATTACAGTCGACCAATGGCGTGGCGAATGCTTGTCCGCCTTAGATCATCCCGTTGTGAAAACGCCCAATTTGGATGCGCTTGCAAAAGAAGGTGTTTTATTCAAACAGCATTTTGCTCAGGCGACGCCGTGCGCACCCAGCCGTACATCGATACATACGGGTATGTATTTGCATAACCATCGATGTGTCAACAATGGTACACCGGTTGATAGTCGATTAAATAACTGGGCACTGGAGATGCGTAAGATTGGATATTCCCCATCATTATTTGGTTACACCGATACGGCTCCTGATCCTC
>JBNMQI010000059.1:0-12225 GCA_051277905.1 Gammaproteobacteria bacterium | reverse complement strand
CTGACTTCAAGACTGTCAGCTTCGACATGGATGGGCTGCTCATTGTCTGAAGTCTTAGACAATGCCTGATGAGACAGCAGCAAACCCAATAGGCATATTAAGTTAACTATTTTCATGGTGATAAATTGCCTTGGTCTTTTTTAATGAATACACCTTGTTTTTTAAATCAAAAATGGCTTCACTGCCATGAATGACGGTTGTGCCCGATTTGATTTCAATGTTTTTGTTAGCGCTAATCAGGTCAAGATCTGGTTGAAATAATATAACTTCAGTTCGAACTTCCAATGGATTGCTGCCTTCACGTCGCATGAACACGTTTTGTTCTAATTGTAGGGTATTTTGCTCATGAAATAATTTACCAGTCAGTGACTCTATCCGCCAGTCATGTAGATCGCGATAAATTTTTATTGTCGGTTGATCGATAAGGCTAATGTTTGAAATTTTTAAATGCTCTAGGTAAGGACTTTGCATCTCGAAATCGAGATTGCCCTGGTCATTCATTGACTTATACTGAAATTCCGAAAGGAAATAATCAATATTAGTTGGAATTTTAAGGTCTTGCCGACTGACTGTTGTTTCTGGGTTATAAAACCAGCCCATGAAAATAGCTGCAATGGTGAAGAGTGCAATTACAGCGATGATTCGCGTTTTCATGCTAAATATGACGCTTGCAGTTCATCTAACAAATCTTGAGATCGCAAGATAAAATCAGTCATTTCTCGCACTGCACCAGAACCACCGGATAAGTCGGTCACTAGGTGCGCATTTTTTTTAACGAATACATGTGCATTGCGAACGGCCACAGACAATCCAACCTGAGTCATTACAGTTAGGTCGGGTAGATCGTCACCCATATAAGCAACTTGCTCTGCTGTCAGTTGAGTTTGATCGAGCAATGTTTTAAATGCAGGACGTTTATCTCGGCACCCTTGAAAGACCAATTCGACACCTAGATCATTCATCCGATTGCTCACCAGCTCCGACTGTCGCCCCGTAATAATGGCGACTTGAATGTCGCTGGCAAGCAGCATACGAATGCCGTGGCCATCGAGCGAGTTGAAGGTTTTGTATTCGTGACCTTCATCGTCAAATTGGAGGTCACCATTAGTAAGCACACCATCAATATCAAAAATGACGAGTTTAATTTTTTTAGCTTTATTGTTGGCGGCTTCAGCAGAAATGTTCATGGTTTGATTCATTTTAAATAACGCCTGCTCTAAATAAATCATGCATATTCAATGCACCCTGAACGGTGTTATCTTCATCAACTACCATTAGCGCGTTTATTTTATAATCATGCATCACTTTTATCGCTTCACTGGCAATGCTGTGCGCCTTAATAGTGATGCAATTGGGCGTCATATAGTCTTTAACGGTCGCCGTTTCAATATTAGGCATTTGTTCAAAGGTTCTTCTTAGATCACCGTCAGTATAAATGCCCAGAAGCACATTATTGTTTGGGTCTATGACACCTGCCATACCGAGGCCCTTGCTAGTCATTTCAAGTAGCGTCTTTTTCAGGCTCGAATCTGCATGCACCAATGGTATTTTGTCACCAGTATGCATGATGTCACTAACCCTCAGTAACAGTCGTCGACCCAGATTGCCGCCTGGATGGGACATGGCAAAATCTTCTTCGGTAAATCCACGGACTTGTAACACCGCTACAGCCAGCGCGTCTCCCATCGCCAGCGATGCAGTGGTACTCGATGTGGGGGCGAGCCCAAGCGGACAAGCTTCTTTAGTAACGCTTACATCAAGGTGGATATCAGCTGATTTTGCGAGAGTTGATTGTGGTTTGCCGGTCAATGCAATGAGCGCAATACCCATTCTTTTTAGCATTGGCAGTAATGATGTAATTTCGTTGGTTTCACCCGAATTCGATAAAGCAATGACCAAATCGTGTTTGGTAATCATACCTAAGTCACCATGACTAGCCTCGCCAGAGTGCATAAAAAAAGCGGGTGAACCGGTGCTTGCCAACGTGGCCGCAATTTTATTGCCTATATGCCCTGATTTACCCATGCCCGTCACGACAATTCGGCCCTGACAGTTAAGAATTAATTCGCAGGCCTGTTCAAACCCTGAGTCTAACCGATCACATAATTCAGCAACGGCCTCAGCTTCAGCCTTTAAGACCGCTATACCTAAGGCTAAGTATACGTGTTGAGTCATTTTAAGTGTCTCCAACCATGATGCTATAATACAAATATAATTGATAAATTACAAAGCAGCAAAGTAGGCAGAGACCTTTTATGCGAGTTAATGACTGATTTGACGAGGCAGGGAAAAAAGAAAAGCAAAGCAGCAAAATAGTTAGACCTACAACAACTGGCAGGTCGCGGCTGACTGCATGGGCGTTAATGCTGAAGTCTGTTACCAGAGCGGGAATGCCAATGACTGCGAGTGAGTTAAATAGATTAGACCCAATAATATTGCCAATTGCCATGTCGGGTACACCTTTCTTTAAGCTAGCGATAGAGGCCGCTAGTTCTGGTAGGCTAGTACCTAAAGCGATGACCGTTAAGCCAATAATGAGCTCGCTAACGCCTAGTGCTAGTGCGATATCAGTCGCCCCCCAAACTAAAATCTTGGAGCTGCCAACGAGGACGGTAAGACCGACAAGCGACCAGATGATCGCAGAGATTAGCGTCATATTTTCAGGTATTGTTTTTGATAGCTCATCCTCAATGCCATTCTTATTTGGGTTATTACGATGAGATTTAATCAGATAAACTAAAATAGCTAAAAGGGCAAGAAGCAACGTAAGGCCGTCAATTTGATTGAGTGACCCATCGATCAGGCACCAAGCTAATATGGCTGTTGCAATAATAAGCAAGGGGTATTCGCGTTTAAATAAGGCTTTTGCAATGGGTACTGGTGTAATGAAAGCAGTAACGCCTAATATTAAACCGATATTAGCAATATTGGATCCCAGTGCATTGCCGATAGCGATATCGGGTGTGTCTTCCATAACTGCAATGATAGATACTAGAATTTCAGGCGCCGATGTACCAAAACCAATAATAGTGATGCCGATTATGAGGGGTGAAACACCAAAATGATGCGCGAGCGATGACGCTCCCTCAACAAACTTATCTGCACTCCAGACAAGTAGCATGAGACCAAAAACTATGGCGCTAACCGAAAGTAACATAATTTAGTATTAAACCTATGCTAGGAGATATTAAAAGCTGTCAGTTGATGTGAATAAACCAACGCGTAAATCCTTAGCAGAGTAAATTTCACGGCCATCCACCTCCATGGTGGCATCTGCAATACCCATTACTAGCCTACGCATGATCAGACGTTTAATATTTATTCGATAGGTGACTTTTTTTGCGGTAGGTAAAACCTGGCCAAAGAATTTAACTTCACCAGCACCGAGTGCTCTTCCGTGACCTGGACCACCTTTCCAACCTAGGTAAAACCCAATCAGTTGCCACATGGCGTCTAACCCAAGACAGCCTGGCATAACCGGATCTGTTTCAAAATGGCATTTAAAAAACCACAAGTCTGGGTTGATATCAAGTTCAGCAACAACTTGACCTTTATCAAACTCGCCGCCTTCTTCAGTGATGTTAATTATTCGATCAAACATTAGCATTGGAGGAAGTGGAAGCAAGGCGTTACCTTTTCCAAAAACCTCCCCTTTTCCACAACGGATTAGTTCGTCATAGCTGAAACTATTTTTATCAGTTAATGGATTTGCCATAGTTTTCTTTTTAAGTTTTCATGGGAGGCGAACATTAACGATTCTCTAAGGGATATGCCAGTAAAATTCGTTGCTTTGACTGAAAAGCTCGGCATAAGATCGTTCAATCGTATGATGCACTATAATGTACAAATGTAGGGTTCGTTCGGGTTAATTTAGTATTGCTTCACTGCAATGATTTGAGTGGTGATATTAGATTTCACTTGTTAGTATGTAGTCTCTCAATGTAACTTTTGGCCGGATAGAAATTTTGTTATCTAAATTGAAGGCCTAAGCTGAGTGGAATTAAGATTTAATGTTTTAATTACAACGCTTCATTAAGCGCTTAGTTAGCTAGAGTTGATAAGATTCCAGTCAGTTAATTTTATAATTTCAGGTCAAGGTAAATTTAATGATGAAAAAATGGGTAATAATAAAACTCCTATTACTTGTAGTGGTATTTAGTCAGAACGTATTTTCTACTGAGGTTGATCCGCAGCAGCTGATTAAGCAGGTCACCGACAGGGTTCTAGGTGAAATCAAAATTAATTCAGACGACTATCGAGCCAATCCGGATAAATTATTTGCCTTGGTCGACGAGGTGGTTCTTCCTCATTTTAATTTTGTGGCTATGACCAATTTAGCTTTACATCGTCACAGACAAGAATTTAATGACGAGCAAAAAATTAAAATCGTTCATGAATTTAAAACCTTATTGATTCGAACTTATGGCAAGGCATTATTAGAATACAGTAATCAGGGAGTTAATTATTTGGATATGCTTGGCTCAGTTGAGAAAGGTAAGGTGAAGGTAAAAACCGAGGTCACGCAGGCGGGAGGATTGGATATTCCACTTGATTATAGCCTAAGACTAGGTAAACAAGGCTGGAAGGTTTATGACATTCAGGTCGACGGCATTAGTCTTGTAACGAATTACCGTTCTAGTTTTTCCAGAGAAATCACAAAGAATGGTGTTGAAGGTCTCATCAAGTTGTTGCATGAGAGAAATCAATAAAAACCGTCCTGCTCTGTAGAGGTGTTTCTTAACTTTTGTTAAATAAACAGAGCTTGCATTCTTGTCAGCCATTATGGCGAACATCTGATAGAATGCAGACCGTTTCAACCCCATAAATATTAAATATATCAGACAATGAATAAATTAATTATTAAAGGTGGCATTCCCTTATCGGGGCAAGTTCGAATTTCTGGATCGAAGAATGCGGTATTGCCGATTCTGGCGGGCACATTGTTAGCCAGTGGTCCTGTTGTGGTGAAAAATGTACCCCATTTACATGACGTCACTACAACGATGGAGTTACTGGGTCAAATGGGTGTGTCGATCACTATTGGCGATAAAATGAGTGTCGAGATTGATCCTTCTACCATTAAAAATACCTTTGCTCCCTATGAGCTAGTTAAAACGATGCGAGCTTCGATTTTGGTTTTGGGGCCTTTATTAGCACGTTATGGCACGGCCGAGGTTTCGTTACCTGGTGGTTGTGCTATTGGTGCAAGACCGGTAAATATTCATCTATCTGGGTTGGAAGCTATGGGGGCTGAAATTACCGTTGAGCAGGGCTATATTCGCGCCAAAGCAGATCGTCTGAAGGGCGCGCATATCGTGATGGATCAGATAACTGTTACCGGAACCGAAAATCTGATGATGGCGGCTAGCCTAGCTGAAGGCACTACAATCCTAGAAAATGCCGCTCGTGAACCCGAAGTAGTTGACCTTGCTGACTTCATAAACGCGATGGGTGGTCGAGTAGAAAATGCAGGGTCCGATAAAATCACAATCCATGGTGTTGAAAAATTGGAGGGCTGTGAGTATACCGTATTGTCGGATCGTATTGAGACTGGTACCTATCTAGTTGCTGCGGCCATTACCGGCGGCAAGGTTTTATTGAAGGACACCAACCCTAGCTTGCTTGATGCAGTATTGGCCAAATTAGTTGAAGCTGGCGCAATAATCGATACGGGAGAAAACTGGATTGAACTTGATATGGAAGGCCGTAAGCCCAAGGCCGTTAATATTCGGACCGCGCCTTATCCTGGTTTTCCGACTGATATGCAAGCTCAGTTTTGTGCGATGAACGCCATTGCGAATGGCACTGGTTCGGTAACCGAAACCGTGTTTGAAAATCGGTTTATGCATATTCAGGAAATGTCACGGCTTGGTGCGAATATTCAGCTTGAAGGTAATACCGCGATTATCCAAGGTGTGGATGACTTAAACGGTGCGTCTGTGATGGCGACGGATTTACGTGCCTCAGCCAGTTTAATCTTGGCTGGTTTGGTCGCTAAGGGCGAAACGGTTGTAGAGCGTATTTATCATATCGATCGTGGTTATGACCACATTGAAGAAAAACTTGCCTGCCTCGGTGCCAATATCCGACGAGTCCCTAATTAGACTCGCACCTAGTTGAACTTTAGCCTAAATTAAACCAGATCCAATTGAACTGAATCTATTTGATAACATATTTATGTCCCAAATTTTAACCATCGCGCTCGCGAAAGGGCGCATTTTAGCTGAAACTCTACCGCTGCTAAAACGGGTGGGTATCGAACCAGTCGATGATCTTTTGACTAGCAGAAAATTAATTTTTCCAACGAACCATACCAACATTAATCTGGTGCTGATCCGATCATCCGATGTCCCAACGTATGTTCAATATGGTGCTGCTGATATTGGCATCGCAGGTAAGGATGTTTTGCTTGAGCATGGTGGTGACGGTCTTTATGAACGGGTCGATTTGAAAATTGCGGGCTGTAAATTAATGACCGCGGGTTTCCCTGATAAGGCATTGCCTTCTGGACGTCTGAAGGTGGCAACTAAATATCCCAGAATAGCACGTCAGTATTTTCTCGATCAGGGCCGGCAGGTAGAATTGATTAAACTTTATGGATCAATGGAGCTGGCGCCAATTGTTGGATTGTCTGACTTGATTGTTGATTTGGTTGATACTGGGAATACGTTGAAGGCGAATGGACTGGCGCCACTCGAACACATTATGCACATTACGTCACGACTGATTGTTAATAGGGCCTCTCAAAAAATGAAAAACCAAGCTATAAAAGAATTTGTTGCTCGAATTGAAAAGGCAGTAACGGAGTAATCGCTATGATCGAAATCAAACGCCTTGACAGTCAATCAAATAACTTCGAGGCTCAATTAAAAGATTTATTGGCATGGGAGTCTGAGTCAGATCAGGCTGTCTTTGACACGGTTAACGAAATTATTCGTTCGATCAAGTTAAAAGGCGATCAAGCATTATTTGGATACACCGAAAAGTTTGACGGCTTAGTGGTTAAAACTGCGTCAGATCTAGAGCTATCCCAAGATCGCTTAAAGAAAGCATATCAAGGGTTATCTGGCACAGAGCGCCATGCACTCGACTCTGCAGCTGAACGCATTCGCTCATATGCAGAGCATCAAAAGCTAGAGTCTTGGCAATATACTGAGGCAGATGGAACTGTGCTTGGTCAGCAAGTGAGTCCACTCGATCGAGTCGGCCTATATGTGCCAGGTGGCAAGGCAACTTACCCTTCTTCTGTTTTAATGAATGCTGTTCCAGCTAAGGTGGCTGGCGTTGAAGAATTGATCATGGTGGTTCCAACTCCAAAAGGCGTTATCAATGAACTTGTATTGGCAGCCGCTTATATTGCGGGTGTCGACAGAGTCTTTACTATTGGTGGCGCGCAAGCGATAGCAGCGCTGGCTTATGGAACAGAAACAGTCCCCGCTGTTGATAAAATTGTGGGTCCTGGGAATATTTATGTCGCGACTGCAAAGCGATTGGTATTTGGCACAGTGGGCATTGATATGATTGCGGGGCCATCAGAAATTTTGGTTGTTTGTGATGGCCAAACTGACCCTGATTGGATCGCGATGGATTTGTTTTCACAGGCTGAACATGACGAGGATGCCCAAGCCATATTGTTATCACCGGATGCCGATTTCCTTGATCAGGTTCAAGCGAGTATCGAACGTCAAATCAAAGAGATGCCTCGACAGGATATTATTCGTGCATCCCTTACTGCACGCGGCGCACTGATTCACGTATCCGATATGGATGATGCGATTAAAATCACGAATTTCATTGCGCCAGAGCATCTTGAGCTTTCGGTTGACGATGCGCCGACTATGGCAAAATCAATTCGGCATGCGGGTGCTATTTTTATGGGACGTTATACTGCCGAAGCTTTGGGTGATTATTGTGCTGGACCAAATCATGTTTTGCCTACCTCTAGAACTGCGCGTTTTTCATCGCCACTCGGTGTTTATGACTTTCAAAAAAGATCGAGCCTAATCGGTTGTTCTCCCAAAGGTGCCTCAGAATTAGGTAAACTTGCTTCTGTGTTAGCGCGTGGCGAAGGGTTGGTTGCCCATGCTTGTTCGGCGGAATATCGTATTAAGTAATCTGATTTATATTTTAGATGTTTGAGATTTTGGGCATTTTTAGTTGATAATTTTAGGTTAAAGAACTACTTTTCTCACTAAGTGAGAGATGATAGGCAGCGCCATTACCTTGGCCTTTCTGTTGCAATTGTTTTAAAAGTGTACTTATTGGGCCCTCGATAAACAGTTATCTCCAGAGTGTCGCCGGGCTTATGAAAGCTCACTTTTTCAAGCAGGTCGCGAACACCAACGACTGATTTACCATCTATTGCGACCAATATATCCCCAGACCGAATACCTGCCATATCAGCAGGACTGTCGATGAAAACACCAACGATGAGTGCGCCTTTTATATTAGGACTGCCGGTAGATAAGGCTGCTTTAGCGGTAATTTCAACGCCTTCAACGCCTAACCATCCACGAGAAATTTTGCCGTAATCGATGAGTTGCTGCATGATATCAAATGCAATTGAGGAGGGAATAGCAAAGCCTATACCTTGTGCGCCACCGGCCTGGTTAAAAATGGCGGTATTGATTCCGATCAACTCACCATTAGCATTAACTAAAGCACCACCTGAGTTACCGGGGTTAATTGCAGCATCGGTCTGAATGAAGTTTTCGAAAGTGTTCAAACCAATTCGATTTCTACCCGTTGCGCTGATGATGCCCATTGTCACTGTCTGGCCAACATTCAATGGGTTGCCAATGGCGAGCACGACATCGCCGACTCTCACTGGTTTGTCTGGTGCTATTTTAATGCTGCTTAAACCGCTAATGGGTATTTGCAATATGGCGATATCAGTTTCCTTATCTTCACCAATTAAAACTGCCTGGCTACCACGTCCGTCAGGTAGAGATATTAATATTTCGTCCGCACCATCAATGACATGCTGGTTGGTTATGATGTAGCCCTCATTGCTGATGATGACACCTGAACCAAGGTTGGTTTCTGTTTTACTATGTTGCCTACGTTTGAGTTGTTCGCCAAATAGTTGGCTGAAAATGGGATCGTCTAGTAGAGGATGGGATTGTTTTACGATCATTTTAGACGTATAAATAGTGACCACTGATTCAAATGAAGAAGCCACAGCATCAGCATAGGAAACGGTTGGGCTTTGAGTCAATAATTGATTGTTGCTGCTGCGAGGCTGTATTTCGCTCGTTGAGGGCGATAGAAAGTTTATAATATCTTTGTTCGAGTGCTCGGATTGCCAGAACAAATATAATAGCGCAATCGCCAACCCTAGAAGGCTAAACTGCAATAAAAATGCTATGGTTTTGATTATTTTCATTATGAAATAGTATCATACGAATCTGCCAGTAGAGGACGAAAAAATATGCAGTTACAGCAGCTAAGTGACTTTTGTGCCGACTATCTCAGAGTCAATGACTTTAAAGATTATTGCCCGAATGGATTGCAGGTTGAAAGTGTCAGTGAAGTTAAATCAATAGTCTCTGGTGTAACGGCTAGCCTCGATTTGATTGAGGCCGCAATCGATGTTCAGGCAGATACTCTGTTAGTTCATCATGGTTATTTTTGGAAAGGAGAGTCACCTGCGATTTCGGGCTTTAAAGGTCGGCGTATACGTGCGCTAATCAAAAATAACATTAACTTGCTAGCCTATCACTTGCCGTTGGACGCTCATCCAGTGGTTGGTAACAATGCGCAGATAGCGAATATTATGGGCTGGGAAGTTCAAGGAACTTTTGCTAGCGTTGGGTTGCATGATATTGTTTTTCACACCACATTAAAGTCGGCAATAACGCTTGATGAGCTGACAAACTCTATTGCCAATCAATTAAATACTACGCCATTAAGTCTAGCGGCGGGGGATAAGCCGATTAAAAGCATTGCTTGGTGCACGGGTGCGGCACAAGGTTATATTGATCAAGCGGTGGACAGAGGCTTCGACGTCTTTATTAGTGGTGAAGTGTCAGAACATACATTTCATTACGCAAAGGAATGTGGCATTCATTATATTGCCGCTGGACATCATGCGACAGAGCGCTATGGTGTTCAGGCATTAGGGAGCTTAATAGCTGAGACATTCGGGTTGAAGCATCAATTTATTGATATTCTTAATCCGGTATAGAGGATTAGTGCAAAAGATTTGAAATTTTTCTTCACTTATGGCGAGTAAAGTTGTTAATGGACTCGACGAAAAAGTGAAATAGAGCTACTATAACGTCCTTTTTTTTATGACTGAAATAAATCTACTTGCTTTTTTTACTTCAGTTTTAAGTTTCTCAATCATGGATTATACGAATGTCTTCTGATGGTGTAGATAATAATCGCAGGCGCTTCTTGACTGCAGCGACCGTCGTGGTTGGTGCAGTCGGTGCCGTTACGGTGGCTGTTCCATTTTTAAAAAGCTGGAGTCCTAGCGCACGAGCAAGATCTGCTGGTGCGCCCGTTGAGTTTAATATAAGCAAAATGGAGCCAGGCCAGCAAGTTATTGTGAAATGGCGTGGCAAGCCAGTCTGGATAGTACGGCGTGATACCAATATCTTATCAACTCTGTCGAATGTTGAAGGTAAGTTGAGTGATCCTTCGTCAGATGAAAGCATCCAACCTGAGTATGCTAAAAATGAAGCGCGGTCTATTAAACCTGAATTCTTAGTGGTTGAAGGGGTTTGTACTCATTTAGGCTGTTCTCCAACCTATCAGCCTGAAGTAGTTGCTGGTTTTCAAGGCTTCTTTTGTCCTTGTCACGGCTCTAAATTTGATTTTGCTGGCCGAGTTTATAGTGGTGTGCCTGCGCCGACTAACTTACCGGTGCCCCCCCACTTTTATGTCAGCAATGATGTGATTCGTATTGGTGAGGATGGAACAGTTTAATGAGTAATGATAATAAAAATAATGGTCTAGCCGGCTGGATCGATCAGCGGTTCCCAATGACCAAGTTGTGGGAAGAACATATATCAAAGTATTACGCACCGAAGAACTTTAATTTTTGGTATTTTTTTGGTTCTTTGGCTTTGTTAGTACTGGTACTTCAAATTGTGACTGGTATCTTCCTCACGATGCACTACAAGCCCGATGGCGCAGAGGCTTTCATATCGGTCGAGCATATTATGCGCGATGTCGATTGGGGCTGGCTAATTCGCTACCTACACTCTACCGGCGCGTCGGCATTCTTTGTGATCATATATCTCCACATGTTCCGAGGTTTGATGTATGGCTCCTACCAGAAACCACGTGAGTTGATCTGGATATTTGGGATGTGCATCTTCTTGGCGTTAATGGCAGAAGCCTTCATGGGCTATCTGTTGCCTTGGGGACAAATGTCTTTCTGGGGTGCTCAGGTTATTATTTCATTGTTTGGTGCAATTCCAATTGTTGGTGACGATTTAACACTTTGGATTCGGGGCGACTTTGTTATCTCTGACGCCACACTTAATAGATTCTTTGCGCTACACGTTATCGCAGTGCCGCTGGTTTTGGTGATGCTCGTTGTCATGCACGTTATCGCTTTGCATGAAGTCGGTTCAAATAATCCTGAAGGTATTGAAATTAAGAAGCATAAGGATGAGAACGGCAAACCACTGGATGGTATTCCATTCCACCCCTATTATTCGGTAAAGGATCTTGTAGGTGTCGTTGTCTTTTTGATTTTGTTTAGCACCGTGGTATTTTTTATGCCGGAGATGGGTGGCTACTTTTTAGAGCACGCTAACTTTATACCCGCAAATCCCTTCAAAACACCTGAACATATTGCACCAGTTTGGTATTTCACTCCTTTTTACGCCATCTTAAGAGCGGTGCCGCATAAGCTATCGGGCGTCCTTGCGATGTTTGCTGCTATCGCTATTTTGTTTTTATTGCCGTGGATTGATCGTGGCAAGGTGCATTCAATTCGCTATCGAGCTAACTCGTTTAGATGGCTGCTAACCATGCTGGTGATTAGCTTTATCGGCCTGGGTTATTTGGGTGCATTACCACCAACCGAGTTACGTACTTTTTTTGCGCAAATCTTTAGTGTTGGTTATTTTGGTTTCTTCCTAGGTATTTGGTGGATTAGTAAAAACGAAAAAACAAAGCCTGTTCCAGAGAGGATCCTGTAATGAAAAAGACGTTAATTCTTATTGCCGGACTTTTGCTGCCTGTAATCGGTTTCGCTGCTGGTGGCGG
>JBNMQI010000058.1:0-12266 GCA_051277905.1 Gammaproteobacteria bacterium | reverse complement strand
GCTCTTGAGCATAGGACAATTGAGAGCGGTTACGATCTGCTCGAGGTTCAATGATTATCTGTTCACTTTTAGCACCGTTAATTCCGCGCTCGCGCATGGTCTTCGCCAGTAAGGCTTTTTTCTCGGTGGACAGCCCAAATCGACTTTTTGTACCACCACTCATGTGCGTAAACCTCTTAACATATAATTTCAGCTACTTCATTTTCAGTTATGGAAATCAGCAACTTCGCGACTTCGACCAACCGCTCTCCATGGATGTCATCACGACTCATAAAAATCGCAAACTGTTCCACCGTTAAATTCTCAAACAAGCTTCGCAGCGGCACGTTGAATTCGAAATATTCACGTATCCTTGCAGAAACTCTCGCAATTAATAAGGACGTTCCCCCAAGTTCAAAAAAATTGTCGCGAGCACCTATCTCTTCCACACCCAAAATATCCGACCAAATTCCACATAATACAATTTCAAGCTCATTTCTAGGCTCAACATAATCTGAGGACAAATTAGAACGGCCCTTCTCTGCTGCGGGTAATCTTTCTTTATCCACTTTACCATTTGGGGTACGAGGAAAATCATCCATGGCTACGCAGTGTTGAGGTATCATATGCTCAGGTAATTGTGCTGCTAACGATCTATTTAATGTTGCAAGATCAACTTTTTTTGAGGCAATAAAATAGGCACACAAGATGGTATCTTCATGATTACCGATACTTGCCAATACCGCCACCTCGCTGATGTCGGGTAGGGAAAGCATAACTTGTTCAATTTCTCCAAGTTCAATACGATACCCACGTAATTTAACCTGACTATCATTGCGACCAATGTATTCCAATTCACCCAAGGGATTCCAACGAACTAAGTCACCTGTCATATATAATCTGCCATCACCAAAACGGTTCTCTATAAACCGCTGCTCAGTCAAATCTGCACGGCCATCGTAGCCGAGTGTAACACCGTATCCTCCGATATGTAGTTCCCCAACAACCCCCCAAGGTGACAAGTTTCCATGGTCATCCAGAATAAACAGCGAGGCACCAGGAATAGGCTTGCCAATAGGAACGCGAGTAGGCACTTCATCGGCTTTTGCCTTCCACACCGAAGACCACACCGTAGCCTCTGTTGGACCATATTCATTATACAGCTGTGCCCTAGCCATCCCAGACTGATGGCTTTGAACAATCGCAGGAGAACACGTTTCACCTGCAACTATGATTATTCTTAAACTATTCAACGGCTCAATCAGATTTTCATGTAGTAACAATTGGTAAAGTGAGGGAAGTCCTAACAATGTATTCACTGCTTTTTTTCGAATAATCATCCCTAAACGATACGGATCTTTCTCTTCCCCACTTTCAGGGAGAACCAAAGACCCACCAGTACTTAGCGTCCAAAATATGCCCGCTACAGAACTATCAAAAGCATACGAAGACAGCAATAAAAAACGGCCCGGTGGTTCTGAGTAGAATTGATTTCTGGCTTGTGTTGAAGCAGCTAAATTATGATGCGAAACACATACACCCTTAGGTTGGCCTGTAGAGCCAGAAGTATAGATAATATAAGCTAGGTCCTGCCCTTGTGGCATCAATAACGGCTCGGATGTTGGTTGAGCTTGCAAGGTGGCAATGTCATCGATAAGTGATAAAACAGTTAGGGTGTTTACATTATTTTCTTTAAAAACCTGGTCTGTGATCATGATACTGGCAGCACAGTCCTGTAACATAAATTCAATCCGGTCTAATGGATAAGAAGGATCAATAGGAACATAAGCGGCCCCTGCTTTCATTACACCTAGAATTGTCGCTACCAACTCAGGGGATCGATCTAAAAATAAAGCCACACGTTGGTTTGCCTTCACCCCTTGGTCGATCAAAAAGTTGGCCACTTGATTGGCAAAATTATTTAATCGCGCATAACTCCAGTGCTCATCATTAAAATAAACAGCGGTCCGCTGTGAGTTGTGTCTCACTTGTTCTTGAATTAAGTTCAAAACACTCGATTCAATAGTTAAGAGCTCTTTACCCTGACTAAATTCATTTCGAAACATCGCGTTATGAACTGGAGGTAATAAGGATATATCTTTCGGTGCTGCCTCTGAATTTGCAATAGCTTCAGCGGCAAGATGAAAGTATTGATCAAACAAAATTTGCGCAGCCTCTGGAGCCAATCGGGAGTCATCATAGCGGAACGTCATAGTTAATCCATCGGTAAAACTCTCAATCAACATTCGATGGACACCAGGTCCAATGATCGTGTTTACTGACTGGAGGGAAAAATCAACTCCCATTGCATTGCTACGATAGCTCAAGTCACGATAAGCAAAACCTGCCTCCGAAAAGTTTGTTACTGTTTTGCTAGAAAAATATTCTTGATAATCATTCGTCCTTCCTAAGATTTTTTCGACCTGTCGACAGAGATCTGCAAAACTTGAAGCACTATCAAGTCTAACCTGAATAGGTAACTCTTTGGCCAATAAACCGATCGCCATGGCAAGCTCATCATAGGAACGACCACTATTTTCAACTGATAGTTCAACAAAGGAATGCCCCCCATGGCGCAATAACACTAAGCTCCAAGTTGATAGGAAAAACGCCTCTTGGCTCACCTGAATGTATTCGCAGAACACTTGAATTTTTGACGCTATCTCGGTGGGAATCCTTTTAGATATGCGGTTTAACGGCAAGGATGTGCTGTTGTCGCCCGGTGATACCCAAGCATTGCTTGCACTCATCTTATTTCGTTCACTCACCTTTTTCCAGAATTGAAGTCCTTCCTGAGCTTCTGGCTCGATTAAGAGGCTGTGCCCCCATTCGGCAATATCGGGATATTGTAACGGGTCCTTTTCCAAAGCTTGTCCAGAATATTTTTTGCTTATCTGTTCAAGTAATAATGGAATACTTTGAGCATCCAGTATTAGCGAGGAAAAACTAAATTCCCAACTATACTCGTTATTGCCGACAATCACCAAGTGTCCGGGAAAACTGCAATGCGTACCCATTTTCATTGCAGGTTCAATCAACACCAATTCTCTATGACCGGCATTAGAAACAACTTGGACGGGAAGCTTCATTCCCCTCTGTTGCTCCAGTGTTGTCCTTAAGATTTCAAAATGATTGCAAACAGACGTTATCGTCTGGTTAAAACGCTTGATATCTAATGTTCCAGATATAGAGACAACTACTTTTGTGAGCAATGCCTCCCTATTAAGATTGGTGACCTCTAAGGCCCTGATTTGCTGTGGAGACAACTGAAATCCATTAATCACTCACTACTCCCTAAACTTGCTGACTTGGATCTGAATCGCTGACTGGATCTGTCATTGCCACCAGTACCTCACGTTCGCCCTTGTATGGCTCTCGCCCATGCGCAATTGACATATTGTCCAGCAATAAAATATCACTGGCTTGCCAATCAAATTTAATTTTCTCCGCCTTATAGGCTTGTTGTAAAACGTCAGCTTCTTCAGCTGATATAGGTTCATTGTTACCGAAACAGGTGTTATAGGGCAAATTTTCTTGCCCAAACTCTTGGAGTAATGTCTCACGCAATTCTTTCTCCAGAGTCGTGTAGTGAAAAAAAGCAGCATGATTAAACCAGACTGGTTCACCGGTTATCGGATGATACCGAACCGCAAGGCGCGTTTGACGCGTGCTCAAACGACCATTCTCTGTCCAATTAAATTGAATATCATTGGCCCTACAGTATTGTTCCACTTCTTCAGCGATTTCAGTTTGAAATACCTCTTGCCAGGTCAGCCCAAACCCATCATTGAAATTACGTATTAGCTGCCAATCTAAGGCCTTAAATTTGTCTTTTAACGCTTGTGGAATACGTTTATAGACATTTCTTACATCGGCTATGGGTGTTTGCCCTCCTTCATCACTGCATTGTATGCAATAAAAAAATAATTTTTGAGCCCACTGAGTCCAATACGTCCCTTCGTTATGTAAATTAATTACTTGATCTGATGGGTGAACGGTTGAGGTATAACTTTTTGTTCCTCTCTTAGCTCTAGGTGTTGTCCTATCTCGATACTCCAAAGGCTGGGAATTTGAAATACTGTCAACCACGGCCTCAAAAATACCCACATTTTCTATTTCAAAGCCGCGAAAAAGTAATGCGCGGTGTTCTAGTAACAGCGATTCTACGTATTCTTTATTATTGCTCATCCAACTAACAACATCGATTCCACTGACAGTAGGTTCAATCACTATGGGGATGGCTTTGTCATCAAATAATGGCCGAACGGTTACCCAGCCCTTCTGATCATCTGAGACAGTGCGACGAGTACCTCTTCTGATACTTCCTTTTACGCTTTTTAAACCATCCATAACAACACCTCATTTAATCATTGAGTACTCTTTTACGAGCACCTCGAATACCCACGGCTTTACTTTTACGCAGTTTTGCTAGTCGTTTATTTTCAAAATTGTCTAAATGAGTCAATAACTCACCAATGGTTTGATGTGCATTATCCGCAATCTCAACAAGTAATGTCTCGAAAACACCTTTTATTCGATAGGCTGCAGCTTCTGAAAAAAGTCGACGCTCATATTTAATTAGAACCTTTACAACCTCTCCGACTTCTACAGCAAGACTCAACGGTAAATCGTTCCAATCGATAAAATGAAGATCCATAAGTCCCAAAGATTCCGCCCAAGTCTTTAGCGATTCATGTCCTCGCAAATAACCCTGAACTGAAATCACACTGTTCACCAAAACCTGACCTGGTGCCAAACCACTTTCCGCTTGTGCTAGGGCTAGATCTGCATGTTCGAACTCTAATGCGGTTACTAGTGCATCTTGCTGAATGTGAAGCCACTTACTCAAGGAGTACGATTTATTAACACGGGCCCTCATTGGCAGAGTATTCATTAACAAACCCACAATTGAATCGACGCCGTTTATTTGAGAAACACGCCCTGGTACCACAACACCGAAAACCACATCATCAGTTGCACTTAACGATGCCAATGCCAATGCCCAGCATCCTTGTATGACAGTGTTAATGGTTATCCTTTCGCCACGAGCATAACTTTGCAGTGATTGAGTTATATCAATCGAAAGTTCAAATTCCAATTTTCCATAATCCCCTATTAGTGTTTCATCAACACAGCCAGCATCGAATGGTAATTGTATGGGGGTATGATAGTCGTTCAATAACTTTCCAAAAAACTCGCGCGTTGAGTTGACATTCTGCTCAGAAATCCACTCAATATAGCGAGAATATGACACTCTCTTTTTCTTGTTAACGGTCTTATTTGAGCAAAGACTTCGATAATTTGCCATCACTTCTTCAATCACTTCCATCATCGACCAACCATCGAGTAACAAGTGGTGGAAGTTCCACTGTAAGTGAAATTGGTGCTCACCAAAATGAATTACTGTCACATGCATTAGACTGGAAGATTGTAATGAATACCCACGTCGTTCGATACGTCGCCTCTCTAATTCATCCTCCTTCTGTGATGTTTCCTTTAAGGAAACATCACAATATTCAAAGGATATATCAAGTTGTTTGTGAACAATCTGGAGCGGCTGGCCAGTATCACTCCAAATAAATTGGCTACGAAGAATCCCATTATTGTTTTGTACTGACTGCCAGGACTCGCGCATTAAAGAAATATCTATTGGTTCTAGTAGTTTCGCATCCATTTGTACCCAGTAAGCATCGGAATTGGGCTCGCTCATACTATGAATCATTAGAGCTTTCTGCAGTGGCGATAATGGGAGAATATTTTCTATATCTCCTAATTCTAACAAAGATGAGAACTCATTATCATTGAGATTAAGCAGAGGGAAGTCGTTGGCGTCAAGTGGACGCTCTTCTGCTTGAAGGTAGTGCTTTATAATCAATTTCAATGAGTGTTCGTAATTACTGACTAGATCTTGCATCCAACAATCGGAAAATACTTCACTACCATATTTCCAATTTAGTAGTAATGTGCCATTGCTGACCAATGCATCAACGGTAATAAGATGGTATCTATTTTCTCGAGGGCTTCGCGCAATGCCAGGTTTATTATCCAAAAGTTCGAAGCGGCTCTCAGAACTAAACAACTGGTCGTATTGGCCTAAATAATTAAATAATAATTCCGGTTTTTTTTCTGAGTATGGAAGCATCAACGACTCGTTGGTGCAATAGCGTAATAATCCATAACTAAGCCCATGCAAAGGTAAGTCACTCAAATACTGCTGAACTGAGGAGACTAATTCATTTATAGAAGTGCCTCGCACATCTAAATGAACGGGGTACATCGAAGAAAAAACTCCCACAGTACGCGAAAGATCAACCTCATCAAATAATGGCTGCCTACCATGACTTTCAGTTTCAACAAGAAATTCTTTTCCTCTCGTAGACTTCTTCAATGCGAGTGCTAACGCAGATAATAAAATTACATCAATACCAGCATATGATTTTCGTGTGACTTCTTGGAGTAAGGCAATTGTTTCACTGATACCAATATTAATAACTATAGACTGGGTTGTATTTTCCTTGGCCATGGTGCCAAAAAGTGCCAGAGGATGAGCGTTGACGCAGTCAAGTTCGTTCCAAAATTTCAGCGAGTCTCTAATCTGTGATTTTTCTGCAAGCATCTCGAAACTCTTTGCCGCATATTGAAACGATGTAGTTTTAGGCGGCAGTTTTACAACCCATTTCTCAACAAGAGCATTATAGATTTTTTCAAAATCTACAAGTAATAATCGGCCTGAATAACCATCTGAAATTAGATGATGCAGTGTCCATAAAATGTGCTGTTCATCCCCTGTGTCAAACAGAGCAACTGCCCATAATGGCCCTTCTATCGATAGGCTTTCATGTAGCCTTGTCGCATGCTGCTCCATAAGTATTTCTTGCTCATCGTTAGAAGTATTAGTTAAGTCGATGTACTCAAATAACAAAGGATAATTTTCTGGTTGAAGATAGTATGCTGTTACTGTCTTATCTTCACTTACATTGAAACTTAAACGCAAGCCATCATGATGCGCAACTAGATGTTTCAAGGCTGTCCTTGCTATTTCTTCGTCTATATGACGGGTGACTTTCAGGAAAAGCACTTGATTTGAATGATGCAGATCGATGGGACTATAATCTACCGTCCAACGCTGCATGGCAGTAAGTGTATGTTCGCCATTGACAAGAGATTGTTGTGCATGACTGCTCATTTTCTCCTCAGCGATGAGAGCTAATTCGGCCACCGTATGAAACTTAAACATTTGTGCAGGAGTAAGGGAGACACCAACTTCATTAGCTCGTGCAACTATTTGTAAACTAAGAATAGAGTCGCCACCAAGGCCAAAGAAATTATCGTGTATCCCTATTTTTTCTACGCCCAAAGTTTCCGACCAAATAGCACATAATATGCGCTCTTTATCAGATGTTGGCTCCACATATTCCTCAGCAATTTGAACGCGCTGAAGATCCGCTTCAGGTAAAGCCTTGCGGTCAAGTTTGCCATTCGGCGATAAAGGAAATTCACTCAAAAAAACAAAGTTGGCAGGAACCATGTAATCTGGTAGAACGAGAGAAAGTGATTTGCGTAGATCCGCCGGTAATTGGCGAAGCAGCATTCCATTCTGTGGATTATTTGCATATTGGTGCCAGTCTTGGCTAGCAATGTCTGTATTTTCTGGCTTCGGTCCAGCTTTCAAAGGAGAAATAAAAGCATCAAAACAGTCTGCTGTTTCAGACCATTCAAGTCGAATCAAATGTCCCGTTTCATCACCTAATTGCCAGAATGCTTCAGGCTCATACACATCGCAATCAGAATAATGATGTTTTTGTAATTCACCAGCCAATTTAAATTCTTGTCTGTGAAACTCGGAGAAATCCGAGACTGCCTTAAATGTTCTCGCATTGGGAATATTTTTAATCAATAAAAAACTCGCCCCCTTCGAAATTGTGAGTTTTTCGCGTAAACTATTCAAGGTTAATGCCGCACTACTCCAATCAACTTGCTCAGGAATTTTGGATTCTTCGGCATCTGCATGGAGCACAACATCATAACGGAAGCATGTCAGTTCATTTTTATAATTGCCACGCTTTAGTTGTAACTCAGCTTGAGATAATCTGGGTAGAGAATTGCAAATAGCTGTAAAAAATTGCGGGGAAAGGCAGAGCTCTTCTTCGTGTGATATTTTTGCTGCTACACGATGAAGAAGAGTATTAAGTGGCGTATCAGATTGCGTTTTATATAATTCGACTGAGGAATGGAAGGCATGCAGTAAATCCCGATTTCGTATATCACCTAGAAAAAACTTACCCCCAACAGTCAATAAACTCTCAGCTTGTTTAATCACCTCGTATAAATAATCGACACCAGGGAAAAGCTGCACAACAGAGTTTATAACAATTGTATCAAAACTAGCTGGAGCGAATTGATCAAGCTGGTCACCTGCTAGTTTAAAAAGCTCAACCTGATTCAGGCCTCGTTGCTTAACGTCGCCTTCTAATTGGCGTATAGCCACTTCAGAAATATCGGTACCAATATAGTGCTCACAGCTAGGTGCTACACCATGCAATATCATGCCCGTGCCACAGCCAATTTCTAAAACTCGTTTAGGGTTAAGTGCTAAAATACGATCAATCGTTTGATCTAACCATTCCTGCATCTCCTTGGCTGGGATTGGGCTATCGGTATAACTACTATTCCAACCCGCTATATTAAAGGTGGCCTCATTACTTCCTTCTTGGCCCATTTTATAAGTCTGGTCAAAGACTTTCTCCCATTGTTCAACCGTATCAGTCTCTTCCTCTTTAGCAATAGCATAGTTCCATTCTGGAACAATGTAGGAAATTAACCGAATATCCTGCTCAGCCACCTGCCGAGCCAATACAACTGCATTACTCACGCCTGGATGTGACGCTAACTGTGTCTCAATTTCACCTAACTCAATGCGAAACCCACGTATCTTTACCTGATGATCTAACCGTCCAAGATATTCAATATTACCATCTTTGAGTTCTCGAACCATATCCCCGGTGCAATACATTCTTGCTTGTGGAACATTGCTATAAGGGTCAAGGGGAAAACAACTTTCGGTCAGCTCTGGTCTATTCAAATAACCACGACCTACTTGAATGCCGCCAATACAAAGTTCTCCCTGCTGCCCTTTTTTAACAACCTGGCGGTCATTATCTAACACATATATAGATGTATTGGATATCGCACGACCAATGGGCACAAAATCTAGCTCAGATTTAGGATCACACTTCCAGTGGGTAACATCGACCGCTGCTTCGGTTGGGCCATAGAGGTTGTGTAACTCCACATTTGGCAGAAGCTTAAAAAAGCTCTGCTGCAAAGCGAACGTTAAGGCTTCGCCACTACAAAATACGCGACGTAGCGACTGGCATTGCGAAACACCCGGTGCCTGAAGAAATACATACAGCATTGAGGGAACAAAATGTAGGGTTGTAATTGATTTTTCTTGTATAAGATTGACTAGATAGCTGCTATCTTTATGTCCATCGGGCTTGGCAAGTACCATTTTTGCACCACAGCGTAATGGCCAGAATAATTCCCAAACAGACACATCAAAACTTATAGAAGTTTTTTGCAAAACACAATCACTGTTATTAAGTTGAAAAACATCCTGCATCCAGTCCAAACGATTGGCAATAGAGCGATGCTCAATCATCACCCCCTTAGGTAATCCAGTTGATCCAGAAGTATAGATGGCATAAGCCAGATCATTTGCCTCAGTGGGGCATAGAGATGTGTTTGGAAACTTACTGATGTTATACCAGCAAGTATCCAGTTCGACTACTTTTGCTGAATCAAGGGGGATACAGTTTACCCATTGAGATTGAGAAAGAATAATTAGAGGCATTGAGTCTTCAAGCATATGCTGAATTCTTGCTTCAGGGTAGTCTGGATCTATAGGAATATAAGCGCCACCTGCTTTTAACACTCCATAAAGAGCAATTATAAGCTCAACACTTCGACTCATAAGAACAGCAACAAAACTGTCAGTGCCTACACCGCATTCTTTAAGATAATGCGCAAGTTTATTTGAACTATTATCTAATTCTCTATAAGTGAGAACCTGCTCATCAAAGCTGACAGCAACATCATCAGGAGTAGAGCTTGCCTGATTGATAAATTTTTCGAGTAAATAACCCGTCGTATCATCTACGATATATGACTCCATTTATATTTTTGTTGACGATTGGTTATCAAAATTTATCTCCTCTATAACGTCAGCGACAGTACGATCATCATGGAAATAATTCAACTCTTTTTCAGTTTTATCCTAAACGCTTACCAAACTAATCCTATAACTACTTTTGATTTATGAATGTTGGCTCTCCACTTAGCGTTATTCGAATTCAAGCACGGCTTTCATGGGTTCGAGGATCATAGGTGCTGAGCCCGCATCAAAAATCATATTGTTATCCATGTTCATCCCAGTATTGTGGACTCTTGCCACTGCTACAATCAAAATTTCTTTGTCCGATGCAATAGTTCCTGTTTGAGGTTTTACGGTGGCTAAAATAACTCAGTATGAGTAAAAAGTGTGGATGGATATATCGCCTAGTTTAAAATTTTTTGCTCCATAAAAACCGGCAACGCCCTGTGTGCCAGGAGAGTCTATAGCGATATAACCTGACTGAGGATTCGAACCACGCTAGGAGAATATAATGGGCGCAGCGCTTGAGCTCACAGCTCGAAGGGGTCATTATCGAGCGAAAACTCACCGTCCAGTATCTGTTAATTTGAGCTGCTTATATAGGCTACTGACCTATCGTAAATTGTATGTTCTCTCTTTGTGATGTTCAGTTTAAATCTTTCAGATCAAATTTAAACTAGTACAGTTTAATATCTTAACACCAAGCGATTTTGTCGTGCGTTAATTACCGAGCGATTCTGTCGTAGTGGCTAATTACCAGTGGAAACTGTCGGTCTCTTTTTAAACATGTCTGTTAGTGTTATTTTTTGAATACTACAGGCATGTCTAGTTTGATTGTGCTTGAAGTTTAAAAACTGCAGAAAACCATTGCAGTAATATCTATAAGAAATTACCAGTCAACAGCTCTGCAGAATGAATACGATTGGCCGGCAAAGCCGGCCTTTTCGAGTAGTAGTTATTAACGCATACCATCTAGTTGAGTAATTGCTACTGCAGTTTCACCGCGAGTAATAGTTGATTGCGGGTTAAACTTAGCGATAATAGTTGGTTCAAAAGCAAAAGAGTCTTGCTCGAAGCTTACGTCTGCGCGAAGCAGTCCCATCGCTAGGGCAACCTGTACGTATCCTTTAAACTCATCGCTGATGTCATCACTGTCAGATAGTGTAACCACTTCACCAAACACGATTACAGTTACATCTTCATCGGTATCAAATGACTGAGCTGCCGCTTGCTGACCTAATGCCTGCACTAATGAATAAGCTAACGCTTCACGCTGTACTTTGCTTTGTGCAGCAAAGTTAGATGAACTATCAGTTTTCATGAGTGCATCGTCTGTACGATCCAAATCAGCCAGACGACCGCCTTGTTGCATCACTGAATTCACCGCTGCTGCCATGTCGCTATTCACATCAGTAAATACCGCTTAGTTACCATTCAACGACTGACGCACACTGCTTGCCAGGGTTAATGTATCGGCTAGTTGCACACGAGTTAAATCGCTATCGGGTTCAAAGCCATTGGCGGTCGCATCCATCAAATGACTATTGACGACATACTCTGCGAATGGGCGAACTGGATGGTTCTCAGTATCATCAATACCGTTGATGCCTTGGGACTCTAAGAGACGAATATTCACATCAAAGCTACCCGGTGCACCAACGCCATTTGTAACACCTGCTGGGTCAACCGCTAAACCACTAACAGAGCCAATACCGCGTGCGTACACTTTCCATTCGCCGGGCATTCCTGGGACAATAGTACCCACTGACGTCCCCAGTGCTATCAGGCCAATTCCTGAACCGTAAGTATTACCTTTAGGGTCTTCCAAAACGAACGCTAAGCCTGTTTCAATAGTGGCTTTTGCAGATACTAAAGACACGTCAGGGCCAACCATAAATGTTTCAATCGGTGACTCACCGACGGGTATAAAGGTAAGGTTTCGACTAAATTTGGCGCTTTCAATAACTATCGCTTCAGCGTTAAATTGACGATTTAATTTAATCGTATACTTCTTCACCGTTAACAATCGCATTCACTGCAAGGTGTGCATTAACATATCCGCCACCCACTTCCCATCCATCTTTGCCGGCCATTGGCGTAGCAGTTTGCTGTAAAATACGTTTTATATCTTGCC
>JBNMQI010000057.1:0-12382 GCA_051277905.1 Gammaproteobacteria bacterium | reverse complement strand
GCCAATCTCTATGAATCCTGCTTACGCATCAACTACAGTGATCGTTTTGCAGACGACGCCACTGCCGCTGCACTAGTCAAACAAACAGGGCGCCTCGACTTCGATAAATACTGGGATTTGCTTGAGAAAGACATGCAAGATAGTCGAACCAATGGCCCTTATCTGCTTGGTAATCAATATAGTGTTATCGACCCCTATCTACTCATGCTAATTGGCTGGCATGAGCACCCTGGAACGCTACTGGAAAGATCTCCTAATTTGGCAGCGCTCTTTAATGCGGTTCAACAACGATCTGCTGTCAGTAAAATTTGGGATCAAAATACTAGGAAAACTGACTAACTAACGGGAAGACAGACCACGTACGCTGGCAGTCTGGGCATCGATTATCATTTGAACGGGTGCGCCGGCTTTAGCGAGTACCCGTGCGCCGAAGTAACTGCTGATAATAGCGTTAGCTAATGCTTCGGCCTGATCAGAACTATCGCCATTCGACTTCAGTGCAATGGTGACTGCTTTGCACAGGCGTTGGATTGTTTTATTAACTGAATCTTGAACCCCTTTATCAACGGTTGCCATTTCCATGCTGGCATTGCACAACAGGCACCCTCCGGCAAAAACATCTTTTTTGACCCCTTCAATAACAGCCTCAAAAAGGTTGACTACTTTATCTTCGACACTAGCGTTACTGCTAAGCATATCAAGGGCTGATTGAATATGCGTTTTGTCATAGTGCGCCAAAGCCTTCATGTACAACACTTTTTTATCTCCAAAGGCACCGTATAGACTCCCCTTTAATAAACCCGTAGCTTTGACCAGGTCCTGCATCGAAGTTGCTTCATACCCCTTTTCCCAAAACACGTTCGTGAGCGCATCTAACACTCGGTCTTCATCAAATTCTCTTGGTCTGGCCATCTTTTTGTGTCACAAAATTAAGTTAAAAATAGTTATTGACCGAACGGTCAAATACGGTTATTATTTTTCACTAGAGCCGTAGCAGAAAGTACGGCTTATTTTTCGCCTAGTTTATGACCAATTGGTCAACAATGCAATTCGGAGATTAAAAAATGCCACATATAGAAATTTATACCAAAGACTATTGCCCGTTTTGCTTTCGAGCAAAAGCTTTACTCGATCACCTGGACGTAGACTATACCGACTACGAAGTTACTTTCACCCACGACAAGGAAATCGAAATGAACAAACGATCAGGACGTTTTACTGTACCTCAAATATTTATCGACAATCAGCCGATAGGTGGTAGTGACGAACTTTACCAGCTGGTTGAAAACGGGGAATTTTTCGGTCTGCTCAACTCAAGTCAACAACAGTCTACTCATGCAGAGGGTTCAAACAATGCCTAGTAAATATGACATCATTATTATTGGCGGCGGAAATGCTGGATTTGGCGTCTCTCAAATTGCTCACGCTGCAGGAAAATCTATCGCCTTTATCGAATCAGATGAATTCGGTGGCACCTGTCCAAACCGTGGCTGTACACCAAAAAAAGTGTTGGTAGCAGCCGCTCACGCCATGCACGAGATCGAAATCGCCCATACCCACGGCATTGAAGTAGGCAAGCCCAAACTCCATTGGTCAAAACTAATGGATCGCAAAACTGACATGATCGATTTTATTCCCGGCGCTATGGAAGACACAGCTAAAGGACGCAGCACCGTATACAAAGGCAAGGCCAAATTTGTCGGCCCAAACACTGTCGAAGTTAATGGTCAAATGCTCAAAGCCGATAATATTGTCATCGCGACAGGCTCTATCACTCGTCCATTATCCATTCCAGGCGCTGAATACCTGATCACATCAGATGACGTATTGTCAGAACGCGAACAACCAAATGAAGTGGTATTCATCGGCGGTGGTGTCATCGCAATGGAATTCAGCCATGTTTATGCTCACGCTGGTACTAAAGTCACTATTCTTGAAATGATGCCACAGCTATTACCTCGCCTCGATACCGATGCTGTTTCAGCCATTCGCACCGAAGGTGAACGGGTTGGTATCGATATGAAAACCAGTGTCGAAGTACAACAGATTGAGCAGGTGGGTGATAAATTTAGCGTGCAATATGCTCACGATGGTAAAGAGCACACTATCATTGCTGATCGTATTATTAACGGCACAGGACGAATCGCCAACGTAAGCGAGTTGGAATTAAGTGCTGCAAATGTTCAACACGATGGCATTCGTATCGAAGTAGATGAAAGCCTTCGCTCGGTGTCCAATCAATCGGTATGGGTAGCGGGTGATGCACTCGTGACCTCAGCTCAGTTATCGCCTCTGGCTACTTACGAAGGTCGCATAGTAGGTCAGAATATTGTCAATAATGACAACAAAAAACCCGACTACTCGGTTATTCCAAGTGCTGTGTACACCATACCCGCATTGAGTTCAGTCGGCATGACCGAAGCAGAGGTAGGCAATTCTGGACTCGAGTTTGAAGTATTAACGTCAGATATGTCTGGATGGTTCTCAGCCAGATTTTATGCTGAAACCGTTGCCTGGGCCAAAATCATTATCGAAAAAGGCTCTCGTAAAATACTCGGTGCTCATTTGGTTGGTCATCACGGTGAGGAACTAATTCACCTCTATGCTCTGGCGATGCGGCATGGCATTAGTGCTGATCAACTTGGGAATGAAATGTATGCCTTTCCTACCTTTGCAGCCGACATACCGAGTCTTCTCTAACCTTATTTAACTGAATAAAAATGCACAAGGAAGTGCGCCTTCTATAACTCAAAAGCTATCAAATAACTGGAACCGGCTTTCGTTTCAATCCTGTTAGTGTATTCCCATCTATTGCCATTAACAGAATCACACCGCGGATTAGGTATAGGAACAGGAAGGCGCCTGCTATAAATATCAAAGCCCATAATGGTCCTAATAAAACCTCAGATGATGACGACAGAGTCAGCTCAGCCGCGGCAACCCATTAGAACTAAAGGTATAAGCTAGATACAAACGAGTATTCTAGGGCTCAAGTTTTAGAGTTTTGATTGATTATTTCAGCTATTGCCACCCATGTTTCAACGCCTTTAGTTTTCGTTAACAAAATCATCAATTCTCAAATACCTACCTTAAACCAACCTTATATCTGTAATGTGTGAAGCAAGTCAATCGTTCATTGATTTTGTAATAAATTTAACTACAACAACATTGTTAGAGAGTGAAATTATGCAATATAAAAATCCAAATACAGATGGCTCAGTCGTCTCTTTTAAAGCTAGCTATGACAATTTTATTGGTGGGGCTTGGGTTGCGCCAGTTAAGGGGGAATACTTTGACAATATTTCACCCGTCAATGGTAAACCATTTTGTAAAATACCACGCTCTACGGCGGAAGATATCGAAAAGGCCCTAGACGCGGCTCATGCTGCAAAGGACGCTTGGGGTAAAACATCGGTGACTGAAAGGTCAAATATCATGTTGAAAATGGCAGATCGCATGGAGGCAAATCTAGAAGCCTTAGCAGTAGCCGAAACATGGGATAACGGCAAGGCTGTTAGAGAGACATTGAATGCCGATTTACCTCTATGTGTCGATCACTTTCGTTACTATGCCGGTTGTTTACGAGCGCAGGAAGGTGGCATTAGTGAATTAGACAACAATACAGTTGCCTATCACATACATGAGCCTCTTGGCGTTGTCGGCCAAATTATCCCTTGGAACTTCCCTCTTTTGATGGCTATTTGGAATCTGGCGCCTGCGCTTGCAGCAGGAAACTGCGTCGTATTAAAGCCTGCAGAACAAACGCCCGCTTCTATTTTAATGTTAATGGAACTGGTGGGTGACTTACTACCAGCAGGCGTATTAAATGTCGTTAATGGCTATGGTGAAGAAGCCGGTCACGCACTTGCAACAAGTAAGAGAATTGCAAAAATTGCATTCACTGGTTCGACGCCTGTCGGCGAGCACATATTGAAATGTGCGGCTGAAAACCTGATTCCCTCCTCTGTCGAATTAGGTGGAAAGTCTCCCAACATATTCTTTGCCGATGTACTCGATCAAGAAGATGCGTTTATCAGTAAAGCCGTTGAAGGTGCTGTGCTCGCATTTTTTAATCAGGGTGAAGTTTGTACTTGTCCTTCACGATTATTAATTGAAGAGTCAATCTATGAAAGGTTCATTAAGATGGTCATTGACAGAGCCAGCCAAATTAAACGAGGCAACCCACTAGACACCGAAGTCATGGTAGGTGCTCAAGTTTCTGAAGAACAGTTCAACAGAATTTTGGACTATATCAAAATTGGCATAGATGAAGGTGCAGAAGTCATCGCAGGCGGCAAAGTTGCTGCCATTGGAGATGAATACGAGGAAGGTTATTACATTGAACCGACCTTATTGAAGGGTACGAACAATATGCGCGTATTCCAAGAAGAAATTTTTGGCCCTGTTGTTTCAGTGACTACCTTTAAAACCGAAGAAGAAGCTTTAACAATAGCCAACGATACTGACTTTGGATTGGGTGCAGGCGTATGGACTCGAGATATGAATCGGTCTTATCGCATGGGCAGAGGTATTCAAGCGGGTCGCGTTTGGACTAACTGTTATCACTTGTATCCAGCGCATGCTGCGTTTGGTGGTTATAAAAAGTCTGGCATGGGTCGCTATACCTACAAAACTGCACTAGAGCAGTATCAGCAAACTAAAAATTTACTGGTTAGTTACGATATCAACCCACTAGGTTTCTTCTAGCACTGATGAGCAGGCTAGGGCTTTGCTCTAGTCTGCCTCTATTATTGATGGCGTAATCAATAGCAATGAAACGACAGTCACTCGATGAATTAATCTACGAAAGTCAGTTTCGCCAACTAGGTGATGACTTTTCAATCCCTGTAAAGCCGCTAGGTATTAGTAAACCCAATCTAGTGATACAAAGCCCTACTGTGTCAGAAATATTGGGAATTTCACCCTCTGTGTGCAGCACACAACCACTCCTCGACATTTTTAGTGGTAATGCTTCACTTCAAAATTCGACGCCAGCTGCTCAGGCCTATGCAGGTCATCAATTTGGGAAATTCAATCCATTTTTAGGTGATGGCAGAACTCTATTATTGGGCGAAGTTGGAACCCAGAATGACCATTGGGAAATCTCCCTTAAAGGTGCCGGTAAAACCCCCTTCACTTTCGCTTCTGACGGACGAGCAGGTTTGACTGAGTGCCAACATGAGTACGACATTAGTGAACGTTTAGCGTTTTTAGGTGTACCTACCACGCGCTGTCTTTGTATTGTTAAAGGTAGTGAACAAGTTTATCGCAACAGATTTGAGTCTGTCGCGATGCTCACCAGAGTAACGCCTTGTCATATCCGTTTTGGCACATTTGAAAGGTATTATTTTAACAAAAATGTTCCAGCTCTTAAGGCTTTGACTGACCATGTAATACAGCACTATTTTCCTCATTGCCTGGGGAACGACGCCGATGGCAATAATGACTATGGCCGATTTTTTCAAGATGTCATTATTAAAACGGCTCAACTAATCGCACATTGGCAACAGGCTGGTTTTGTTCACGGTATGATGAATACCGACAATCAATCTATTCTTGGTGTGAGCTTAGACTTGGGTGAATCCACATTTACTGAAGATTTAGATGACGACTTTGTTGCTAGCCCGAGTGACAGAAAAGGTCGATATGCATTTGGACAACAACCTGCAATAGGCCTATGGAATTGCAATGTTTTAGCACGAGCCCTCTCGCCTTTGATTAAGCCCGCTGATCTCCGACATGCCTTAACAAACTATGAACCCGCCTTTATAAATTTTCAATCACGCTGAAAGACCAAATGCGCAGTATGTACGAGTTGTTTTAAACCTAAGTTAGGTGGTATTGTAATTCATATTAGCCACTTAAAAGGGATTAGTAGCAAATGTCTAGGACATTTGGAAATTTATCTCAGCGTCGTGAAGCAGTCGAGCAGCAACGCGGTAACTTCAAACTCAGTCAAACAACAGCTGATAACGTGCCTCAAGAGATATTCCATTCATGGCAACGAAGTGCTAATACGATTTCACAAATGCCTCAACATGCGCCAGTGGATGATGCTTCGCTAGTCGATCATCTTTGGCGACAGTCACCCCTATCAATTGGTGCAAAGCTCGAACAGAGCAATATGATACAGCTAACCAAAGAGGCTGATTTAGTGGTGGCCATCGCCGATCCGTGTGGACGACTATTATGGACTCACGCCAGTAATCATATGCGTCAGCGAGCAGAAAACCTTAACTTTATTGCTGGTGGTCATTGGAATGAGACCGTGGTCGGCACAAATGCTGTTGGTTTATCACTCAAACTTAAACGACCAGTGACCGTGTTTTCTTCTGAGCATTACCTACCTTTTGTTCAGGATTGGGTTTGTTATGCTGCGCCAATCATCCACCCTCAATCGGGTGAATGTGTTGGCATATTAGACATGTCGACAACTTGGAATAAGCACACGCCTCTTGGTCAATCGGCTATTGCGCAGATTGCGAATTCAATTGCTCAGAATTTACCTTTCACAGAGTCTCGCGCTGAACTTGAAGTGCATGCTTTAGGCCAACCAAGAGTCATCTACCAAGGTAAAGCGATCAAAATACCCCAGCGCGAGTTAGAAATTTTGTGTTTACTCGCGTTAAACCCAGAGGGTTTAACTTTAGAACAACTTCACACCGCACTTTATAATGATGACCACGTCTCAACTGCCACATTGAAGACCCACGTTTCACATTTAAGACATTTTCTTGACGGCAAAATAGGCTCTCGACCCTATCGACTGACAATGCCCTATTGGGCTGACTTCATTAGTATATGGGAACCCCTCAATCAGCAAAGAGCCAATGAAGCCATGTTAATGTATCGCGGAGAATTTCTAGCAAGATCACAATCACCAGAGATTGAACAATGGCGATACTGCATAGATGCAATGATGACTCGCGTTGTGAATGCCTGTCAGAGTCCAGATGCTTTGACTCATAAGTTACAAGAAAGCACTTCAGGCAGCCACACGGTACGCGAGCGATTATTAGAACTTTTACCCAACCTTAAATCCACTAAAAGCTAAACATCAATCATTTAGCATCCTTAAAATCCATTTTCAACAGACACTATCTCTGAACCCTAACTGTAGGCCATTAGATGCTGTTATCCACAAATGGCTCAACCGGATATTTTTTACTAGCGTATGCAACTAGCGGGTTCAAAAGTGTTTATTGCCAGCCAATATGATCCTGAACCAAGTTATAACTTACCTCTAAAACAATACAATCCTCTTTTGAGAGTTAAGGTAATCACTCGCCAATACATAAATTACAGATAACAATCAAAATACCTGAAGTCTGCCAGAACTTCTTTACGAACTAAAATCCTCCTTTATTTCAATCCTTAAAATAATCATAAACGCTGGCATCATGACTAATAAACAAGCACATCAATTTAATAAAAACTCACTTCTGTTTTTTCGAACTTCATAATTGGAAGAAAAAATAGAACCCTGCCAATAGCCAGCTAAATAACAACAAAGTCCAGGGAAGCCAATGTTGCCGAAATATGATTTGTGATTTACTTTCAACTTCAGTCGTTGAGTTGGATTTTTTTTGACTCAACTTAAGTCGTTTGTCGAGTTCTCGTGATTTCGCTTTGTGGAGTTTTTTGTACTGTTCAATACCTTTTTGTATACCATTAGCAATGAGCCTAGTCTGTTCTTTGGTTTGCCCCGGCTTTTGCATACTCTTTGCAACCCGAGTGGCCTCTTCTTTAGTTTCCGGCGAGGTTGCTAGTTTTTTCGGTTTCTGGCTCATATCTACTGCCTTGATTTTGCCGCAGCAAATGCGGCTGCAAAAGCACCCTCTGGTTTAGTTTCACTTTTAGGCGGTGTTTTTTTCTGATGTGATTGATGACTGGGTTTTGGATTGTCACTGCGAGGACTCTTTGCACCATACGTTGATCCGGGAGTTGACTCATCATTTGATGCAGAGTCGTCAAGTCGCATGCTGAGCGCAATTCGTTTACGTTTCACATCCACTTCCATTACCTTCACCTTAACAATATCCCCTGTTTTAACGATTTCTCGCGGGTCTTTAACAAAAGTATTGGCAAGTGCAGAAATGTGTACCAAACCATCCTGATGCACTCCAACATCGACAAAAGCACCAAAGTTAGTGACGTTAGTGACGCAACCTTCAAGTATCATATCTGGGGTCAAGTCTGATAGTTTCTCAATACCTTCCTTAAAACTAACCGCTTTGAACTCTGGACGTGGGTCACGACCAGGTTTATCTAGCTCAGCAATAATATCCAGCACGGTTGGCAAGCCCACTTCAATACTGACAAAGTCCTTCGCCTGAATTTCTGCCAAAATTGATTTATTGCCAACCAGCTCTATCACTTCACACTTATGGCGTTTTGCCATTTCTGCTACCAGTGAATAAGATTCAGGATGCACAGCTGAAGCATCCAGAGCCACGTCGCCATTTTGAATCCGAAGAAAACCAGCCGCCTGTTCAAAAGCCTTGGCACCGAGGCGTGGTATTGATTTGAGTTGCTCTCGAGTTTTAATTCGTCCGTTGGCATTACGCCAGTCAACAATATTATTCGCTTGAGTTTCGCTCAATCCGGACACGCGATTAAGTAGTGCAACTGAAGCAGTATTCACCTCGACACCCACGGCGTTGACACAATCCTCGACCACGGCATCGAGTGACTTGGCCAGCTTATATTGACTCACGTCGTGCTGGTACTGTCCGACCCCTATTGACTGCGGATCAATTTTTACCAACTCGGCCAATGGATCTTGTAATCGTCGAGCGATAGATATCGCACCACGCACGGTGACATCGAGATCAGGAAATTCTTTTGAAGCAAATTCGGAAGCAGAATAGATCGAAGCCCCTGCTTCGTTTACTACCACCTTTGTCAACTTTAATTCACTGTGCTTTTGAATCAATTCTGCTGCCAGCTTTTCTGTTTCACGTGATGCAGTGCCATTGCCTATAGCAATGAGTTCAACCTGATGCTTTTTCGCCAAACTGGCTAGCGTTGAAATCGATTCGTCCCATTTATTTTTGGGCACATGCGGATAAATCGTGATGTCATCTACATGTTGCCCGGTGCTGTCAATCACCGCTACCTTAACACCCGTGCGAAGGCCAGGATCAAGCCCCATAGTAGCGCGTTGACCTGCAGGTGATGCGAGCAAGACATCTTTTAAATTATCAGCAAATACCTTAATCGCCTCAGTTTCAGCCTGCTCTCGTAAGTTGCCTAATAGGTCGTTCTCTATTTGCATTAACAACTTGACACGCCAAGTCCATCGCACCACTTCGGTTAACCATTTGCTAGCAGCTGGTTTACCTGAAAAATCACTATCAGGACAGTAAGGTATTTCAAAAACATTAGCGATAGCCGCTTCGCAGGGATGAAAATCGGCATAGCCTAAGTCTGGAATATCGAGCTTTAGCGACAGTATAGACTCCTTACGACCACGAAATAGTGCCAATGCACGATGAGGAGGAACTTTGTTGATCGGTTCACGATAATCGAAGTAGTCACGGAATTTTTCGCCTGCCTCCTCTTTATCTTTACTCACACTACTCATCAACATACCTTTGTCTGCAATAATTTGACGCAATCTAGCCAAAAGGTCGGCATGTTCAGTAAAGCGTTCCATCAATATAAATTTGGCGCCATCGAGTGCTACCTTTCCATCGGCGATACTAAATTCCTCGCTAATATACTGCTCAGCAAGCACTTCGGGGTCAAGACTGAAGTCCGCCATTATGCAATCGGCTAACGGTTCAAGACCAGCCTCAATGGCAATTTGACCTTTAGTTCGTCGTTTCTTTTTGTAGGGCAGATATAAATCTTCTAATCGCGTTTTAGTATCAGCCAGTGCTATTGCAGTACTCAATTCCGGAGTTAGTTTGCCCTGCTCGTCGATACTGGCAAGAACACTCAAACGGCGTTCAGCTAACTCTCGCAGATAACCCAGTCGATCATTCAACTGGCGTAATTGAATATCATCCAATCCGCCCGTGACTTCTTTTCGATAACGGGAAATGAAAGGCACGGTTGAACCTTCGTCGAGTAGTACAACAGCAGCGTCAACTTGAGCTAATTTGACATTGAGTTCCAGAGCGATAATTTGAGCAATTGATGACATAAATTTGATAGTGATCAGGTTAAATGATAAAGAATAGAAACGAGGATTCTATGGGAAAAGTCTGAGCTTGCAAGCCAAACTATTTTCCTCGGTACAGACGGCACAACAGGATAACCACTGCTTGGCCTAGTACTCTAGTTCCTCTAGTTTTTAGGATGAATTCGCGCAACATACTTAATGTGACCTAACTAGTTATCAAAAAAACCATGGTCGGGGTCTACAATAGCGGTCTTGATACCGCTGCAACCATAATGTCCACAGACAAAAATATGTTTGACCTTAATCAATTCTACCCCGTATTAAATGACTGACAGTCAAGTCAAACCGTTATACACCATAACATTGGTGATATTGCGATACACAAAGCCTTTGCTCGGTGGCAATTGGACTATTTAATTGGGCGGCACGCGGTTATCGGAGCAGCCAATCCACAGTTATTCCAGTGCTTGTTGCTTAGATAGCTCGCTAAAAAGTTCAGGATGCTCGAGTTATTTCCAACTCCTGAGGTTTTTTATACATATTTTAATGAGAATTAACTGTCGGAAGTATACAGTTGACACTAGATAGTGAGTTTAATTTTAGCGTGATTAAAGTAGGGAAAACAGATTAATTAACACACTCTTTTAAGTAAAGTTAGCAGGGGCTGATGATATTCCAGCCCCCACTAATGCCATAGGTAACCTAGCCTTTACCACGCCAGGGAATAGCGCGCTTAATAACGGATCTCATGATGAGGTCAAACATCAAGCCCAGTAGACCCAATATCAAAATCGTCATCCAGATGATTTCGTAGTCCGACTGTTTACGAGCAACATTTTCAACAAAACCAATTCCGGTAGTACCTGCCAGCATTTCTGCTGCAACCAATGTACCCCAACAAACACCTATCGCTATTCGAATACCGGTAAGAATTTCAGGTAACGAGTTCGGTAAAATAACCTGACGAACAATTTGTCGATTACTCGCACCTAACGAGTGCGCTGCGTGTATCTTGGATAGGTGCGTACCCGTCGCTCCGGTTCTGGCTGAGATAACCATAATCGCGAAAGCCACCATAAATAGTAGGAAGATCTTGCCGTCGTCATGAATACCAAAAATAGTCAAGATCAGTGGCGCCCAGGCTAGCGGTGGAATCGGTCGATAAAGCTCAATGAGTGGGTCAAAAAAGCCTTTTGCAAATCGCGAAAGCCCCATAAACAAACCTAAAGGCACGCCCAGAATGATGCCAAAAAACAACCCCGCGAGCACCCTGAGAATCGAGTCCCAGACGTGTCCCGTGGGCACGGGTACTCCGAAAGAATCATAGTCACCAGTCGACAGGTTATACAAGCTTCCTTTGAAGTTACTCAGTACCTTACCGGTATCATCATGGCGAGGATATTCACCCGGTATTAAATCAGGCAACCAATCAGGAACAACAAAAGCAATCATTTCCGCTACTGGCTTCATTTTGTACCAGAGTAATGGAATGCCTTTGTAGCCGATATCTGGATCAGCCATACGCAGGAAGGTCCTCATTGTGTCGGATGGTTTCGGTAACCAACGGCCAGATCCTTGTTCGGAGCATGCACTGTTACCGGCTAAAATATCACCGCCGGGCATTGCCAGGGCATCGATATAAATAAGACTGCCTTGTTGGTTTCTTTTCTCTAGTTCAAGCGCAATCAATGAGGCTTCGACAAGCTCGGTCATCGCAGGCGGAAAGATTTTGCCATTATCGATACGCTTGTAAATTTTATTAATTTGTCTGACAAGGTCTTTACGCGCCTGGACCATGTTAGGGTCGCCACTTTGATCGATTTCAAAAGCGCTATAACGTGCCTTTAATGCCTCAAGCTTATCAGTGATCTGAACACCATTATTCCTAATACCAGCATAGTCTTTGGAAATTTTATCTAAAACAACACTCGCAGCATCAAACTTACGACCTCGATCAGTACGCGGTAACGGTGGAATTTCTACCCACGTCTCCCCCCAAGCCGGTTGTTCGAGGGCTTTATCGATATCAGCCTGACTATAGACTTTCAGGTTATCGGTGCTGGCAAGGTTAGTTGTTACAACATTGATTCGAGTCGATATATCTTTAAATCGTCCTGCAATAGCAGCGTCGATTAAGCTTGGATTTGCCTGAGCTGCCAATGCTGCCCGCATATCTAAGAGAATGCCCTGTAACTCTGTTCGGTCGGTTTGACTAAAATCAATTGTGTCTAGATGCTCTTCCATTGCTGTTAT
>JBNMQI010000056.1:0-12711 GCA_051277905.1 Gammaproteobacteria bacterium | reverse complement strand
CTGATTGGCGGCAATGGCTTCGGCGAGCTCTTGTTGATGGTCGTAAAAAGGCAGGCTTTGATCAAGTTGCGATTGTGGCCTTTGTTGCTGTCGAGTTTTGACTGTTTCCGCCGAGGCTAGTATGGACGACGTTAAGGTTTGCCTGAGCTTGTCGTCATTTTTAAATCGGCGCGTTTTTTTTAACAGCTGCAGCAACTTTGCTCGATCAGTACCGTAGCAATGTTGTAAGATCTGAGATTCGAATGATGGTTGATGTGACATGGCGAGCGATTCTAAACTGGTTGGCAAGATGAATACACCTTTTGATTACTCTCTTCGCGTATCGAGTAGGGTGAAGCACCCTAAACTTCGAATAAAACCCTTTGGTGGTCTGGAAGTCATCATTCCTCCAAGGTTCCCCAAAAGAGCCGTACCTGAACTGCTGAACCACCATACACAGTGGATTGAGACGCAACTACAAAAATATCAATCGGCAGAACCTGCTTTACCAGACAACATCCAACTCGTTTTTGATGAGAGTCATTGGCCGATTGTTTATGAGCATCGATTAACAACCAACAGTCCCAATCAAATAGTCATTAACTCTAATAATGACGATACTGATAAGCAAGCTGATCGCGTATGGCAACTACGAAACTGGATTCGACAAAAAGCTTGGCGACTATTGCCACCATTACTCGAACAGCTATCTCAGCAAACGGGTCTAACCTATAAAAAGATCAGCATTCGGAGCCAAAAGACACGCTGGGGCAGTTGTTCTAGTTCAGGTACGATTAGTGTGAACGACCAGCTACTCTTCTTGCCTCGGGATACAGCTGGATACTTGATGATTCATGAGCTTTGCCATACCCATCACATGAATCATTCTTCCAGATTTTGGCATCTGGTTGAGTCGCATTGTGCCGATTTTCGTGACCATGAACATTTGTTGAATCAGGCTCGAACTAAAATTCCCGATTGGTTTCTGAGAGACTTGTATCGGTAATGTATTACAAGCCTCGTACAGTTCAATTGAGTTAATCTAAGTGTTCATATTTTTTTTGGTAGCTTTTTACCCGCTTTAAGTAATTACGCGTTTCTTCACGATTATGGCGTTGGGTAATAAACCGATACGCTTCTGATGGGCTCATCCTGTTCAACCGATTAATTGCTTTTGCTCTATTGCCACTGGGACTTAAGCTTTTAAACAGATTGCCTGCACCACCGTTATAGCTAGCGATAACCGCATATTGACGTGTCTTGGCATGCTTTATTTTATACAAGTACCGATTAGCCAGAATGGCTAAATATGCGGTGCCTACTTCGACATTATTAGCAGTATTAAATAGAAATGATTCAGTTGGCACATGGTCATAACCTTCAACACGCTGAAAGTATTCTCTACCCGCTTGACGCTGTAGAATTTGCATTAAACCGATTGCATTAGAGCTTGAGCGCGCTCTTGGGTTAAACGCTGACTCAGTTTCAATAACGCCATAAATTAGAGAAATAGGCACTTGATGACGTCGACTAGCGGCAACAACCAAATCGTAATACTTTAAGCTAGATATTTGTGTATGGTCACTAGTTAAATAGATCCTGATTTTATAACTGCCTTGCAAGACACTATTGCTGTTAGCAATTAAATAATCAGCAAAACGTAACGCGCGCCAATTAGTGTAAATTGCTTGTCTGTCTTGATCTAAAATTTGTTTATAAAAGAAAGGCTTACCCGATTTAGATTGCAAACCAAAATCATGGGCCGTATTGGGGTCGATAACATTAGGATTAACTTGCGTTAGCAAGGTTTTGACAATAGATTTTTTTAAGGCCAGTTTACTGTTAGCAATAACTTCAATAATACCGTGCCTAAAGTCAACGGTTATGCTGCTATTTTCATCTTGGCTTAAGGATAAAATAGTGGGATCTTTACCTGCCATATCTAAAAATACGGCCTGTACATCATTACTGTAAACTTCAAGACTTAAGGGAGCATCGTCGACGTTATCAATATCACGGAATATTTTAGTGTTATCACCCGCCATATCCAGCAATATATTCTGCACATCTTCTTCATACTGAGACAGATCAATCTCATTGGCATGTAAAGGCAAAGGGAAAATAAATAGCGTCTGTAAAAAAAAGGCCACTTCTATTGTTTTTTGCTTAAATTTCACTCTTAAAAAGTCGCCTTTATACTCTTGTCACGCTATGCCAAGTTCAGTTATCAATCCAATGGCAGTAATACATACAACAACGTTCAAATATAGCTAAATAAATTATTACTATTGAACAACGCTACGCTGCACGTACTTAATATTGCTTTCATTCAGCAGGTTTTTAGCTCTCGACATGTCACTATTGGATTCAAAGGGTCCCAGTACGACACGGTGCCAAGTCGATCCATTGACATTGGCTGAGTTCACTTTTGCTTCTAGACCTAAAAATGCCAGCTCAGCTTTTCGACTGTCGGCATCAAGCGCACTTTTAAATGAGCCAACCTGAAGCCTCAGCTGCACGATGGCCAGTTTGTTAATTGAAGGATTTTTTAGGCCATCAACATCGTCTTTGAGTACGGGTATGTCCACCACGCGATCTTCTAAGACAGTATAAAAATCTATTTTTGGTTTTGGTTTATTGGTCGTAACTTCAGGTTTTTTAGCGTTTGCTTTACTGGTTTTAACGATTTGACTATCGAGATAAAGAATGCCGGCGACAAATAGACCTAACATGAAAATTAAGCTTATCCAGACCCAAGGTCGACTAGATTTACTCGCAGTCATTGTGTCTTTTCGCTGATAGTTGCAATAAATCAAAATTGGGCTGTTGCAAGGATGTCATACCAGGTAAGGAAATATTAAATGTAATAATTATTTTACATGGATTAGAGCTATTTCTAAAGTACTCATCTTATTTGGGGTCGCCTACATTCTTTCCATTACTTCAATGCCGAGTAAATCAAGCCCACTTCTAAGGGTGGTAGCGGTGACATCGCTTAATTGAAGCCGGCTATTGCGTGTCTCAACTGGGGTGTCACTGCGTAGGATTGGACAGGCTTCATAGAACTTCATATACAAGCTTGAAAGCTCATAGAGATAACTACAAAGCTGATGTGGATAGGCATCTAGCGCTACCTGATCAATTGCTTCGCCAAATTGTAATAGCTTAAGTGTTAGTGCTTTCTCAGCAGGTTCCGTCACAATGATTTCTCCAGTGGCTGCCTCAGCACTTAAGTTAGCTTTGCGGAAAATACTTTTGATTCGTGTATAGGCATATTGCAGGTAGGGTGCGGTATTGCCCTCGAAGCTGAGCATGCTATCCCAACTAAATATGTAATCGTTGGTTCGCGTTTTAGCTAGATCAGCGTATTTTACCGCGCCAATACCGATTTTGCGTGCGACCTCTGCAGATTCAGCCGAACTTAAATCCGACGCTTTATCAGATAATAATTGAGCGGCCCTGACGACGGCCTCGTCCAGCAATGCGCTGAGTTTTATGGTATCACCACTGCGGGTTTTAAACGGCTTTCCATCTTCACCCATCATGGTGCCGAAGGCATGGTGCTCGAGCGTGCAATGGTCGGTGGCAAATCCCGCTTTACGACTTACGGCATAGACCTGTTTCATGTGTAACGATTGACGCGCATCAATAAAGTACAGGCAGCGATCAGCTTTTAGTGTATTACAACGATAATCAACTGCCGCCAAATCTGTCGTCGAATAGAGAAAACCGCCGTCTGACTTTTGCACTATCATGCCCAGTGGATCACCTTCTTTGTCGATCATATCGTCTAGAAAAACTACTTGTGCACCTTGATTTTCAACGGCCAGACCTTTGTCTTTCAAGGTTTGAATAATACCGGGTAGCGCTTTGTTATAAGCGCTTTCAGCATAAATGTCGCTGTGTTTAAGAGTGACATTGAGCTTACTGTAGACTTCTTCACTGTGGGCCACTGAAATATCAATAAATCGTTTCCACATGGCGAGTGCGTCATCATCACCATTTTGTAGCTTGACAACATTGCCGCGGGCACGCTCTGCAAAAACTACTTCAGCATCAAAACGGACTTTTGATTCCCGGTAGAAAACTTCGAGGTCTGCCAGCTTGACGTCGCTATCGAGTTCGATTTGATCTTGTAAATGAGTAATAAGCATACCGAACTGGGTACCCCAGTCACCGACATGGTTTTGGCGTATTACCCGGTGCCCTTGAGCTTCAAAAATTCGAGCCAGAGCATCACCCATAATGGATGACCTCAAATGACCAACATGCATTTCTTTTGCTAAATTGGGCGCCGAGTAATCGATAACGATTATTTGAGGTTGTTGCGCCTGTTCAATACCTCGATGCATATCTTTACCTAATCGATTAACTTGATCTGACAACCATTGTTCAGATAGTTTGATATTGATAAATCCAGGACCAGCAATATCACAATGGTCAGCGATATCAGATAAATCCAAATTCTCAAGGATGCGCCCCGCCAGGGCTCGTGGGTTGGTTTTCATTAATTTGGCTGCGGCCATGGCGCAATTAGCCTGATAGTCACCATGCTGTGGATTTTTGCCCAGTGCGACCATAGGTTGACAGTTTTCAGGGATATTGGCCGCGGTCATCGCGGCACGCACACGAAGATTTAGCAGGTTACGGATATTCATGAATTCAGTGGCTACTCGATCAAGTGTTCAGCTAGGATTTGTATAGGTTAATTAATTTGATTTGCTTTTAGTCAGCGGCACAAACGGGGCATTCTGGGTTCTTCAACAGCTTGACTTGTTGCCACTCCATTACGGCAGCATCAAATAGTAGCAGCTTACCGACTAAAGGCGCTGCATTATCTGTCAAAATCATCAACGCTTGTAGTGCTTGCATGGTGCCAATGATACCCACTACAGGTCCCAAAATACCTTCCATTTCACAACTTTCAGCATTCTCATAGACTGTTTCGCTGTAAAGGCATTGATAACACGGGCCTTCTAATTTAGGTTGATAGCTTAAAATTTGGCCTTCTAATCGAATTGCCGCACCCGATACAAGCGGCTTAGCAGACTCAACACAATGGCGATTGACTTCAAATCGGGTTTGAAAATTATCGCTACAGTCGAGCACTAGATCAACTCGATTAATAATTTCCTTGAGTTCATCACCATCAATTTGATAATTAATTGTTTCAACTTCACAATGAGGATTGAGCGCTTTAATGCTACTTTTAGCTGAATCAACTTTATTGTTGCCAATCGCATGATTGGTATGAATAATTTGACGTTGTAAATTTGATTCTTCTACGATGTCAAAATCACTAATAACCAGTTTTCCGACACCACTAGCAGCAAGGTAAAGAGCGGCAGGTGATCCGAGTCCACCCATGCCGATAATTAACACGGTTGAATCAATGATTGTCTGTTGACCCAGCTCACCTATTTGATCGAGTCGAATTTGGCGGCTATATCGATTACTTTGCTGGCTATTCATTTTACTGTGAATCGGTTGGGAAAAATAAAGTTATGCTAAGGTCCGTTTAGATTTGACGTTGACCCTCTTCGAGTCATAGCTTTTGATTATAACCCAACTCCTGAGTGCAAGCCATGTAGGCTTCCATGATTAAATTGGGATTTCCAAGTAACCGTTTGCGCCAAACACCTAGTGTGATCTTTGATTCAATTAGTCCACGTAATACGCCTATATGTTGAGTTTTACCAACACAGCTGGCACCAATCAAACAATGGTCATCAAATTGCAAATTGACGTATTGATATTGATCTGGGCTATATAGCTCAGCTTGCTCACCGCCTTCAATGCCCATCCAAAGCCCAAAGGAACAGGAGATTAATCCCACTGTATCGAGTACGTTCATGTTGACCGTGCCATGATGAACGATTGCTTTTCCAGCCATGTTCATCCCCGCAATACGGCCATGATCTGTGGCAGTTGGTTGTATAGCCTGAACTTCGTATTTACCGGTCGAAAAGTCCATACCCTGTGCAACATCACCGGCTGCATAGATATCACTATGGCTAGTTTGCATCTGATTATTAACGACGATACCTTGATCGACCTCAATGCCTGAACCTTCCAGCATCTCCAAATTAGATTTAACGCCGGTGGCGGTAATGACTAACGCCGCGGGTAACGCATCACCGTCACTCAAACTAACGCTCACACCATTTTCGGCAGGGGTCACTGATTGAACACTACAAGAAGTATGCACATCGATTCCTTTATCTAGGCACCATTGTTTAAGCAGGCCGCCCGCTTTTTCGTTAAGCATCCGAGGCACCATACGGTTGCCTGTTTCGATAACAGACAAATTGATACCCCGTTTGACCAATGCTTCGAGAATAATGCAACCGATGAATCCAGCTCCAATCAAGACCACATTGGCGCCAGGTTGAGCTAATTCGGCGATACCACGGGCATCTTTTAACGTCCAACAGGAATGTACTTGGGGTAAATCGAGTCCCAGGATAGGTGGATTGACAGGTCGAGAACCAGTTGCTACGAGTAACTTGTCGTAACTTCTAACACGACCATCTGCGAGCTTTACTTGTTTATTTGTGGCATCAACTTGATCAACCCGCATTTGAACCAATTCAATATTGAGATTTCGATAGTGATTGACTGGATCACGTAGGTAGCTGCCTGATTCGTCAATATTTTTAATCAGATAGTAAGGTATGGCCATTCTTGAATAAGGGGGTTCAGGTTCGTCACCAATAATGGTAATTGATGCCTCTGAATCATATTTTCTTATCGTCTCGGCTGCGACAACGCCTGCAGGCCCAGCACCAATAATAATATGTTGCATCTGGTTGATTACCTAAAATTTATGACTGACGAATTACGGCTAAAAATAATTTAAGTCGTAACTTCAATTGAATGCAGGCTTTTAGCCGCAGACGCTTGCATTCTTGAATACCCGGTCCAGTCCGCATCAACATAGGTAATTGCATCCGTTGGACAGGCAGTAGCACATTTTGGGTCGCCACCACAAAGGTCACACTTAACGACCTTACCGGTATCTTGAGAATAATTAACGGTGCCAAACGGACAGGCAATAGTACAAACCTTACAGCCAACACATTTATCGTCTGAAATGACTTTCGCACCCGTTGTCAGATCGATACTAATAGCATCAACTGGACAGGCACGTTGGCACCACGCTTCTTCACACTGGGTGCAGGTATACGGCGCAAATCGACCTTCATCGTGAAAAGTAAATACCTTGATGAACGATTTAGATGGGTTAAACGCCCCTGTGTGTTCGTATGAGCAGGCCATTTCGCATTGCAGGCAACCAGTACACTTTGCTGGATCAATATTTAGAGATTTTTGCATGCTGCCCTCGGGAATAGGAAATTTCTGTGGACATCATAATATGGGAAGAAAAGGTATTGCAAGCAAGCTTTTAGGAGGGAATGGCAAAATCACCAAACAACCTGTTATTGGACTCACTATTTACTTATTCATAGGAATGGCTGATAAACTAATAAAAGCAAAAGAGCAAGACCCTAGGCAGTTCCTGACATCCGCTAGAAGCAGACTCCCTCAATTCGAAAATACTCCAATTTTTGTTGTAAACGCTAAAAGACGAAATAGATAAAGTCCAAACGAGCCTGACTATAAGCTAATGTCGTCAGAATAATGAATAATGACATTAAAACCTGTTTTGTCAGGCTAATACGTAGAAATTTATCACCGACTAAATATTGGGCAAGTTTATTATGAAATACCAAAAAAAGCAGGAGTGTTGTACTCAGTGCCGATGGCACCCGAACACTTAAATCATAGGGCGGCAGTAATAAGTGTTGAAAATATAACAGGGAGTCATTCAGAGTCGTTGCTCTGAAAAGTACCCAGAGTAAACAAACACCATGGAAGACTAATAACTTTTTAATTAAACCACTTAAAAAACCAATCTTTTTAGGATGGCTTTTACCTAGAGTAATCGACTTTTCGACCGCTAGCCAAGTGCCATGCAAAAATCCCCAGATAACAAAGTTCCAACTTGCGCCATGCCATAGCCCGCCTAGGGTCATTGTTAATATTAAGTTCCGATAAGCCTTTTTACGGTTACCTCCGAGTGGGATATATAAGTAATCTTTCAACCACGAAGATAAAGTAATATGCCAGCGACGCCAAAACTCTTTCAACGAAACCGATCCGTAAGGTGAGTCGAAATTAATAGGCAAATTAAACCCAAGCATATAGGCAGATCCAAGTGCAATAGTTGAGTACCCCCAAAAGTCGCACAATATTTGTACGGCAAAGGCATAAATGGTGACCCATGCCATATTTGTAGATAACGCTGCAATATCCCCAAATCCGTGATCAACAAACTGAGCTAACGTATCGGCGACACAGACTTTTAGCATTAATCCACTAATGAAATAGAAAACACCGAGTTGCATTTTTTCACCAGAAAAAACCTGTTTAGTTTTAATCTGCGGTAAGAATTCATGTGATCGCACAATTGGCCCTGCGATTAACTGCCCATAAAAACTAACAAAACAGGTAAAAACCAGAAAATTTTTCTCAGCCTCACTTTTACCACGATAAACATCAACCAAATAAGCTATGAGTTGAAACGTAAAAAAAGATATACCCAGTGGTAACCATTGTGGCGCGACAGGAATCAAGACATCTACGTTAAAAAACGAGAAGAGGTCAGATAGCGATTGAGTTAAGAAATTAATGTATTTGAAACTGGATAGACTGAGTAAGTTCAAAACAACGGCTAAGGCTACCCAGTTTTTGGATTGTGTCTGTCCTATTTTAATACCAAGGAAGTAATTCGCAATGATTGAGCCGGCAATAATAAATATCCCTGGCCAGTAAAACCATCCATAGAAAATAAATGACCCTAAAGACAGAAAAAATAATCGTGCTGATAGCCTGGGTGACCACCAATATGCGCAAATAACAACAATGTGAAGTAATACAAAAGTAAGGCTATTAAAGAGCATGTTATTTATTTTCTCTGTCAATCAATGTTGATTCGATTAGGGACTCTGCTAGTTTTTCAGACCAGATTGTTCTTCCCACTTTATTGAGATGACCTTCGTCACGACGATAAAAGAAATCCATTCTCAGTGGCTTACACGAATGCAAAACTAATGGGCTTTGCGTGATATTGGCGATTGCCTGATAGGTATTAAGATGCTGCTGATCGCATTCTCTTTCCAGCTCTTTTCCTGTTACTGGTGGCACAAAAAGCAGTATTTTGACACCGCGAGAACGGGCTTTAGAAGCTATCGTCTCGTAGACGGGCAAGTAGTTTTCTTCACCCTTAATTAAGGTAAGGCGTTCGTTAACAGAATTCTGAGGCCTTATGATGGATATTGCCCAGTTCTCTTTGTCTTCTTCAAGCATTTCAATTCTGTCTTTAAGAAAAGGTCTCTTTAAAATGCCTCGTCCAAATAAAGCGACTCCATTACTCTGGTTTGCCAGCATCAAATTTGTCAAGCGTAATAAAATATTAACCCGAAAAGCCTTCCTATAACGAACTATAAAAAAAGTATTTGAAACATTATTTTGTAGCCAACCTTCAACATTAATTTTCTTATCAGATGCAAAAAATGAAGGGCTCCAATCAATATTTCGTAATTGAGGGTCAGATATCTCAAGTGCCAGAACCTTTAATCCATTTTTTTCCAAAGCTTGTTCAGCTATATAACTTAAGCGTTGCAAACTAGCGCCAGATAAACCGCCATTAAAGGCCTTGAAATTTATCCAGCGAGGATCAATTTGTGACAGTTTATTTGTCATAACATCGGGGAGAAAGCTATCTTGAGATCGAGAGGAACCGAGCAATAAAAAATCAGTTTTTTCACGCAATTTAAACATTTGTAATTTTATCAGTGCTTTGTCTTGAAGCGATATTATGGACGCTTCATTGAGTCGAAAACTAATCTCAATTATAAATAGAATAATTGCGAGAATTACAATAAAGCTTAACCACCTCTGACGTTGAGCATTTAAAGCAGATAATATTGTTGACAAAAACAGGCTGTATTTATAATTCATTGGCACCATCGATTTAAAGTTAAGAAATTTAGATCCAGCTTTTACTCTGAATTTTTATCATCGCTGCATTCATCGCCTAAGAGCTAATGAGAACCCATTTTATACTTAATGCCTCTTAAAGTAGAGGAAGTCACTCAGCCATGCCCAGTCAATCAATTTCTTCAATTAGTGTGGAATCAGCCTGAATTAGGCCCAAAATTGTAAATGTAATTCAAAGGAGATATTCAATTTTTTCATAAAATTTCCTTATCCGCAAACACTAGTCATATTCAATATGACGCGAGCCTGACCGAAGCGTTTGTTTCCAGCATAAAATAGAATGAACTAAGAGTTGACTCCGGACTTTATAGACTTCCAATTTTTCCTCATCTATGTCTCAATACCAACTATTCGATTCGCTAACTGTTATTGCAATGAAAGCCACTATAAACCACCCCCCGAGCTGCGCTGACCCAACTGATCCAAATTCGATCAGTGTCGCGCAGGCATTGAATCAAATCGAAAGCAAAACTCAGGCTTTGCAACAATCAGAGTTGTTGCCGATTTGCGATTGTCTGAACCGAATTTCCAGCAAATCCATACGCTCGAAGATCAATGTGCCAGGCCATGCCAATTCGGCAATGGATGGCTATGCCATTGCTTTCTCTGATCTACAAGATGGACAGATAACCACCTTTAAAGAAATAGGCTGCGCCTTTGCTGGCCGAGGTTTGGATACGATTTGCGAGTCGGGCCAATGCGTTCGAATTATGACTGGTGCGGTTATTCCTGACGGTTGCGATACGATCATCATGCAAGAGCAGGCCGAGCAAGGTGATGATGGTTTGGTTGCGATAGATTCGAATCACCGAGAAGGTGAAAACGTTCGCTATGCCGGTGAAGATATTAAGCTAGGCGAAGTGGTTTTAGACCAGGGTGACAAAATTGGGCCAGCTGATCTAGGTGTTCTGGCGTCAATGGGTATAAGTGAACTCTCTGTTTTTCGAAAACCCGTGGTGGCATTTATGTCGACCGGTGATGAACTGGTATCAGTTGATAGGCCGCTGCAAAAAGGCCAAATTTACGATAGTAATCGATACACCTTGTACGGCATGCTCGCTCAGCTCGAAGTTGATATGATTGACCTTGGGGTGATTCAGGATGACTTCGAGAGTATTCGATCTGCGTTACTGGGTGCTGCCCAAAAAGCAGACCTGATTATCACCACGGGTGGTGTTTCAGTGGGCCAGGCCGACTTTATTAAAACGGCATTAGAAGATATTGGTCAACCTGATTTTTGGAAGATAGCCATTAAGCCAGGCCGCCCCCTAACCTTTGGCAAGATAAAAGACAGCTTGTTTATTGGCTTGCCAGGCAATCCAGTCGCAGTAATGGTGACCTTTAATCATTTTGTTATACCGGCATTACGAAAACTTTCGGGTGCATCGCCGGCTCAAACACCCGTCGTTAGAGCCATATCCACTGAAAAGATGCGTAAGAGAGCCGGACGAATGGAAATTCAGCGTGGTATTGCATCATTGGATATCGATGGTCAATGGCAGGTTTGCAAAACCGGCAAGCAAGGCTCGGGTATTCTTACTTCGATGACTAGGGGAAACTGTTTTATTTTATTGCGTGAAGATAACAGTGGCGTTGAAATCGGTGATTCTATCGAAATTCAGTTATTTGATTGGTCTCAAATTTAGACACAAAGAAACAAGGTTTAAATAATGATTAAAATAAAATATTTTGCTCGCCTTGGCGAAGCACTTCAATCGAGAGAAGAGGATTTAGAATTTAATGGCGCTATTGTCAAAGTGAGTGATTTAATTGATATATTGCGTAGCCGAGGCGAGCCATGGGCATCTCAGTTTTCACCTAAGAGCAGCGTGTTAATAGCCCTTAACCATGAAATGTGCGACTCAAGTGCAGCACTCAAGTCTGGCGACGAGGTTGGGTTCTTCCCACCCGTTACCGGCGGTTAACTAGACACGTCTATGCAATGACTCTCGGTAAATCATATAAAGACCACAACTAATGACAACGGCTGCACCTAGCCAAACCTGATCTGACGGAATGTCCTGAAACAATAGATAACCGAGCAAGACAATCCAAATAAGAGAGGTATATTCAAACGGTGCAATTGCAGAAACCTGAGCCTTACCAAATGCCGCTGTTAAAGCAATGTGTCCACCAACAGCCAATACTGCCATAACCAATATAACGCTAATAATTGGCCACGAAACTGGTACCCACGCCCAAGGCAGCATAGCAGTACTGGCTAAACCAATCATCAAGTTGAATGAAAACACAAGAGAAATGACAGAGTCATGCTTCATAAGCTGCTTCCCGCTGATCTGAATACCCGCATAAGCGAGTGCCGCGCATAATACCATCAGATAAGCCCAGTAATCGCTGTCACCTTCGGGGTTCATAGCAATAACCACGCCGCCAAAACCGATCACAACGGCACTCCAGCGATGAATGCCAACTTTTTCTTTTAATACAACCGCTGAAATCGCTGTGAGAATAAAGCTCGAACTAAAAAACACCACCGTTGCATCCGCTAACGGCAAATATTGAAGTGCCGCAAAAAAAGGTAACGGTGCAAAGATACCTAATCCACCTCGAAGTCCATGGGCCAAAGGACGGGTAGTTTTGAGTAATTTTAGCTGACCTCGGGCGCACAAAAAAAGTAAGATAACAGGTACGATGATCCAACTACGCATT
>JBNMQI010000055.1:0-13080 GCA_051277905.1 Gammaproteobacteria bacterium | reverse complement strand
GGCGCATACGCGTCTATCCGTATTGGTGTTCAAATGGTTGAAGCGAACGGCGGCTTTGGCGCAGTTCAAACAACTGGTGCAGATACAGCAGGTAGCGACAGCACGACTGTTTCTGGTTACGCAAGCCGTTTTGGTTTCAAAAGCGAATCTGATCTAGGTAATGGTTTGACTGGTTTTGGTGAGTATCAATTTAGTGTAAACACTGACTCTACAGCTAGCACTGTTGGTAATCGTCTAGCCTACGTTGGTGTTAAAGGCGATTTTGGTAAAGTATCTGTTGGTCGTGAATACGCTACTTTCTATGATTTTGCAGTTGCTGGCGCAGATAATCCATGGGCTGGTTCTGGTTATGCAATGGTTCAATATCGTGGTCGTCAGTCTAATGGCCTTTCTTGGGCTAGTAGTACAGGTAACGTATCGTTTGGTATTACACTTCAAATGGACGGTTCTGGTACAGAGGCTACTGGTGATCAAGAAACTACAGACGCGACTGAATTAGGTATATCTTTTGACGCTGGCTTTGCAACATTTGGCCTAGCAACCTTAGACCGTTCTGGTGATAAGGCCGCTGGTGATTTAGATCCTGAAATGGTTACAGCCCTATTGGTTTCTGGTGTCGCTGCTGGTCCTGTAACACTAGGTTTTGGTTACCAGACTCAAGACAACGATGGTGATGCCACTATGGCAGCTAACACTACTACTACCAGTATGCTAATTGATGCTACGTTTAATAACATGTACGTGCATTATGAAACTAAAGACTTAGATCAAGCTAACGGCCTTGGTGATATGGATAGTTTAGCAATTGGCTATACTATGAGCTTAGGTCCTCAGACTTCAGCATGGTTTGAATATCATGATGTAGATACTGATACAGTTGATGGTAACTCAGGTGATTCAACTGAATTACGCGCTATCATGAAATATGACATCTAAGCTTATAGCTTAAACAAGTATTTCGTTAAAAGGCTCCCTTGTGGAGCCTTTTTTTTTGCCTATAGCCTTTATATACGATTAAGTTCAATCATGAATAGACATTCTCTATCATGCAACGTTTTTAGTGCTCGCCATTACTGTTCCAAACCTAAAGATTTTTGTATTTAACGACCCATAGATTGCCCAATGCTTGTTTGCGTAATAATTGTGTTCTTCTGAGCTTCGGGACTAATTTCATAACAATTGAAATTCTTATAAGGGTTTGATTCGCTTTCCAAATATCATGACCCGTTAAAAAGTCTAACCACAATAGTCGGGGTAAGTTTAAAAGATAGGTTAGTCAAAGGGGTCCTTAACAGCGACCCATGTAAACTGAGTAGTTTGCTAATTCACCGTATCGCAGGTAATGTAATAACGGTATATTAACATAATGGTATTAGGTCACCGTCGGCAGGCATAAGATCGCTTCAGAAGAGCTTGAAAAATAATGATCAGCCAAAGGCATATTAAGGAAACTACTGGCGCTTGCCAGTGATATTAAAACCCCAAAAAACCTCGACAAACTGAACCCATTTATCACTTAACTGGCCGTTGAAGCCACCTTAATGGTTGAGAAGCATAAACGTTCATCGGTTATGACAAAAATGAACTAACTGGCCATCTCAATGGTTATTCATTCAAAACACTCAAAGGGAATGTATCAATCGATGATCGAACAGGAAGCGAGTTTAGAGCTGGAAAACTTTACCGATAAGTGGGATGAAAAATAGTCACCCCAACCGGCAAATATTGGCAATCGAGCTGGGCAAAACTAATCTCTATTTTTGATTACCCTGCGGACATTTAAAAAGTCATTTATACCATTAATACGATAGAGACACTGAACAGCATAATCCGAAAATTAGTAAAAGTCCGTAAAGTGTTTTCTAGTTGACAATGCAGCAATAAAAGTCAGTTACCTTACAATTCAAGCGGCGTCTAAAAAATTGTCAATGCTGATTTGAGGTTGAAAATCAGCGTTGAGTCGTTTTATGATTAAAGTTGATGATCAGAAAACTCCTCATATTTAGATCGGGCAGTTACGTAATTTATTTTAAACCCTCGCCTATCATCTGCCTACTATTTAGTGCCTGGTGTTAGAAACGGGGTGGCGTTAAGCTTAAACAGATGCTACATAACACCAAAATCTGACGCATCATGCCCATATTGACTTTTACTGCCTTTGAAAGCAATCTGCCTAAAACATTAAAAAAACTTCATTCTCAATGAGTTATGAGGATAATTAAATTAATTTGGTGCCCAGAAGAGAACTCGAATCTCCACGACCTTACGGCCACTAGCACCTGAAGCTAGCGCGTCTACCAATTCCGCCATCTGGGCATGGCGCAGAAATATACACCACTAAAACCACATGTCAATGTAGTTCTAAATGACTCCGCTAAAAGTAATCGTCATCCAAATTTGTAGCACTGTCAAAATGACTAGCTGCCCTACTGAAAACTAACTAAATCATTGCAAATCTTTATACAGTGCTATCCAATGGTATCTTTACATTAAAACAGCGAACTACCATGACTGATAGCTCTTTTTTGCGTCGTGTACTACGAGAATACAAAACCGTAGCAATGGTTGGTTTGTCTTCAGATTGGTCTAGGCCCAGCAATTTTGTTGCCAAATATTTGCTAGACCGTGGTTTTACTATAATCCCCGTTAACCCGAAGAATGAAGAGATTCTCGGGCAGAAGTGCTACCCCAACCTGGAGTCAATTCCAGTGCCCATCGATATCGTCGATTTATTTCAACGCTCTGATCGGGTTGAACCCTTTGTTGACTCAGCTATTAAGATCAAAGCCAAACTAGTGTGGATGCAACTGGGTGTTGTAAATCAAAAAGCAGCACAAAAAGCACAAGATGCGGGCCTTGAAGTAGTGATGAATCTCTGTCCAAAAATTGAATATGCACGTCTTTTTGGTGGGCTCAATACCGTCGGTGTTAACACGGGCGTTATTTCCTCTAGGCGGCCAAAATTCGTTAACCCTTAATCCTGTCAAAAATAAACAACTAGGAGCAGTCCAATGGCCGATCGAGAGTATGGTATAGAGACACTTTGTCTACATGCAGGGCAAATTCCCGATGCTACAACGGGCTCGAGAGCCGTTCCTATCTATCAAACTGCCGCTTATGTATTTGATGATACCGATCATGCCGCCAGTTTATTTAACTTACAAACATTCGGTAATACCTACACTCGATTAACCAATCCGACCAATGCGGTTTTTGAAGAGCGTATGGCTGCGCTTGAAAATGGTCGCGCAGCTTTGGCCGTTAGCTCAGGTATGGCTGCTCAAACCGTTGCATTGCTTACCTTAATGGAACAAGGGGATGAATTGGTGTCCGCTAAAAGTTTATATGGCGGTACGTTTTCACAGTTTGACGTGACCTTTCGGAAGTTTGGTATTAGCACTACTTTTGTCGATTCAGACGATCCTGAAAACTTTCGTAAAGCGATTACGCCAAAAACTAAGGCACTTTATGCCGAAATTATTGGCAACCCACTTAACAATGTAATTGATATAGAGGCTGTTGGTGCAATCGCGCGTGAGGCTGGCATTCCGCTCGTTATCGACAATACTTTTGCTACACCCTACCTCTGTCGACCGCTTGATCATGGTGCTGATATTGTTGTTCATTCGGCAACTAAGTACATTGGTGGTCACGGTACGTCGATGGGCGGTGTAATTATTGAGTCAGGTAAGTTTGACTGGTCTAACGGTAATTTTCCTAATATGGTTGAACCATCTGCGGGTTATCACGGTATTCGTTTTTATGAAACGTTTGGTGATTTTGCCTTCACCATGAAAGCCCGTTGCGAAACATTACGAACGCTCGGCCCAGCGATGAGCCCTTTCAATGCATTTATGTTGTTACAAGGTTTAGAAACCTTACCAATACGGATGGATAGACACTGTGAGAATGGGTTAGGGGTTGCCAAGTTTCTACAACTACATTCTTGTGTGTCTTGGGTAAACTATGCTGGCCTTGACGATAATACTTATTATCCGTTGGTGCAAAAATACTTGCCTAAAGGCGCAAGCTCAATTCTCAGCTTTGGTATTAAGGGGGGGCAACTAGCAGGCAAAAAATTTATTGAGAGTGTTGAGTTTTTAAGTCATCTTGCCAATGTAGGTGATGCTAAATCTTTAGTCATTCATCCCGCATCAACCACCCATCGACAATTGTCGGAGGAACAGCAATTGGCCGCTGGTATAACCGCCGACATGATCCGACTCTCGATTGGATTGGAAACACTTGACGATATTCTGTGGGACCTCGATCAAGCGTTACTTAAAGCACAAAAAAATAGCAATCCGGTCAATATTATTTGACCGGATATTCAACTAAACCCTTCTATATACCTAGTAGTAATCTGGTTGGATCTTCTAGAGTCTCTTTGATCGTGACTAGAAACTGCACCGCTTCTTTACCATCAATAATTCTATGATCGTACGTTAGTGCCAGGTACATCATTGGTCTTGCTACAATTTCTCCATCGATGACAACAGGCCGCTGCTGAATAGTATGCATGCCCAAAATAGCACTTTGTGGTGGGTTTAATATAGGCGTTGAGAGCATTGATCCAAAAACACCACCGTTTGTGATACTAAAGGTGCCACCCGTTAAATCGTCAATAGTAAGTTTACCCGCCTGAGCTCGCTCACCCAAAGAACGAATATTCTTTTCAACATCAGCATAATTGAGTTGGTCGGCATCTCGCAAAATGGGGACAACCAAACCACGGTTTGAACTCACTGCAATACCAATATCAAAATAATCGTGATAGACAATTTCATCACCATCAATTGAAGCATTCACAGCGGGAAATCTTTTCAAAGCTTCAACTGACGCTTTTGTGAAAAATGACATCATGCCCAATTTAACGCCATGCGTTTTCTCAAAGGCTTCTTTGTATTTGGTCCGAGCATCCATCATCGGTTGCAAATTAACTTCGTTGAAAGTTGTTAATAATGCGGCTGTGTTTTGAGCTTGCTTTAATCTTTCAGCAACCTTGAGGCGTAAACGACTCATTGGCACTCGACGATCATTTCGACCAGAAGATGGCTCAGTTACAACTGCAGGGGCACTGCTAGTAGTACTGACGGGTGGAGATATTTTAGCTACCGAAGGTTCCTTATTAGCTTCCAAGTGTTGCTGTACGTCTTCTTTTGTAACGTTACCCTTCTTGCCACTTGCAGCAATTTCGTCAACCGACAAATTATTTTCGGCAATAAACTTACGCACAGATGGGCTTGCTTTATTAGAGCTGGAAGCTTCTTCTGACTTATCTGACTCGGCGGCACTCGTGGTTTGAACTTCAGTATTGATAACACCAAGTACTTGGCCGTCTTTGACTGTATCACCCGTTTCAAAAGAAATTGATTCAAGCACACCTGCAGTAGTTGCAACAATTTCGAGTACAACCTTATCGGTTTCGAGATCAACCACATTCTCATCGATGGCAATAGAATCGCCAATTTTTTTGTGCCATTCGCCGAGTGTGCCTTCAGTGACTGATTCTGGTAATACAGGAACTTTAAGTTCAACCTGCATAGTTTACTCCAAATGATTAATGTAATAAAAATATTTGATTAACGAATGCTATTATAGCTCGAATGCATCTGTTACTAATTTTGACTCTTGCTCTACGTGCATCGCCATATAACCCGCAGCCGGTGATGCCGCTGAAATACGACCAGCAAACTTGACTTGAAAAGGACCGAATACATCGTTTAACCGACTTTTAAATTCACGCCAAGCACCTTGATTACGAGGCTCATCCTGACACCAGATAACGGTTTCAATATTAGGGTACTTTTCTTTCAACGCTGCAATATCAGCTCCAGGAAAAGGATACAATTGTTCAATTCGAACTATGGCTGTGGTGTTATCGTATTTTTGGCTTCTTACTTCGTGCAATTTGTAATAAATCTTTCCACAGCACAGGATGATTCGTTTTACTTTGTTATCTTCAATATCGTCAGTTTCAGGAATTATTTTTTGAAAACTACCTTCACTTAACGAACTTAACGAAGATACCGCGCCTTCATGCCTGAGTAAACTTTTAGGGCTCATTATAATGAGTGGCTTTCTAAATCCACATTTCATTTGTGATCGCAATAAATGGAAGATTTGCGATGGTAAAGTAGGATAGACAACGCGCATATTATGCTGAGCGCAAAGCTGAAGGTAACGTTCGAGGCGAGCCGATGAATGCTCTGGCCCCTGCCCTTCATAGCCATGTGGCAATAACATCACAAGATTACTAAGACGGCCCCACTTAATTTCACCTGAACTAATAAACTGATCAATAACCACTTGAGCACCATTCGCAAAATCACCAAATTGTGCTTCCCAGATAACCAAGGTGTTAGGGTCTGTTGAAGAGTAGCCATATTCAAAACCTAACACGGCCTCTTCTGACAAAAATGAATTAATCACTTCAAATCGAGGTTGATCTTCATGGAGATGTTTTAATGGCTTATAAACTTCGCCATTATTTTGGTTATGAAGAGCTGCATGACGATGAAAAAAGGTACCGCGCTCACTATCCTGACCAGATAACCGTATTGGATATCCTTCATCAAGTAATCCAGCATACGCCATTGTTTCAGCAAAACCCCAATCACACGGTATTTCACCATCAAGCATTCTTTGACGATTATCGAGAATTTTCTTAACCCGATGATGTACTTGAAATCCCTCAGGCAACGTGAGTAAGGATTGACCCAATCGCTGAATTTGTGACTCGCTTAGCTGCGTATTTTCAGTGATATTAATGTTTCCTTTGTCGAGACCAATCCATTCTTTTGCTGATGAAGGTTCCAGACCAGAAATAACATTTAGTGCAACGCCACCAGCTTGTTCGAGTGCCTTACGATAATCTGCAATCATTTCATCAATGACTTCCCGAGTCGTAAAACCTTCGTCAATCAGGCGTTGCGAATGTAGGTCAACGATCCGGGGGTGATTTCGAATCGCGTCATACATCATCGGTTGTGTTACGGCGGGTTCATCAGCTTCATTGTGGCCATACCGTCGATAGCAAATCATATCGATTACCACATCCTGATTGAACGTTTCCCGAAACTTAACCGCTAGTTCAGCAATATAAACACAGGCCTCAGGATCATCACCATTGACATGGAATATGGGCGCTTGCACCATTCTCGCAACTTCGGTGCAATAAAGTGTCGATCTTACGTCTCGCGGATTACTGGTGGTAAATCCGATTTGATTATTAACAATAATATGTATTGTGCCACCCGTTTTATATCCCCGGGTTTTACACATATTAAAATTTTCCATCACAACACCCTGCCCTGCAAAAGCAGCGTCACCATGGATTAACACGGGCAAGACATCATTAGTTTTAAAATTTTTAAATCGACATTGTCGAGCCCGAACTGATCCTTCTACCACAGGATCTACAATTTCTAAATGTGATGGGTTAAAGGCTAATGCAATGTGCATGGGTCCGATATCAGTATAAATATCAGATGAAAAACCTTGATGATATTTAACGTCGTGGTTTGACTGACTATCAAATTTAACATTGCCTTCAAATTCATCAAATAAATCGCTCGGCATTTTACCAAATATATTAGTCAGAACGTTAAGCCGGCCACGATGGGCCATTCCGATAACAACCTCGCGTGTCTTATTAGCGCCTGCTTGCTGAATGACTCGATCAAGCAAGGGGATAAGTGACTCACCACCCTCTAGTGAGAAACGTTTTTGCCCGATATAGCGAGTGTGCAAATATTTCTCAAGGTTTTCAGCCGCAATAACTCGATCTAAAATTCGATTTCTTCGACCTTCTCGAAAATTAGGTGTCGATTGAGACGTCTCAATATGTTTCTGAATCCAACGCTTTTGCGTAAGACTTTCCATATACATGTATTCTGAGGCCAACGTACCGCAGTAAGTTTTCTCCAAACGTTGAATGACTTCGCGTAGAGTAATTTCATCGACACCACACATAGATCCCGTATTAAAAACAGTATCAAGGTCATCATTTGTTAGGTTGTGTCCTTCTAGGGTCAAATCTCGGATGGCATCAGGAGAAGGTTTATTAAGAGGATCAAGATCGGCTTTACGATGGCCCTTAATGCGATAGGCATTAATGAGCTGAAGCACTGACACTTGTTTAAGCTGATGTTCGTGTTGAGTACTATTGGCGATTTGCCCCGTCGTTTTTTTACTCATCACCGCACTTTTAACTTGTGCTTGAATTGCAAGATGATCGTGGTCTTTTACTAAGCCATTGCTGTCATCCGATGGAGCTAAACTAGAGAACCAGAGTCTCCAATGTTCATCAACATTATTCTCATTTTTGAGGTATTCGCCATAAAGCTCTTCGATGAATACAGCGTTACTTCCAAAGAGGTAACTCTCTTGCTGCATTTGTTTCATATCCATTCAGGAAATTCTCGCTAGCCAGTTGTTTTATTTGATTATTGTTCAGTGGAGCTTATTTTATAATAGCTTAAATTCAAAATTAAGCCTTAACTGATTGTACTAGCTATTGCCTAGCTGCGTAGGCAGCAAACTAAGAAATATCTCTTATCCATCCTCAATTTCAGACGGTTTTTCAATATCAATAGATGTGTTACTTATAACAACAGCCTGAAGAGACTATATAGAACGATTTATAATTCATATCGAACAAAAACACAGGATGACAAATATAGGCACATTTATGATATTAATAGCGCACCCTCCACTGGTAGAATGACGGCAAATTTCTAACGAGGTAGAATTGAATGGCTCAATATATATTTACAATGAACGGCGTGAGTAAAGTCGTGCCCCCTCAAAATGAAATACTGAAAGATATTTCGCTCAATTTTTTCCCTGGCGCCAAAATTGGCGTTTTGGGTTATAACGGCTCTGGTAAATCAACACTATTAAAGATTATGGCCGGTCTCGACACTGAGTTTAATGGCGAAGCCAGACCGCAAACCGGAACCAAAATTGGCTATTTAGCTCAAGAACCACAACTAGATTATAGCCTTGATGTGCGAGGTAATGTCGAGATTGGCGTCGCTGAGACAAAGGCTATACTGAACCAGTTTAACGAAGTCAGTGCCAAGTTTGCTGAACCCGATGCAGACTTCGATGTATTGATGGCAGAACAGGCCGTATTACAAGAAAAAATTGATGCTGCAGGTGCATGGGATCTTGACCGAAAACTCGAAATTGCAGCTGATGCACTCCGCCTGCCACCTTGGGATGCCGCAGTCGAACATTTGTCTGGTGGTGAAAAGCGTCGCGTAGCTTTGTGCCAATTACTACTATCTAACCCTGACATGTTAATTTTAGATGAACCAACCAATCATCTAGACGCTGAGTCTGTTGCTTGGCTTGAACGTTTTTTACAGGATTTTGAAGGTACCGTCGTTGCTGTTACGCACGACAGATACTTCCTCGATAACGTTGCTGGATGGATACTCGAACTGGATAGAGGCCACGGCATTCCCTGGCAGGGCAATTACTCGTCCTGGTTGGAGCAAAAGCAACATCGACTTGAGCATGAAGAACGTTCCGAAAAAGCCCGTCAAAAGTCAATGAAAGCCGAGCTTGAATGGGTTAACTCCAACCCCAAAGGAAGACAATCTAAAAGTAAGTCACGCCTAAAACGGTTTGAAGAACTGTCATCTCAAGAATATCAAAAACGTTCAGAGACACAGGAGCTTTATATTCCACCCGGCCCTCGACTAGGTGATGTGGTTGTTGAAATCAATGGTGGTAAAAAAGGTTACGGCGATAAGCTACTCTACCAAGATCTTGAGTTTAGATTACCCCGTGGCGGCATCGTCGGCATTGTCGGCCCTAACGGCGCGGGTAAGTCGACTCTATTTAAAATTCTCGTTGGCGAAGAAACCCTTGATGAAGGCAGTCTGACTATTGGTGAAACGGTTAAGATTTCCTATGTCGACCAGTCACGTGATGCCCTTGACGGCAGTAAGACTGTTTGGGAAGAGTTATCAGATGGACTTGATACTATTGTTGTTGGCGGTTACGAAGTACCGTCTCGTGCCTATGTGTCTCGATTCAACTTCCGAGGCGCCTCACAACAGAAGCTTGTTAAAGATCTGTCTGGCGGCGAGCGCAACCGTTTACACCTCGCAAAGCTAATAAAAAGTGGTGGCAACCTACTGCTGCTCGATGAGCCAACTAATGATCTTGATGTCGAGACTCTTCGCGCGCTGGAAGACGCCATTCTTGATTTTCCTGGTTGCGTCGTAGTTGTATCGCATGATCGCTGGTTCCTCGACCGCATTGCAACTCACATTCTCGCTTTTGAAGGTGAAAGTCAAGTGTACTCATACGAAGGCAATTATTCAGAATATGAAATTCATCGAAAGCAAAGGATGGGACAAAACGCCGACCAACCACATCGCATTAAGTACAAAAAACTCGATATCTAAAAAAATGGCTAATAGGGGTAAGTTTTTTTATAGTCTTAATGAATTGCTCAACAGAGTTGAGCATAATCAAAAGGCCTGCAAATTGACCAGATAACATTGCATTTTTCTGTTTACAAGCCTAGTTTTGTGATCGAAGTCGAAAACTCATAATATTAAACTTTACTTCAAAAGCTTAGAAGGTAGCTTAGGGAGATTGTATGATTTTTGATGCTACTTTGAATTTAGTCCAACCAACCGGTCCGCATTGCAAAATAGATACGTTTGCCATTTTAAGGGTCAAATCAAGGTTATGAGAATCAAAACTAGTCTGCCGTTCAAATTATGGACTAAAAGCTCAGAGATGACTTTGGATTTTATGCACCCATTTAATCCTGAACTAGCCAGTTTTCACCAGTCTATTGAGGTAATGCAACAGGTACTTAGTAAACAGGTTAGATGAGCATGTCCCATCCAGATATAACTCAATCTAAAAATCGCTTAACGCGGTTTCGTTCTTTATGGTTTCGTCAGCAATCTAATTTGGCCGATGGCAGTCAGGTTGTTTATCAAAAATTATTGGACGCTTATAACGAGCCACACCGCGTTTATCACAACCTCACGCATATCACTAACTGCCTCACGATATTTGATCAGGTATCCGAGTTACTCGACAACCCTGACGCAGTCGAACTCGCCATTTGGTTTCATGACATAATTTACAAGATCGAAGATAGTGATAACGAGCAACTCAGTGCCAATTTATTTATGGCATTAACGGACGGTCTATTTAATAACGAATTTCGCGGCACTGTTTACCAGCACATTATGGCGACATGCCACAACTGCTCATCAATTACCAATAGTGATACTAAGCTAATAGTAGACATTGATTTATCCAGTTTTGGTTTACCTTGGGCCAAATTTTTAAATGATAATAAAAACGTACGGGCTGAAATGTGTCATATACCTGACGAGGACTATAACCAAAAGCAAATGTCATTTCAGCTATCACTGTTAAATCAGCCCTCATTTTTTAAGAGTGATTATTTTCATGAGCATTATGAAGCTCAGGCTCGCAGTAATATTGCCAAATTATTTGAACTAATTAAAAATGGTGAAGCGCCAAGTTAGACTTGACTCTATGGTTACCTTTCTGCGTTTTTAACAGTGGCAGTTGGCGAAAGTTGAATATAAGAATTGGCACACACTCAGCAAATAATTCCATTAGGAAAAATCTACCCCATTCAAACCTTTAATTTTAGAGTCCAACGTTTTAATATTATTATCCAAAGTAGGCAGAGGATAAAAAATGACCGTCAAGTTGCTCACTGAACCGCAAGTTTTAAACCTCAAGTTGCAGTTAATCTCTCAGCAACAGACGCTGCAACTTCAGTTATTACAATCGGATGATGCCGCAAAACCTGTCACCTTAGATCAGCAGTCAGTAGGTCGTGTATCGCGTATCGATGCCATACAACAACAGCAAATGGCCAGTGCGAACAGAAGTCAGACCATCGCTTTATTGCAACAGATAGACATCGCGTTAAAGCGAATCGAATCAGATCAATATGGGCTATGCCAGATATGTGATGAGCCCATTGCCCTACCGCGTCTTCAAGCCCAACCTCACGCCGCTAATTGCATTGTCTGTCAATCCAAACAGGAAGATTCAAGCTAGGCGGAAGTTTTGGTAAAAATCCATTTTTTAATGTGGGTGCGTTGTAACAATAGACCGATGGCGATGACGGCATAGATACTGGCTTCTAGGTAATCCGCTTTGACCAACCAGATAAAATGCAATATAGTCAGAATTGTGACCAAATAAGTCAACTGATGCAATTTTTTCCAGCGCCGACCTAATTGACGAACCATGGCCTGATTAGACGTAATGGCTAACGGTATCAATAAGACCAACGCACTAAATCCCAGAGTAATAAAAGGCCTATCGATAATGTCTTCGAACATATCAGCAAAGTCGAACGAGTGATCAGCCACCAACCAAATCATAAAATGACAGCTGGCGTAAAAGAAAACATATAGTCCCAGCATGCGCCGGAAACGCATTAACGCTGCTAATCCAAACCATTGCCTCAGTGGTGAGATCGCCAGCGTAATGAGCAAAAATCTAAGCGCCCATTCGCCAGTCTCATGGGTAATTGCTTCAACAGGATTAGCACCTAAATCACCATAAAAAGCATTCCACACCAGACTAAAAAGTGGCACCAGGCAAAGCATAAAAATCACAGGTTTCGCGGCAGCAGACCTGAGTAAATTAGAGAGTTGCATAAAAAATTCAGTTTGAAGATAGCATAGTTAGAACTTCCTATTAGAATTTCGTATTAGAAATGCTTTCTTAAATCCATACCTTTATACAGGTGGGCAACTTCTGCCTCATAACCATTAAACATGAGTGTTTTCTGTTTAAAAATCTCACCAATTCTACGCTCTCTTTTCTGCGACCAGCGGGGATGGTTGACCTCAGGGTTGACGTTAGAATAAAAGCCATATTCATTCGGCCCCGAGATATTCCAACTGGTTTGCGGTTGTTGATCGGTGAACTCGATACTGACAATTGACTTGATGCTCTTAAAACCATACTTCCATGGCACAACCAAACGCACGGGCGCACCATTTTGATTCGGCATGGTTTTGCCATACATACCGACAGCGAAAAGAG
>JBNMQI010000054.1:0-13090 GCA_051277905.1 Gammaproteobacteria bacterium | reverse complement strand
CGATGAAATTATAGATTGCTGCACGCATGGCACGACTGTCTGCACCGTTTGGATTTAACTCGATAGCGCGATCAATTGCTGAAACGGCGCGATCATGGTTTTGCCGGAAAAGCTCCGCAAAGGCTAAAATTGCATGCCCCCAAAAATCAGTCCTATCGCAGGCAATGGCTTTGAGTGCACCTTGATGGGCTAGAGCCAGATCTTTCTCAGGTTCTGCTGACCACCCGGACCACAGGCCGTAAAGTCGGGTCATTGCCAGTAACATATGACCACGGGCATAGTTGGGGTCAAGTTCAAGTGATTTTTTTGCTTCAGATAAGCTGGTCTCATTATCAGTTTTATTCAGTTGGTACAAGTAGGCAAGGCCTCTTACATAGTGGTCATAAGCCGCCATGGTTTGAGGCGAACGACGTAGTGCTCGATTAAAGCTGGTTGAACGAATTTTTTCCAATAGCGTGTTCATTATGATATTGGTTAAGTCATCCTGAACCTCAAAGATATCTTCTAGAGATCGATCATACTTTTCAGCCCAAACATGGTGATTAGTCTCACCTTCGATTAACTGTGCGCTCAAACGAATGCGGTTTCCTGATCGTCTGATACTACCTTCTAGCACGTATTTTACACCTAAATCTCTTGCTACCTCGCGGACATCGGGCGATTTACCCTTATAGGCCATGGTTGAGTTACGGGCTATTACGAAAATATCTTTGTCACGTGACAATTCAGTGATGATATCTTCGGTAATACCATCAGCAAAAAATTCTTGTTCTGGATCTACACTTAGATTTTTAAATGGCAGCACAGCAATAGATGGTCTGTCTTCGACACCAGAATCACTTTCACTTCGAGTTTGTTCTGATGTTTTATCTGGGTGCCAACGATAGATACGAACTGGTTTTCCAATATTTTTAAAAGTTTCTTCACCGCCATCAACAAAACTAATATCAACTTTATTGGCAATTTGTTCCAGCACGAAAGATGATATACAAATTCCACCAGGTTGAGCTGCAGCTTCTAAGCGTGCGGCAAGATTAACGCCTTCGCCATAGATCTCGCCCCGATCAAGCATGACTTCACCCAGGTTCAGACCTATTCGAATTTGAATCTTTTCGTTTTCTGTTTTTTCACTATTGCGAGTTGATAATTCTTTTTGAACCTCGACAGCTGTATCGGTAGCCGCAATGATGCTCTCAAATTCAGCAAGAATCGCATCTCCTGAATATCGTAATACGGTCCCGCCTCCGTTAGAGATAGCCTCACTGGCATAATCTAAAAAATCCATAACCCTGAGATGTGTGCCGACTTCATCTTGATGGGTTAATCGGCTATAGCCAACAATATCCGCATACAATATTGTTGTTAATTTACGTTTGACCGGAGACTTTAAAATTGACATCCAAGCATCCCTTTTAGATTGATAATCACGTAAAACACATCGGAACGACTTTTTGGTCAGCTCATAACAAAAGCTGCTATTAAATAATCGTGATGGTGAATGTGAATTTTATAAAATATTATACCTGTTTTTATACCAATCTTCTTGCCCCCTATTTTGATCATAGTTTGATCGATGCAGTATCTTTTAAAAAAACTTTTAAACCGTGATGACTATCGCTATTACTCAAGGTTAATGTTGCAGTTTATTTCGAAGTTAAAAAATAGAGGTGAGGGTGATGATCTGATGCTAAACTATAAACATGTGCTGCCGAGTATCTCTTTAAATTCAAAAGGGATTAACGTTATAGACAGAATCAATTGACCTACCCACAAGAGGGCGCACGTCGTGCAGCCCTTAATCTGTAAATTAAAGGTTCGATTAGCATCAGCAATGGTTAAAAACTGCCTAACCGAATAATGATTGGGATGATCAGCATTTTACTTACCATCAAACCCAGAATGGCCACCATGGTTGAAAAGTCAAAGCCACCCATTGGCGGTAGGCGTTTTTGAATTGGTCGCAGTATGGGGGTGGTAATGGCACTTACTAAACTGATAACTGGATTATTTTGGCCAGGACTGATCCAACTGATGACAACTTGGATGATAGACGCAACCAAAAATATGCTGATAAATAACGACACCAAGTCAGCAATACTATAGATTATTAGACCCACGTAGCTGACGAGACTAATTGGCGCTTGCACGTTAGCGATTGCTACAACGGGTATGTCGAGAAAGCGTAAGAGTATGAATTTGGCGTAAATTAATATAAGACATAGCACAATTGAGGCACTGTCTTGACCTAGCATGCTGGGCACGAAACGGCGCAACACGATCAATGGTGGCGTGGTTATTTTAACAATGAACTGTGACGCTGTATTGTAAAAATCAGCTCGTAACATTTGGAGGATAAACCGAAGCATCACTAACAAAATATACAAGTCAAATAGCGTTGTAATAATGAATGCGAGTGGTGAGGTAAAGTAATTAGAACCCATATTGAAACTCGTTTATTAATTTAGAGTGATTTTATAAAACTATAATTTCGAACGTTAATCCACAGTAACAGTCAGTTCGACCTTTAGGAGCGATCTGACAGTTCGCTTGCAAGTTCGATTGACCGATCATGAGCGGCCTGTGTCGCCATGTCTACTAATGACGCTAGATTGTTTTGTTGGAACGATAAAATAGCCTGTTCTGTCGTACCTTTGTTAGAAGTGACTTGAGCGCGAAGTTCCGCCATATCTTTACCCTGAGCCATTGAAGCTGCACCGAGAGCCGTTTGCTGTGCCAGCACTTTTGCAGTCTCGGGTGGCAAGCCCAGCTTTTCAGCTGCTTGCTGTAGCAGTTCGATAAAGTAAAAAAAGTAAGCGGGTCCACTGCCAGATATTGCGGTCACTGCATCGAGATTGTTTTCTGTCTCAACCCAGACTGAAAGACCCACTGCATCGAGAATGTTTTGTGCCGCAGCTTTTTGTGCTGAGTCAACCTGAGTATTGGCAAATATTCCTGTTGCGCCCAGTTGTACCAATGCGGGTGTATTGGGCATGCAGCGGACGATGCTCCGATTGCCACCCAGCCAGCGATTGATGTCACTTTCACGAACACCGGCTGCGATACTAATAAAAAGACATTCGGATTTTGTATTGCATTGGGCTATTTGTTCGCAAACAATCTGCAATACTTGGGGCTTGACAGCGAGCACAATAATATCGGCTGTGACACAAACCTGAGCAGTATCCGTTGTTGTTACTATGTCAAATGCTTCAGAAAGGCGAGTGAGTTGATCCTGATTTAAGTCGCTGACAGTAATATTGGCTGCTGGATAGTCGTTGCCAATCAACCCTCCAATTAGGCTGCTAGCCATGTTGCCGCCGCCGATAAAACAAAGTTTTTGATTCAAATCCGCTCTCCAAAAATTGCAGTGCCTATTCTAACGAGAGTTGAACCTTCTGCAATGGCAGCTTCGATATCATGACTCATCCCCATTGACAAAGTATCGCATTCTATCGCGTTGTTTTGCAATTCCTCGAACGCCTTGCGCAGCTTTGCAAACGGCTTACGTTGGGATTCAACGCTGTCACTGGGTGCTGGAATGGTCATTAAACCCCTCAGACGTATATTGGGTAGCTGGCTAATTTTTTGACTTAGTGCAGGTAATTCTTCGAGTGCTATGCCCGCCTTGGTGTCTTCAAGATCAACATTGACTTGAATGCAAATATTCAACGGAGGAAGCGAGTTTGGACGTTGTTCACTGAGTCGCTGTGCAATTTTCAAACGATCGACACAATGGACCCAATCGAAATTCTCGGCTATGACTTTGGTTTTGTTGGATTGGATGGCGCCAATAAAGTGCCAGCAGATGTCTAGATCAGCCAGATCTTGAATTTTTTGTTGGGCCTCCTGCAAGTAGTTTTCACCAAAATCTCTTTGGCCACAGCGATAAGCTTCTCGAATATCCTCAGTTGGTTTTCTTTTGCTGACAGCAAGCAAGCATATGTCAGATAATTGGCGATGATAAAGTTCCGCCGCTTGGTTAATTCGGCCTTGTGTTTGGTTTAGATTATTTTCTGTGTTCTGCATAGGGTTTGCTATAGTTTGTTGACGGGAAAAAAATGTTGCAAAGTGTCTGTCTGACCTAAGGCTTTTTAGCAGTATAACTAGGTTAAATCGAATAGATCTCAGATATTAATAACTTATGCCATATAAGTCATCACGATCTTTAATTAAAAACAGGATAAAGGATTCATGGATATAGCTCAGCTACTCGCTTTTGGCGTAAAACAGGGTGCTTCAGATTTACATCTTTCTTCAGGATTGCCTCCTATGATCCGCGTAGATGGGGATATTCGTAGAATAAATGTGCCCGCAATGGACCATAAACAAGTACATGCGATGATTTATGACATCATGAGTGATAAGCAGCGTATAGACTATGAAGCGTTTCTAGAAACAGACTTTTCTTTCGAAATACCCGGGTTAGCGCGTTTTCGGGTGAATGCTTTTAATCATAACCGAGGATCAGGTGGTGTATTTCGAACCATACCTTCAAAAATTTTAAGCCTAGAGGAATTGGGTGCTCCAAAAATATTTCAATCAATTGCTGAGTACCCTCGTGGTCTCGTGCTAGTCACTGGACCCACTGGATCAGGTAAGTCGACCACGCTTGCGGGCATGGTGGATTACAAAAATGATCGTGAGTATGGTCATATTCTGACAGTCGAGGATCCCATCGAATTTGTTCATGAAAGTAAAAAGTGTCTGGTCAATCAACGTGAAGTGCATCGAGATACTTTGGGATTTAATGAAGCATTAAGGTCGGCATTACGGGAAGATCCGGATACGATCATGGTTGGAGAAATGCGAGATTTGGACACGATTCGTTTGGCATTGTCAGCGGCTGAAACAGGCCATTTGGTTTTTGGGACTCTACATACCAGTTCGGCTGCCAAGACAATTGATCGTATTGTTGATGTTTTCTCCGCAGCAGAAAAGTCAATGGTTCGGTCGATGTTATCAGAATCATTGAAGGCGGTTATATCGCAAACATTATTAAAGCGGATTGGTGGTGGTCGAATTGCTGCGCATGAAATAATGTTGGGGACACCAGCGATTAGAAATTTAATTCGTGAAGATAAGGTCGCTCAAATGTATTCGGCAATTCAAACAGGACAAAATATAGGGATGCAAACACTTGACCAAAATTTAAAAGGGCTGCTGGCCCAAGGGCTGGTGTCTAAAGAAGAAGCCAAGAAAAAAGCGGCTCATCCAGATCAACTGTAACTATTTAATTCAAAAAAGTAACCGACAAAGCGCACTAAAGGAAAAGTCGAATGGATCGTAATAAAGCGAAAAGTTTTATGCATGACTTAATGCGTATGATGATGAGCAGGGATGGTTCAGATCTGTTTATCACCGCAGGCTCGCCCCCTGCTATGAAAGTGGACGGAAAAATCACCGTTGTATCAAAACAAAATTTGTCACCAAATCATACCCAAATGCTGGCTCGATCAATAATGAACGACAAGCAACTGTCCGAATTTGAAAAGTCACAGGAGTGTAACTTCGCAATTGGCTTGCCTGGTGTTGCACGTTTTCGAGTTAATGCCTTTATGCAGAGAGGCAGCATAGGACTAGTATTGCGGATTATTAGTTCCAAAATCCCTACTTTTGATGAGCTGCACCTGCCGGATATTTTGCAGAAAATTGCGATGGCCAAACGGGGTTTAGTTATTTTCGTAGGGGGTACTGGCTCGGGTAAATCGACCTCGCTTGCGTCGATGGTGAACTACCGAAATAAAAATAGTTACGACCACATCATTACTATTGAAGATCCGGTTGAATTTGTCCATGACCATATCAACTGCTTGGTGACACAGCGAGAAGTAGGTGTCGATACCGAAAGCTATGGTATTGCGCTGAAGAACACGTTACGTCAGGCACCTGATGTTATTTTGATTGGTGAGGTTCGAGACCGAGAAACCATGGAGCATGCGATTGCATTCGCAGAAACAGGGCACTTGTGCCTAACCACCTTGCATGCCAATAGCACCAATCAGGCGCTTGATCGAATTATTAACTTCTTTCCTGATGAGCGCCGATCTCAGCTATTAATGGACCTATCGCTCAACCTGAAAGGTTTGATATCTCAGCGACTCATTCCAAAAAATGATGGTGCTGGGCGCGTGCCGGCCATCGAAGTCATGCTCAATACACCTTTGATGTCCGATATGATTTTTAAAGGTGACGTGCGCGGGATTAAATCGTTGATCGCTAAGTCAAACGAAGCGGGTATGAAAACATTTGATCAAGCGCTATTTGATTTATACGAGGCGCAAGCAATCACATTTGAAGATGCGCTAAGAAATGCCGACTCAGTTAATGATATTCGTTTGCGCATTAAACTCGAAAGTGAGACGGCTCGAAAAACAGGTGCAGGAGATGATCATCGAGAGTTTGAACTAGCTAGACCTTATGATCACGATAATAAAGATGGATAAAGTTAATGAGTTTCCTAATCGGATTACAGTCATGAAACAAGAGCCAGCAACAAAGTTATTAGAACCTTATTTGAAAGTGATGATAGCAAAGCAGGGGTCAGATCTTTATTTCGTTACTGGTGCACCGCCTAATATGAAACTTCAAGGTAAAACGAGTGCCATCGAAAAGGAACCATTCGAAACGGGTCAGGTACAAAAGCTGGTTTATAGCCTGTTAACAGAGGAACAAATTCGTGAGTTTGAAATAAACCGTGAATTTAATATGGCTTTTACGTTAGAAAATATGGGTCGGTTTCGCGTTAATATTTTTAGTCAGCGTTCTGAAGTCTCGATGGTCATTCGTTATATAAAATGGGATATCCCGACGATTGATGAGCTTGGGTTGCCGCAAATATTGAAAGATCTCGTGATGAAGCGCAGTGGAATGGTTTTGGTGGTTGGCTCAACTGGGTCTGGAAAATCAACCACCTTGGCTACAATGTTGGATCATCGTAATATAATGGCAGATGGTCATATCCTTACCATCGAGGATCCGATCGAATTTGTATTTCGCCATAAAAAATCAATCGTGTCTCAGCGTGAGGTCGGAATTGATACTTTAAGCTATCAAAATGCACTGAGAGAGGTATTACGAGAAGCGCCTGAAGTCATAATGATCGGTGAGGCAAGAGACGCTGAAACAATGAAAGCAGCCATTAATTTTGCCGGCGCGGGTCATTTATGTATGACAACACTCCATGCAGTTAACACGAATCAGGCTATGGACAGAATTATGAATATGTTTCCATCCGACAAGCGTGATGAGTTATTGATGGATTTATCGTTAAATTTAAAAGCCGTAATCTCTCAACGTTTAGTTCCTGGAATGGATGGAAAATTAGCCTGTGCAGTAGAAGTAATGATCAACTCCCCTTATATTGCAGAGCTGCTCCTGGAAGGTAACTTCAATGTTATTAATGAAATTATGGAGAAGGGCGGTACGGCTGGTATGCAGACTTTCGACCAATCGTTATACAATTTATACAAGGCAGATAAGATTACCCTGGAAAGCGCGCTGGCCTATGCTGATTCAAGTACCAATTTAGAATGGAAAATTAATTTTGGTGGAGAGCAGAAAAAACATGATAATCGACATAACTTAAATGAAATGAGTGGTAACCTAGAAGACTTGGTGTTGCCGTCTGACGAAGGTTTGTAGCTATCTAAATTGATTGTGTACTTCGATTGAAACAGCCTTGTTCGAAATCAATAGTGTTGTTGTTCTTGTGACTGATGGTTAGACGTATTTTGCTGAACCTATTACCGTGCCGAATGACCCTAAATCGATAAGTTAAGTTGGGGCCTGTCTAAGGCCTAAAAAGATAAAAGGTGTAATAATGGGGCTGATCCATCGAATATTTCTATCATCGAGATTTTATTTGTTTTTAATTAAAAATAGGTACAATATTACTTATTAAAAAGATTTGGTAACCTTTAATCGTTCGTAGGGTAGGCTTTGACTTATGAAAAATGTCAGTTTTATTAATATGGTAGATGGCACTGCCGAAGAATACAAGTTTCTAGGAGAGCAGGAGGCACTGTTTGTTAAAGGTCTCCCAGCGCGAATTATGCAGTCATTAGAAGGGTTGGAGCATTCATTTTCTGGTTATAAAGTATCTCGTCTTCAACATTCCTTGCAATCGGCAACCCGTGCCTATAACGATCAGTGTTCTACTGAATATGTTGTTGCAGCCCTCATACACGATATCGGTGACGAACTTGCGCCGCATAGCCACAGCGAAATGGCAGCCTCTATTCTAAGGCCGTATGTGAGTGAAAAAATTTATTGGATCGTAAAATATCATGGCCTGTTTCAAATGTTTTACTACGCGCACCTTACGGGCGGTGATCAAAATGCTCGTGACCAATATAAAGACCATATCTGGTATAGAGATGCGGTAGAGTTTTGCGAGCTGTACGACCAAAACTGTTTTGATCCAGACTTTAAAACGCAACCGTTAGAATTTTTTCGTCCTATGGTTGAGGCTGTTTTTGGTAAAGAAGTTCACTTTAACTAAATTAATAGCCTATACCTCAGGGTAGGTTAATGCCGTTAGAAAAACATTAGGGTTTTAGTTCACTGAATGAGAGCGTTTAAGCTATAGCAAACCGCACGGAGAATTGCATATCTCGAATTATTTGTAACTGTTTAAAATTGAACTGATGGGCTTAAAATCTGATGTTTTCATCAATAATATCCCCTTTTGAAAAGCTAAAGATTAACAACCCTAACCGAACGTTTAATTTCATCGAGGATTTCGGCTTCAGTAATTAACTGACGTTTTTGTGCGAGTTCAAGAAATGTCTCATCACACTCTAAACTTTCTTTGACTAGTTTGCTCACCTCGCTATAGCCTAATTTAGGCACAAAAATTGTTGCCAGCGCGAATGAGTTCAGTAAATTTTCCATGCTGCGTTCTGCATTGGCTTCGATGCCAACAATACAGTGGGTTGCAAAGGTTCTCGCAATTTCTGAAACTCGATGGAGTGAGTCAAACAACCGTGATGCCACGGAATGTTCATAATGATTTATTTCAAGCATGCCGTCTTGGCAAGCCATAACAATGCAACAATGGTTGCCATGTACAATTTGCGCTAACTGTACTGTCGACATTGGAATGACAGGATTGACCTTACCGGGCATAATTGAAGAGCCTGGTTGTACTGACGGCAATGTAATTTCAGCGAGGCCACCTGCTGGTCCCGACGATAATAATATGAAATCTTTAGCAATTTTCGCCATCGCTCCGCTCGCTGTTTCTAACTCGGCTGATAAACGTTGAAATTCGTCAAGATTTTGCATAGCGTCAAAGCGGTTATGGCCCGGAGTTACAGGCAGCCCAGAAATGTCGCTCAAGTATTTGAAAACAATATTCTGGAATCCTGCGGTAGAACCTAAACCCGTTCCTATAGCGGTGCCGCCCAGCGGAAGGGTCAATAGCCTTTGCTGTTGATCTCGAATTCGACTTGCCGCACGATCAATCACTGCATGATAGCCTTCAAAGGCTTGGCCCAATGTCATTGGCTGGCCATCCTGTAAACAGGTACGACCTAGCCGATAGACTTCTGAAAATTCGATGGACTTTTGTGCCAACGCAGCAGCCACCATCTCTATGCTTGATATCGCTTTTTGAGCCAGTTCATAACAGGCTAACTTGATTGCACTGGGTAAAACATCGTTGGTTGATTGGCCTTGATTGACATGGTCGTTAGGATGAACAACGTCATAGTCACCCGGCAACTTGTCGAGCAATTGTAACGCACGATTTGCCAATACTTCATTGACGTTCATGTTGGTCGATGTACCACCAGAGCCCTCGAGTATAGGTACAACTAAATGCTCGTTAAGTCGCCCATTGATCATGTCTACGCAGGCTTGAATTAGTGGTTTGCCAATTGACTCGTCCATCGTACCCAAGTCCATATTGCCTTGGACACATGCTTTTTTAATTTGTGCTAAGGCTTTAACTAAAGCGGGTTCTTGACCTAGAACGCGATCTAAAATAGGAAAATTTTCCATGGCCCGGACAGTGTTGCTACCATACAATTTTTCTATAGGAACATTTTTTGGTCCTAGGCTATCAATTTCGATACGGGTTTTCACAATGCTTGATCTCACAAAGTAGGCTTTTTAAAGTTGGTTTTTTGTTCACAAATCAGGACTGGTAAATACTGTTTTTTTCGAATCTCTTCATGGCCAGAAATTGCCTTAATCACCTTTTCATCACTTCTGGCAACAATAACAGTAATTAAAGTTTCAATGGCCGAAACTACTGAAACCATCGATGGGTAAAACAGGGGGCTAGCGGTTTTTTGCAGTAATAAGACATCAGCTTTTGATGCCAGTGGAGCCGCTTTGCTATCCGTTAGGTAAATCATGCGTGCACCACGGGAAAGTGCAAATTCTGATGCCTCAATACCCTGCTTAGCATAAGGGCTATAGGCCAATGTCAAAACGACGTCGTCTTTTCCAATCGATATCAATCCTTCTATAAGACCCATCCCACTCGTTCGTGGTAAGCGCAAATGTGGTACTGCCATGATTCCAACATACTGTAGGTAAGCGGCCATCCAATGAGCACCGCCTGCGGCAACCACATAAACACTCGAGGCATTAATAATCAGGTCTGCTGCCTTAATAACTTCTTGCCTATCTAAGTTTTGATAAAAGTGTTGAATATTACTGTGGCTCGATTCAGCTAGATCATGGATAACTTGGGGTAGCCCTTCGGCTTCGGATGACTGTTGCACCCAACTGGCTCGACTTTCAAAACTTGGGTCATTAATCGCAGACTGGAACACCTGTTTAAATTTGTCATAACTCTCAAAGCCAAGTTTTTTGGCTAGTCGAATCATCGTAGGGGGAGTAACCCCCGCCTGTTTGGCAAGCGCACGCATCGAAGTAGTTGCTACGGCATTAGGTTTATCCAAAATTAACTTCGCAACGTTCTTGAGTTTAGGACTCAAAGTAGGCGTTATCTGAAAAAGGGCATCCAATATTTTAAGCATTTTCAAGAGGCGGTTGATATTATTAATTGACTATATAACATTTGTTAAATATATTATATTCGTATAGTAAATATAATATTCTATAAACCTGCCTTTCAATAAGGGTAATTCCCAAAACCAATATTAGGAATAAATAGATGAGATTTAAAAAGCTAGTTTTAACAACTGCATCCATAATAGTGCTCAGTCTTTCTTTAGGTTCAGCCTCCGCCGATACACTGAGTGATATTATTGCCAAAGGAAAACTTGTCGTTGGCGTAAAAGCCGATTATGCCCCATGGGGTATGCGTGATACCGCAGGCAATGTAGTCGGTATGGAAATTGACATGATTAAGGATTTCGCTAAAAGCATAGGCGACAAGGCGGGTAAAACCATTGAAGTTGAATTAGTGGTCGTAGTGGCATCTAACCGTATGCAGTTTCTTGAGCAAGGCAAAACTGACATCATGATTGCTACCATGTCAGATAAACCCGGTAGACGCGAAGTGGTTGGCATTGTTCAACCCAATTATTACTCTTCCGGTGTTGCTGTCCTAGCCCATAAAGACTCTGGCATTAAGAGTTGGAGTGATGTAGCGGGTAAGAAAATCTGTGGTATTCAAGGTGCTTGGTACAATAAGGACCATGGTTTGAAGAATGGCGCTGACATGATCGTTTTCAAAGGTGTTACCGAAGTCGAAGCTGCTATTCTTGACGGACGTTGTGTTGGTTGGATTTATGATGACTCCGCTTTCATTCCACGCAAGCAAAATGAGCCAGCAAAATGGGCAGACTATGACATTGCTACTACAGTTGTTGCTAATGTGCCATGGGGAACAGCGGTTCGTTTGGAAGACAAAGACGCACCTATTGGTAAAGCTCTTTCTGCTGCAATCATCGAATGGCACAAATCTGGTTTAATTGCTGAGTTGGAAACAAAATGGGGCGTTCCCCAGACACAGTGGGTACTGGACATGCAAAAGAAGTGTATCGCTGGTGACAAAGTCTGTGATGACGTTCTTGATTCTGGCGAAGCTGGTGAGGAGTAATTAGCTTATTTTTGTTGAGGAGGCAGTTGCGGTTGAATAGCAACTGTTCCTTCTCACGATTCGTTACTAATCCCAGGAGTAGTTAAATTGGACGTAGTCTGGGAATGGTTCCAGTGGTTAAATAGTGAACACGGAATTAAGCTAACCATTTTTTATGATGAGTGGGATCGCGGCCGTTTTTTTGGTGGTATCTGGACCACGATCCATTTGTCATTAGTTTGTATGGCCCTTAGCATAGTGGTAGGCATGGGTGGCGCTTGGCTTCAAATGTCCCGATTCATATGGATCAGACGAATTGTTCAGGGCTATATTCAATTTTTTAGAAACACGCCACCACTAGTGCAGTTATATTTCTTTTACTTTGCGGTTGATTCTGCACTAGCATCGGTTACTGGTATCGAGGGCGGCGTTTTTTCCAGTTATGGTTGGGCTGTTATTTCTTTGTCCTTTTTTGCTGGAGCCTTCAATGTTGAGATATTCCGTGCTGGCATTGAGTCAGTTCCCAAATCAATGGTTGAAGCTGCGGACTCGCTCGGTTTCACTAGTTTCCAAGTTTTTTGTTACGTCACAATGCCCTTGGCTTATCGAGTATGTCTTCCTGCCCTCAATAACAACCTGATAAACCTAATCAAAACGACTACGGTTGCCTATGCCATTGCTGTACCAGAGACTCTCTATATATCCAACCAGATTTGGTCAGACGAATACAATGTGCCTGAAATGATGAATGTAGTATGGGGTGTTTACATTATACTCGTAGGTATTCTTGTGACCATCATGCACCGCTGGGAAAAGTCAATTCGAGTTCCAGGATTTGGGAATTAGGAGCCGAATAAATGAAACTATATAAGAAGCCTAAAAGGCCAACAGATTTACCAGTCCTCAAACCTTTCATGGTCGCTGGAAGTAAGACTTGGACAATGGAAACCTTCGGTACCATTACTGCAGATCGGCGCATTTTGATTGCCTGTGCTATATTTTTAATGGCCTGGCTTTCTGTTGACGTTGTTTACGCCCAACTACAAAGCGATAGCAGCCAATCGGCTTTTGCCACTCTGGTCAAATGGACAC
>JBNMQI010000053.1:0-13448 GCA_051277905.1 Gammaproteobacteria bacterium | reverse complement strand
ACCGGTCTGAAATAGTAGGCCAGATCGGCAAAAAAATCTGCCTTTATTTCGCCGTCATAAATGAAACATCACGAAACAACCGCTGCATGGTCAAATTATGAATAAACGAAATATTATAAGGATGCTCACTGACTAACTTGTTATATCGTTCTGGCAAATCCATCGCATCAATTGTCTCTGCAATTTTACCCCACAAAACTAACGTTACGGGTTGATCTGCCATCTCACCTAGTTGCTTCAACAGGCTCAATAAAAACTCATACCAGAATTTAGCTTCCTGGGCAGGCTTGCGGTCAGGGTGCAGAACGGGCGTTGCGTTCAGCATCAAAAAACCTGATGCCTGCAGATTTTTAAACAACTCTGGCATAGTCTGAACCAAGCTACTTTTATTTAGTTCAGCGATACTTGACTGACTTATTTTGCCTTCACTATCGGGCTGAATATAACCCTCGGCAAACAATGCAGTTTTAATAATATTGCGCATCGAGGTCGCTCGGTTAACTGATTTGCTTAACCCTGTGTCACACCATAAATCGGTTACAGCCGCATCGTAAAAGGCAATACCATTAGCTGATGCCTGACGTGGGTAGGGTGATTCGCCAATCAAGACGTAACGGACATGACGACGGTCACGCCTAAAGGCGTTAAATAGCAGATCGATACCGGGCAACCAATTCGGCGAGTGCAACAATTCATCCAGATAAGCCTTATCTGTTTCATAGAGTGCATTACGCAGTACATCAACCCATTCAGAATGGACATTCGAAGCTGATATAAACTCATCGAGATGTTTCATAGGCCTGTTTTATATTCATCAATTGATTTCATGTTCATCATACATGTCATGAAAAGACTTTCAGTAAAAGAGCGACAAAGTTTGACTTCGACGACACGACTTCTTCCTGAATATAGTTTTTAATATGTGGCAACTGCTAACCCATGATTTGGCCTACTTTTTCACCATCTCCTTTTCCAACGCACTCACAATTTCATCGTGCTCAAGATTAAGACAGGGGTTTTGAGACATGTCACACAAATGAGTTAGGATTATCGGCGATGTTCAGAAGATGATGCCATTCATATACTCAGTAATAACATTATTATTACCATCACGGTTTGCACTATCTATTTCTGGTATTGGTTTATCCGTTTTCATTGGCAGGCTATATGAATCCAACATCCTAAAAAACTGTCCAACTGCATTAGTCCCCTTCGCTACTAATCTTCAGGTTTAACCAATTGATATTTACTTTATCAACCGATATTTTTATTATTTAATATTTGTAAAAAATGAAGGATAGTCTATTGTTAAGGTAAGACTGTCAGGTTAGGTATCCAGTAAGTGGAAATAAGTAAATATTTACTATCATCCGCGCTGCCAGAAAATCTGGGCTCTGCTTGGTTTGAGAATTGCTTGAATCATCTCAATGATGCAATCCTTATTACTGAAGCAGAACCCTTAGACGACCCTGGCCCTAGAATACTGTGGGCAAACGATATTTTTTATCGAATAACAGGCTATGATCCATCAGAAGTTATTGGTAAAACACCGCGCATCCTGCAAGGACCATTGACCGATAAATCAGTTTTAAAAACCTTGCGCTCGGCTATTGAAAAAGGAAAAGTTTGTAGAGTTGAGGTTTTAAACTACAAGAAGGATGGCTCTACATTCTGGAGCGAGTTTGAAGTCACACCTGTTGCAAATGAAGTCGGTTGTTACACGCATTTGATTTCAGTTCAACGTGATATCACAAAGCGCAAAAAAAATGAGTTGATATTAGAGTCTAGTGAAAACCGTTTACGGCTTGCAATGAGTCTAACAAAACAGCGCTGGTTCGATCTTAATATTCAAACAGAAGTGACATTACATAGTCCAGAGTTCTCCCAACTATTTGGGTATGATCCAACCGATCATCGTAGCAGCCTACAAGCATGGGAAGACAGCCTGCATCCCGACGATCAGGGTGCTGTTATGGCTGCTTTTCGAAGCTGTCTGAGTCAAGGTAGTCCTTTTTCTATGGAATATCGCTGGCGTACAAAAGATGGTAATTGGCTCTGGGTCAATTCCATTGCTGAAATTGTTGAGTGGAGCTCGTCTCAACAACCGTTAAGAATGATCGGTATTGATAGTGACATTACCGAGCGTAAACAAGCCGAGTTACGAGAGAAATCACGTAATCATATACTAGAACTAATTACGAGTGGTGAATCATTACGAGTAATTCTAAAAGCCATTGTGGATGCTGTAGAACAAGAAAATCCAACCATGTTATGTAGCATTTTATTATTAGACAATGCGGGCAAACATCTATTGTACGGAGCAGCGTCCAGTCTTCCCGACTTTTATAACGATGCTATTAATGGCATTCAGATTGGCATAGGAGCAGGCTCCTGCGGAACAGCTGCCTTTATTAATGAACGTGTCATTGTTGATGATATTCAGATCCACCCTTACTGGACACTCTATAAAGAACTGGCCAGTAAAGCAGGATTAGGCGCCTGTTGGTCGGAACCGATACGCTCTACAAAAAAGGAAGTGCTTGGCACTTTCGCGATCTATCACCACAACGTGAATTTTCCAACAGAAGCTAATATAGTCTTGATTGAACAAACGGCGAGTTTGGCCAGTATCGCTATTGAAAGAAGGCAAGCGGAAGCAAAGCTGGAACAGCTAGCCCTTTACGACTTACTGACTGACCTACCTAACCGTGTATTACTAGCAGATCGAATAAACCATTCCATTGCTCAGTGTCAACGCCGCAATCAGTTATTAGCCGTTGCCTATCTGGACTTAGATGGATTCAAAGTGGTCAATGATACTCACGGCCATGATATTGGGGATAAACTGCTCGTTGCACTGTCACAACGAATGAAAGAGGCTTTACGCGAAAGTGATACGCTGGCTCGTATTGGTGGTGATGAATTTGTTGCCGTAATAGTTGATTTGGAAAAAATCGGGAATAGTAAACCTGTATTGAAGCGACTACTAAAGGCTGCTGCAAGCTTTGTTACAGTGGGTGACGTCGTCATGCAAGTTTCAGCGAGTATTGGTGTTACGGTTTTTCCTCAAGACGGTGTGGACGCAGATCAACTCATGCGTCACGCCGATCAGGCGATGTATATTGCTAAGCAAGCTGGCAAAAATCAATATCACCTGTTTGATACCGCGCTAGATAACGCGATTAATATTCGACAGGAAAGCATAGCCGATATTCGTTTGGCTTTGGGGAGAGGTGAGTTTGTTCTGCATTATCAACCGAAGGTGAATATGCGAACTGGCCAAGTGATAGGCGTAGAAGGGTTAATTCGCTGGCAACACCCTGACCGTGGATTAGTGCCACCTTTAGAGTTCTTGCCCGTGGTAGAAGGTCATGCCATTAGCCTAGAACTGGGTGAATGGGTCATAGACACCGCATTAAGCCAAATAAGCCAATGGCGAGATATGGGGGTAACCCTGCCTCTAGATATCAGTGTTAACATTAGTGCCTATCAATTGCAGCAACCTAGCTTCACCACTCGCTTAGCCGCATTATTGTCTGCCCATCCTGAAGTGAATCCGCACTTTCTAGTATTGGAAATACTGGAAACCAGTGCGTTAAGCAATATCAGTCAAGCGGTTGATACTATGAATGCTTGCCATGATTTAGGTGTGCGCTTTGCCTTAGATGACTTTGGTACAGGGTATTCCTCACTGACCCATCTCAGGCGATTGCCAGCGTATTTGATTAAAATCGACCAGAGCTTCGTGCGTAACATGTTAGAAGATGACGACGATTTAGCCATTGTTGAAGGTGTCGTAGGCTTAGCTAAGGCATTCCAGCTTGAAGTGATTGCTGAGGGTGTAGAAACCATCGAGCATGGCGATGAACTATTGAAACTAGGCTGTGAGCTGGCTCAGGGTTATGGCATTGCTCGACCCATTCCTGCCGATGACATTCCAGAATGGGTATCTAACTGGAAAACTAATGACTCTTGGCTAGCATAAAGGCTTATTTAATACCAACAGGATTAACCACTGAGGCTGACTGGGAGCAGTTGGACTTCACAGCAGCCATTGGGCTGCTAACTTAGTAAAGGTCACTTATTAGCACTAATTTACTTTGTTTAACCTTGTACTGACTATTGCTTGTTAAATTCCCAATACTTTGGTTTGTTGACTGATAGCGGGTAAATGACGTCTGATTGATTTTCGATAGCATAAAACCCCAAATAAAGCGAAATGTCTCAAATACTCATTGCTATTGATTATTAATTGGGTGAATGGAGCTTTATCTATGTAATTCTAAATATTGCTAATGCGACAGACTTCGATCAATCATTTACAACCACATTAGCTCTCAGAGTGCACTCCTAACCACGCAAGTTAATTAACAGGCTCAATGAACCACTAGAACATGGCGGGTGAGAATAATCAGACTTATGAAGATCGAGTCAATCTTGCTGAGGGCGTATTATGAAAGTTCGGCTTGGCATGAAAGAGGTTAGGAACATCTTTCATGCGCCGAGACTAGCTATAAATGGTAACAGTTACTCTGTGGTTTCTGCAAAAATCGCTGAACTGATACCAATGTGTTGAATAATGTACGAATCACCATTGATGACTAGATTAGCTTTAATGACCGCGGGCCCGGTGTCGAAAACTACGGGAACGGTATAGGAAACAATGTCAACATCCCCTAGCCCTTCACTAAACTCTACTCCCTTGGCGCCAAACTGAGGCTTGCCACTGGATTGAAATTGTCCAAGCTGAATAAATAATAAGAAGGTGGCGCGACCCACTTCAGTTTCAAACTCGGTTTGGGCTTGTGGCGTCAGCAACGGCTTTAACTTGGAATATTTCCAACTGGTAATATCAGGCAAGTGTTTTTCAAAGTAGGGGACTGCTGTTTCGTCGTACTTATCCGCTGAAATACCATACCAAAAGGCGTATAGGGCAACACCGGCCAGCATTAAGGCTAAAAATAGAAGCGTTCGTTTTAATAGAATAGGCATGTTAAAAATCTTAGTAACAGCAGATGGCGGAGGAATTTAGCATAGATTAATACAAGATAATATCTTCATCCACAAAGTTTAAAAGCTTGGGTTTAAGGAGACACAAACACTTTTAGTTTGGCGAATCAGGCCAATTTAGCGCCATTGGGTACATTGCTATCAGGAATAGCCAACACGACAACGCCATCATCTCGATGAAAGCCTGTAATTAAACATTCAGAACGCATTGGGCCAATTTGCTTTGGTGGAAAATTAATAACGGCAACAACTTGTCGGCCAATTAAGGACACTCTGTCATATAAATCAGTAATTTGAGCGCTGGACTTTTTAATTCCAATTTCGTTACCAAAATCAACTCTGACTTTATAAGCGGGTTTTCTCGCCTCAGGAAAGTCTTCGACCTCAATAATAGTACCCACATGAAGCGCTACTTTTTCAAAATCATTCCAGCTAATGTCATCCATTTTAAATATTTCGATCAATTCGTTCCAAGATAATATCAAACTATAATTAGCCATAAAAGAAAAAGGCCTTCTGTTTTAATGATTAGCCCGGTTTTTAATAAAACTAGAATTAAAATCAAGCATTCATAACGTGGTCTCAGTCTCAAACTAACTTATATTCTGGCATGCGCTGAGATGACAATATCTATGTGCTCTTTGCTAAAAGTCACTATTCAATTAACTGTTACCAGTCAAAAATGATGTACTAAACTAGTATATTTTGAATCAACCTTTTAGAATATAGACACTATGCTTTCAATATCTAACTATGTAGTGATCCCCGACTCTGAAATCGAGTTGCAAGCTATTCGAGCACAGGGGCCAGGCGGCCAAAACGTTAATAAAGTTTCCAGTGCTATTCATCTTCGATTTGATATCAGTAACTCTTCTTTACCTGAGTTTTATAAAGAAGAGCTGCTGAAGTTAAACGATAACCGTATCAGTAAAGAAGGCGTTATTGTGATTAAGGCTCAAGCGACTCGAAGCCAGGAGCAAAATCGAGAAGAAGCCTTAAAGCGGCTTCAGGCATTGGTAAAAAGTGTGGCAGTGGTTCAAAAAAGACGCCTACCGACAAAGCCAACTAAAGGCTCAAAACTGAAGCGGGTTGATGGCAAGACAAAACGCGGCCAACTTAAAAATCTAAGAAGTAATGTCGACTATTAACTTACCATAGACTGTTTACAGTGAAGGCTTTAGAGCTTATTTTCTAAAGTATTTCATAGTTAAATACAAATCGCCGAACTATTTGCAGTACTGACCTTTTGAATGGCGGAAGTGAAAACTTTATTGCGATTATGGTTAAGGCGTTAGGTGAAAAAATTACTCAGAATTCATGTCGTTTATATGCACACCAAAGTCGAAAATCCATTGTTGTTCTATTCACCATTCTGTTTAAATTGATATAACGGAAGTAAATTTTCGATTGTTATCTAGCGAATATCAAACTTAACGATAATAATGTGATTATTTACCCATACACTCAATGAAGACAAACGACGCTTATGCATTATTCCGCTCTTAGTCTGGTCAAGCAGGCACTCACTGGTAATCGCGGTTGGACCCGAGCCTGGAGAAACCCTGATCCTAAGAAACAATATGACGTCATCATTATTGGTGGCGGTGGACATGGTTTAGCGACGGCATATTACCTTGCAAAACTGCACGGTATTACCAATGTTGCTGTGCTCGAAAAGGGTTATGTTGGTGGCGGTAATACGGGTCGTAACACGACCATTATCCGTTCCAACTACATGCTTAATGCTAACTCACAGTTCTATGAGCACTCGATGAAACTGTGGGAGAGTTTGAGCCAAGAACTGAACTACAACGTTATGTTCAGTCAGCGCGGGATCTTAAATTTAATTCATACCGATGCCCAGCGAGATGCTTTTTCTCGTCGCGGTAACGCGATGTTATTGAACGGTGTGGATGCTGTCATGCATGACGCTGAAGGCGTTAAAAAATTAATGCCACATTTAGATTTTACTCAAAACACACGTTTTCCGATTCAAGGTGGCTTGGCCCAACCTCGGGGTGGAACAGCTCGCCATGATGCAGTGGCCTGGGGTTATGCTCGAGGTGCCGACCAGCTAGGTGTAGATATAATTCAGCAGTGTGAAGTCACTGGCATTAAGCGCGATGGCGACAAAGTAGTCGGTGTTGAGACTTCTCGTGGCTTCATTGGTGCGGGTCAAGTAGGTGTTGCAGTAGCCGGTAACTCAAGTAAAGTTTTTGACATGGTAGGCATGAAGTTACCAATCGAAAGCCATGTTTTACAAGCTTTCGTTACCGAGGGTATTAAGCCGCTGGTCGATACCGTGTGTACCTTTGGTGCAGGCCATTTTTATATCAGCCAGTCGGACAAGGGCGGCTTGGTGTTCGGCGGTGATTTGGATGGTTATAATTCCTATGCTCAGCGCGGTAATTTGCCAACTTTTAATCACGTCGTAGCGGGTGGTGTCACCATGATGCCATGTTTGTCTCGGCTTCGCGTGTTACGCCAATGGGGTGGTGTCATGGACATGTCGATGGATGGCTCCCCAATCATCGGTAAAACAGCCATCGATAACCTGTATATGAACGGTGGTTGGTGTTATGGCGGATTCAAGGCAACGCCAGGCTCAGGGTGGGTTTTTGCCGATACTATTGCCAATGACAAGCCGCATAATTTGAACAAAGATTTCACACTTGAGCGTTTCCGTAATGGTTACCTGCTCGACGAAAATGGCGCTGGCGCCTCACCTAAAGCACACTAAGGGAATATGACATGTTAAGAATCGATTGCCCTTGGTGCGGGGTTCGCAATGAAGATGAATTTTCTTATGGTGGTGATGCCACTGTAGAACGCCCATCGGATGATGCTTCAATTGAAGCATGGAGTAGCTTCGTCCACACGCGTAATAATCCGGCTGGAAAGCATACTGAACACTGGCAGCATGTTAATGGCTGTCGCGCTTGGATTACCGTGGAGCGCAATACGGTTACGAATGAAGTTTACAGTACAGCACCCGCTTTACCGACATTATCGGCCGGCAAAAAAATCAAAAAGGGGGCTTAAGTCGTGACTCAACAATTTCGTACCGCCGCAGGTGGACTAATCGACCGAAGTCGACCCATTACATTCCATTTTGATGGTAAAACCTATCAAGGCTTTCATGGCGACACATTAGCGTCTGCCTTGATCGCTAATGGCCAGCATTTGATTGCCCGTAGTTTCAAGTATCATCGCCCTCGTGGTTTTATGACCGCTGGTTCGGAAGATCCAAATGCCATTGTTGAGCTACGTACTGGTTCGCGTAAAGAGCCAAATACTCGTGCCACAACGATCGAATTGTTTGATGGGTTAGAAGCAAAAAGTCAGAACCGTTGGCCATCATTGGCTTTTGATGTAATGGCAATTAACAACCTGTTTTCACCCTTACTATCCGCCGGTTTTTACTACAAAACGTTTATGTGGCCAGTCTCTTTTTGGACAGGTGTTTATGAGGTTGTTATTCGTAAGGCTGCAGGTTTGGGCGTCGCCCCGACAGAGGCTGATCCTGATCATTACGAACAATGTCACGAACACTGTGACCTGCTCATCGTAGGCGCGGGTCCAGCGGGTATTGCCGCTGCTCTGGCTGCTGCAGCAACGGGTGCACGTGTTGTCATAGCTGATGAGCATCCTTTAATTGGTGGCTCTCTTAATAGTGAGCGATTAACTATTGACGGAAAAGCGGGCGTCGAATGGGCGGCCGAACAAATGGAAATATTATCCAAGATGGATAATGTTCGCGTTATGACTCGAACAACCATTTTTGGTTATTACGACCACAACACCATGGCAGCCATCGAAAAGGTTAATGACCACGTTGCAATCCCTGCGGCCGGTCAAGTTCGTCAACGGATGTGGACTATTTATCCTAAGCGTGTCGTTATTGCAGCGGGTGCTACCGAGCGTCCACTGACTTTTGGCAACAATGATAAGCCTGGTATTATGCTTGCCTCGGCAGTGCGAACTTATGTTAATCAATACGGCGTTAAGCCTGGCACACGAGCGATCGTTACCACCAATAATAATGATGCTTACCGAACCGCTTTTGATCTACATAAAGCTGGAGTAAAAGTGATGGCTGTGGTCGATTCCCGACCGAATCCAGATGAACATTTAGTTGCTCAACTTGCCGCTATTTCTATTCGGCTTATTACCGGCAAAACAGTGGGCTCAGCAGAAGGTGGACAACACGTCGCTTATGTACAGCTAGTTTCTACTGACGGCCAAACGTCTGATCCAGAAAAAATTGATTGCGATTTAATCGCATCATCAGGCGGTTGGAATCCAAACGTTCATTTGCATAGCCAATCCGGTGCCAAGCCGGTTTATGACGATTCAATTGCATCGTTTATTCCCGGTATTTCTCGTCAGGATGAATCCTCTGTTGGTGCAGCTAAAGGCAGCTTTCACCTTCAAGACTGTCTTGATCAAGGCCATGCGGCTGGGATTGATGCAGCAAAAATGGCAGGCTTTAAAGTCAAAGCCAAAGCGAAAAAAGCAGCGACAGCAGAAGACGATGGCACCTATGCTATCGAAGCATTATGGGTTTCGCCCACACCACACAATAAGTCTTACAAGCAATTCATTGACCAACAAAATGACGTTAAGGTGAGTGATGTTCAACTCGCTGCACAAGAAGGTTACGATTCGGTAGAACTGTTGAAGCGATATACAACGCAAGGCATGGCGACTGACCAGGGTAAAACCAGTAATGTAAATGCCTTAGCGGTGCTTGCAGGACAGCGTGGTGACCCAGTACCAGAAGTAGGTACCACCACATTTCGTCCGCCTTATGTTCCCGTTGCCTTGGGTGTATTCGCAGGTCATACCGTTGGCAATGATTTCATGCCCGTGCGACGCACTGCGATTCATGATTGGAACGAAAAAAATAACGCCGTTTTCATTGAGGCAGGCCTGTGGTTACGGGCCCGTTACTATCCACAAAAAGCAGGCGACACACTTAACGACTGTTACATTAGGGAAACTAACAATACCCGCAGCAACGTTGCTTTAGTTGACGTCACAACTCTGGGTAAGATTGATATTCAGGGTCCTGACGCACCTGAATTTCTTAACCGTCTCTACGTTAATAACTGGCTAAAGTTACCCGTTGGTCGCGCTCGATATGGTGCCATGCTCCGTGAAGACGGCATGACATTTGACGATGGTACGACATCTCGTCTGTCTGAAAACCATTTCTTTATGACGACAACAACTGCCAACGCTGCCCCTGTCCTGTCGCACATGGAATACTATCACCAGACCGTATGGCCAGAACTAGACGTCGTGTTTTGCTCAGTCACCGAACAATGGACAGGCATTGCAGTAGCAGGTCCAAACAGCCGTAAGCTACTTGAGAAAGTACTCGATATTGATATCAGTAATGAAGCCTTTCCATTCATGGCCGTTGGCGAATGCAAAATGAACAACATTGCTGGTCGTCTTTTCCGAATTAGTTTTTCGGGTGAATTAGCTTACGAGCTAAACGTACCAGCCGATTTTGGTGAACAAGCTTGGACTGAGTTATTAGAAGCAGGCAAGGAAATGGGTGTCAGCACTTATGGTACGGAAGCATTGGGTACAATGCGGATTGAGAAAGGCCACGTTGCTGGCTCTGAACTCGATGGTCGCACCACTTTGAAAGACCTGGGGCTGGAAGGCATGGCTAACCGAAACAAGCACTTCATTGGTAAACATAACTCCCAACGTCCAGGTCTGTTAGAGGAAGGTCGGTTGCAGGTAGTTGGATTCAAATCGCTAGAAACCGGCGTAAACCTGCGCATTGGCGCACATCTGGTCGACGATAGCGTTAAACTCGACAGCGTTAGTCAGTCACAAGGTCATATCACCGCGACGACCTATAGTCCGTCGTTGGGTTGTGGCATCGCACTTGGCTTATTGAGGGATGGTGCATCCAGACACGGTCAGCAAATCGACGCGGTGTTCCCGCTCGATAATGAAAAAGTCCGCGTTGAAATATGCCACCCCGTCTTTATCGATCCAAAGGGAGAACTCGTTCGTGCCTAATTCTACTCAAGCATCACCCGTGCGGGTTTCCCCATTATTACCTATCGATAACCAGTCTATCGACAACCAAGCGATCGTTGATTGTAAAGGTCTTCGTCTTGAACAACGGGCTGCCCTAACGGTAATTCAAGTCTTGTCGTTTGCCAAAACATATGAAACTACGGCTAAGGCAATCACCAAGGTGCTGGGCGTTAAATGCCCAACTCAACCCGGCGTCTGTAATTCAATTGACAGTATTCAAGTGACTTGGAATGGCCCAAACAACTGGATGGTTATTAGCGAAGGGGATGACGCGCTGTTGGCTAAGCTGCAAAAAGCAATCGGTCAATCAGCCGCAGTCGTTGATCAAAGTCATGGTCGTTGCGGTCTTCGTTTGAGTGGTGATCATGCTCGTACGGTAATGGCCAAAAACTGTGCGTTAGATTTTCACCCTGAATTTTTCAAAGCTGGTGACAGTGCATTAACATCAGTCGCCCACATGAATGCCTTAATCATTCAAGTCGACGATGAAAGCTATGACTTGTTTGTGGCTCGAAGTTTAGCGCGCTCGTTTGCCCATGCAATTGAGCATAGCTGTGCCGAGTTTGTAAAAGCTTAAAGCCATTCTGTACTAATCGAAACAGGCGTTCCAAGTTAACTTACAGCGACGTTATGTTCAGGATTAATGTATTAAGCTCATGGATGGGCCTTAGCGGGATAATACAGGAGCAGTTATCGATAATACTTAAGAATGTCAATTTCCAGATTGAGCCAGGTATGGCTCCCTAAATTACCAAAATGCTTTAACGTTTTTGGTGATAAAAAACACCAAAATGGACTTCTCTTTTTTTCGAAACCACTTATGCTGAGATGAGTTACTGCCTGGTTATCAAGGATTTATTTCATGTCAGCATCTCCCTACTCTATCGATAGTTCAAATCGAAAAATTGACCCGGCCCGCATCCCGTCAACTAAACCATCAATTCCATTAAAAGCCGATGGTTCAATCGACGATAATGATCGCGTAGAGACAGGACCAACCGCGCTTGCATTTCATGAATGGGCTGCTTTAGGTCTCGAAATACCGCACCTTGATACCATCCGGTCTTTTCGCTTGCAACGACTCTGTGCAGAGCTAGTGGCGCGTGATTATGGTGGCATACTATTATTTGATCCGCTCAATATTCGCTACGCAACTGACTCAACCAACATGCAATTGTGGACATCACATAATCCAGCTCGTGCTTGTTACGTGTCGTCCGAGGGCTATGTCGTACTTTGGGATTTCCATAATTGCGACCATTTAACGGCACACCTGCCGCTGATTAACGAGTTACGCAGTGGCGCATCGTTTTTCTATTTTGAATCGGGTAACCGGTGCTCTGAACATGCCAAGGTATTTGCAAAATCAGTGGATGATTTGATGCATAAACAGTCAGGATCCAATCGTAGGTTAGCGGTTGATAAAATTGAAATAGGTGGCCTGCGAGCTTTGGAAAAACTAGGCATTGAAGTATTTGAAGGTCAGGAAGTAACCGAGATGGCGCGCGTCATTAAATGTGCCGACGAAGTAAAAGCATTGCGCTGTGCAGTCGCAGCCTGCGAGGCCTCTATGTTTGTAATGAAAAAGGCACTGTATGCAGGTCAAAGCGAAAATGATGTTTGGGCTGTATTGCATGCAGAGAATATTCGGCGCGGTGGTGAATGGATCGAAACCAGAATTCTGTCATCAGGCCCACGCACGAACCCCTGGTTTCAAGAGTCAGGGCCGCGCATCATCAGCGACGGAGAGCTATTGGCATTCGATACCGATTTGATTGGCACCTACGGCATGTGTAGCGATATTTCTCGCACTTGGATGTGTGGTGATGTCGAACCCAATGCTGAGCAGAAAAGAGTCTATCAAATTGCACATGAGCACATCATGACCAATATGGAATTGATTAAGCCAGGCGTCAGCTTTGAGGAAATCACAGAGAAATCCCATCGCTTACCCGAAAACTGCCGCGCTAATCGTTACGGCGTAGTAATGCATGGCGTTGGCCTGTGTGACGAATACCCCTCTATCCGCTATCCAGAAGACATCAAGAGCTATGGCTATCCAGGCACATTAGAAGCTGGCATGGTGATCTGTGTTGAAGCCTATGTAGGTGAGGCCGGAGGTAGTAATGGAGTTAAGCTGGAAGATCAGATTCTGGTGACGGAAGATGGCTACGATAATATGACTCGCTTCCCATTTGAAAATGCATTTCTAAGTTAAGAGTCTGTCGGGTTTAGGTAACTGTAGCGAGGGGAAGACATTTTGAATCGGATTTTTGATAGAATGATGCAAATAGTTTTTCTATTAAACGAATTGAATCGGAAAAATTGGCTATAAATGGCTTTTCCCACGACTGCATGGATGCAGCGGTTCT
>JBNMQI010000052.1:0-13630 GCA_051277905.1 Gammaproteobacteria bacterium | reverse complement strand
GTGTCTTTTTGACCAACGCCTCAGTTTCTCGAACAGACAGGCCACGGTTAACTACAATAGTTGCAAGCTCTATTTGATCATGCTGAATGAGTGCCAATAAAGCGCGCGCATGGCCCATATCTAGCAATCCACGGTTGACTAGATCTTTGACAGGATCCGCCAAATCTAGCAACCTCAACAAATTACTAACCGTTGCTCTTGAGCGCCCGACAGAATCTGCTACCTGTTGATGGGTAAGATCAAATTCTTCGATCAAGCGCATTAATGCTTGCGATTCTTCTAGTGGATTCAGGTCTTCGCGTTGAATGTTTTCAATCAATGCAATGGCTGCAGCCGACTTGCTATCGAGATCACGGATAACAACTGGTATTTTTTGCAAGCCAGCTAATTGGGCTGCACGCCAACGCCGCTCTCCAGCTATCAACTCATAATGTTCCCCATCAGGGCGCACTACTATTGGCTGAATTACGCCTTGAGCACTAATTGAGTCTGCCAACTCTTGCAATGCCTGCTGATCAAAGTATTGCCGTGGCTGGTACTTACCACGCTTAATTTGATCGACACCTAGCTCACTTAAGCCGGTCGCTCTGTCTTCATCACTGACTTCTGTTATTTGTTCAATATTGCCGATTAACGAACCAAGGCCCCGGCCTAATCTCTTTTTTTTCATAGTCATTATTAATTCATGCCCCTACTAATTGACATAGTGGCTTTGCTTGGCATCACGGCGTAAAACTTCACCTGCCAAAGCCAAATAGGCCATCGAGCCACGGGAAGTTTTATCGTACTGCATGATCGGCTGACCATAGCTTGGCGCTTCTGCCAATCTAACATTACGTGGAATTATGGTTCGATAAACTCGGTCACCAAAATGCTCAACCAATTCACTGGACACATCATTCGACAGATTGTTGCGGGGGTCATACATGGTCCTCAACAGGCCTTCTAACTTTATATTTGGGTTCACACTGACTCGAATTTGTTCGATCGTATCGAGCAACGAAGACAATCCTTCAAGCGCATAATATTCACACTGCATGGGAATTAACACACCACTAGACGCAACCAATGCATTGACCGTCAACATATTAAGAGAGGGCGGACAGTCGATTAAAATATAATCATAATCGTTTTTTACCTTATCTAAGGCTTTCTCTAGTTGTTTTTCACGACCAATGCGAGTAACTAACTGGACTTCCGCAGCGGTTAAGTCGGCATTTGCAGGCAATACATCAAAACCACTTTCAGCCGCGTGAACTACTGCTTCCTTAATCGTTGCGTCACCCAACAAAACGTCACAAACGCTGAGCTTAAGGCTCTGCTTATCAATACCACTACCCATCGTAGCATTGCCTTGTGGGTCCATATCGATAAGTAAAATTCGTCGTTTTGTGGCGGCAAGAGCCGCAGCCAAATTAACTGTAGTTGTGGTTTTTCCAACACCACCTTTTTGGTTGGCTATGGTGATTATTTTAGTCATATTATTTTTACTTCACGATGACCAAACTGCGTTTTTCCGCAATGCCTGGAACGCATAGTTCGATCTCATTAATAGAAGACGCCTGTATTTGATGCTTTATAGTGTCCAATGACTTCAATTCTTGGGGGTCAAGACCCGTTTTCATAGTCACTAGTAAGGTATCTGCTTGCCTTAAGTGTGCCACGCTGTCTGCAAAATCTCCCAGTGAGGCATAAGCACGACTAACAATAATATCAAAAGACAGGGATGAAGTGTAATCTTGAACTCGAGACTTCACAACCTTCGCATTGCTGACTTTACATACGGCTAACGCTTGTTGAATAAAACGAGTTTTTTTACCATTACTATCAAGCAAGGTCCAATTGGAATTAGGCATTGCTATTGCCAATGGCACACCGGGCAAGCCCGCACCACTGCCAACATCGAGTGCATTTTTATAATGCTGTAATGTTGGATAGATAGCCAAGCTATCGAGCAAGTGATAATTCAACATTTTCTCAAGCCCATGGATTGCCGTTAAGTTATAACTTTTATTCCACTTTTCGAGCAATATTAAGTAATCAAGTAAGCGTTCAATTTGATTGCCATCTAGCTCAATCTTGAGGTCAGACAGCCCTTCAAGCAACAGCTGCTTTAGATGATTCAAGCTGTTTTTTGCATTAATGATGGATGTCGCTTTAGATGCACCAACAATAACGAAATGGCCGCTGGTGTAATACCTGATATACGGCTTGCCTGTCCAATTGTTGAAGGATGATGATCTTGTAGCTTTTCACAGGCTTCATTCGACAGGCCTCTAACATCAGCAAAATTCATGTCGCTTGGTAAATTGGTCGTTTCATGCTTGCTCGCTTTATCGATTTCATCCTGCTGTCGAGACAGATAGCCAGAGTACTTAGCATTAATTTCTGCTTGCTCTAAGACGCGTGGGTCTAGTATGCAAGGCTCGACTTCACCCTCATCACTTGTCCTTGCTTCATTCAGTAAGGGCACCAAATTTTCCATTAATACTTCAGGTCGCTTCAATAAGTCAGCCAGTCGATATTCACGGCTCAATGGTTTTTGCAAAACGTCCGCTATTTGATCGGCCTGCGGTGTATTAGGCCGTAGCCAAGTTTCCTGTAAATTTTGCTGAAGGCGCACTAAATCCTCCTGATATTGCTCAAATGCCTTCCAGCGATCGTCTTCAACCAATCCTATCTTGCGACCAATCTCAGTAAGCCGTAAATCAGCGTTATCTTCACGCAATATTAGTCGATACTCAGCACGAGAGGTAAACATACGATAAGGTTCTTTGGTGCCACGGGTAATTAAATCGTCGACCAAAACGCCCATATAAGCCTGTGACCGAGCCAACGATAAAGCCTGCTTGCCTTGAACCACCGCCGCAGCATTTGCCCCAGCCAACAAACCTTGCGCGGCCGCCTCTTCATAGCCAGTCGTGCCGTTAATTTGCCCAGCAAAATATAAACCTTCTATAAAGCGCGTCTCAAGGGTTGGGAGTAAGTCGCGTGGATCGAAGTAATCGTATTCAATTGCATAACCAGGGCGGGTAATATGCGCCTGCTCAAAGCCAACCATGCTGTGAACAAAATCAAGCTGGACGTCAAACGGTAAGCTGGTTGAGATCCCATTCGGGTAAACCTCGGACAACAATAAACCTTCTGGCTCAACGAAAATCTGGTGTGACTTTTTATCCGCGAAACGTACCACCTTATCTTCTATAGAAGGACAGTAACGTGGACCCACACCTTCGATTTCGCCACTAAACAACGGAGAGCGATGCAGGCTATTACGAATAATATCGTGCGTTTTCTCATTGGTGTGAGTGATATGGCAGCTGATTTGCCTTGGGTGCAAGTCAAACGAACCCATCGTAGAAAAAATAGGCAGGGGCGTATCGCCAGGCTGCTCTTCTAGCTGGCTATAATCGATAGTTTTACGATCAATACGTGGCGGCGTTCCTGTTTTGAGTCGCCCAATGCGGAACGGTCGCTCGCGCAATCGCTGAGCCAGAACAGAAGCAGGCGGGTCTCCTGCACGACCACCACTGTAGTTAGCATCACCGATATGAATTTTGCCGTCAAGAAAGGTTCCGACTGTTAAAACTACTTGTGGTGCAAAAAACGACAATCCCATTTGTGTTTTTACACCTTCGACACGCTCACCATTCTCAATTAAATCAATCACTGGCTGCTGAAAAATAGATAAATTAGGCTGATTTTCTAGTTTTTCACGAATTGCAGTTCGGTATAACTGCCGATCTGTTTGTGCTCTTGTTGCCCTCACGGCAGGTCCCTTACGTCGATTAAGGGTGCGGAATTGAATTCCAGCCTTATCCGCTGCCAAAGCCATTTCGCCACCAAGCGCATCAATTTCTTTTACTAAATGCCCCTTTCCAATACCCCCAATCGCTGGGTTACAGCTCATTTGTCCAAGGGTATCGATGTTGTGGGTGAGCAACAAAGTTTTAACGCCCATACGCGCTGCTGCCAATGCAGCTTCGGTGCCGGCGTGGCCACCACCAATGACAATGACGTCAAAATGTTGAGAATAATCCATTAATGTTACTGGCCTTGAAAAGTAAAATATTTTACGCTTTTAGCGAGTAAAAACCAACACCATAAAGAATGGTGCAATTAAGTGTCAGAATACGTTAAACAATGTGCCATTTAGGGCGTTTCAATATAAGTCTCAGCTATTCAAATTTTTGCAACAGCATCCGCTCAACCCTGTAAGTAGACACCATCATTTCTAACTTCGATTTCGAGTTTTTTTAGACTGTCACCATAACAGGGGCCAGCGACACATTTGCCTGTTTCTATGACAAACCGAGCGTCGTGCACCGCACACTGAATGTGTAAACCGTCCAAATCTAAAAACTGATGCTCTAACCAATCTAGTGGTGAACCTGTGTGTGGGCAGGAGTTTCTGAATGCAAAGTACTGGCCGTCCTTTTTGACAAGGAAACATTCGATCTCTTCACCATTTTTTTCGACACTAAAGCCGAGTGAGGCTGGGTCAGACAACTCCGTATTACTACATATAAAAGTTAAGTTGGTATCAGTCATTTGTTTGGTTTTTTGTCTGGATTAGAAAGTAGCAAATTTATTACAGCGAACTAGCATCTGCACTATTTAGCTACTCCACACTCGACATAGATAACTTTTAACAAGTGAATGGCAAATATTGTCACAATACCGGTGATAGGGGGCTCCGACACATTACCCAACTTATACAAAAACAAATAAGGTGCTTTGTTCAGTATAAGCAGTTAAAATTTATATTACTGCTTATCAACACATCAGCAACAGCAGATAAGGCTTAAATTTTTAATTTAAAAAACTAAGAAATGCCGGAATAATCGCGTTTTCTGCATCTATTACAGAAGCGACCGCAGAGGACTATGCCAAAAGTATGCACGGACGCACTAACATCGCTATTTATACAGCTACAAATCGCGACGGAACTGCCAGTTTGACGCATAATCACCCTTAAATGCGGAGCACAAAACTAAAATATATTATCCCTACAATGGCGGCTAGACCTTAGCAAGCTCTGCTGGTGTTTTTGCAACAATTGTTAATGCATGCAATTCACCCGATGTAATCTCAGCGTTGACACAGGCGTATACCAGCTTATGTCGTTTGATCAACATCAAACCTTCAAAGACGTCACTGGTTACTTCGGCAACATACTTGCCTTCCCCACCAGATACAGCGATTGAAGCAGATGGCATGCCTTGTTCTATTAGTTTTTGGATAATTTCAGAATTCATATATATGGGTTAGTTGCCGATAAGGTTCAGTTTAACAATCATTTAATCTACAAACAATACTACTAAAAAGTTGGAAAAATACCATGCAAAAAATACTGTTAAACGCCATCCTAGTAATTTCACTTCTTGCTGGACAAATGGGTGGGCAAGCCTGGTCAGCTGAAGATGAAACTGAAAAGGTAAAAACAGAAACCGCTTATATTTCTCTTGGCGAGCCTCTGGTATTAAACCTCAGCAGCCAACGCAGCCAAAATACTTTCCTACAAATGACCGCCGACATATGGATAACGAACGTTGACTCTGAAGCTATCATTAAGGCCCATATACCTGCAATGCGCCATCAACTCATTATGTTACTCAGCGAGCAACCCGCAAACGATATGAAAGCACCTAGCAAGCGTGAAGATATCCGGCAAACAGCCAAATTGAAAATTCAGGATTTAATTGCAAAACTGTCGAACAACAAAGATGTTGGTGATGTTTTGTTTTCAAGCGTCTTAGTTCAATAAAACAATGAAAGTTTAAGGTGCAACTATTAACTTTATACCACTCTCCCCAGCCGCTATACCTGTCTGGCCATGAATAAAGTCGAGTAATTTTTTACCCGCCATCTCAAAACGCCAACCCTGGGAGAGCTCGCTATTCTTGCGATTAATAATGAGATTATCGATATCTTTACGAGTCGCCAAAGTTGCTAGTGCAATGTTGTTTTCTTCAGCTATTTCTCGGCACAACGCCATCAAGCAGTCACCGACTGACTGTTGACCCAATGTTAATGTCCTTGATTTTTCGTGTTTTGGCCACTCACTAGCCTCCATTGTCTGCGCTTTATTAATGGTATCAAACACTTTTGAAGCATGCTGTTCGATAAACCCTTCGCTCACATCTCTAATGGAAGCCAGCTCTAAAACAGAACTTGGCTTTAATCGGGCAATGTCAATAATCAGCTCGTCTTTAATGACCCAACGTTTTGGCAGGTTCTTTTTTTGTGCCAACTGTTCACGCCACTCGCAGAGTAAACTGGCAATCTGTAACTGTATACCCTTGAGCTTTTGAATACCTTTGAGTTTTTTCCAAAGTTTACTGGTATCGAGTTGATAACTCGATTCTGTACTCATCGTCTGCAACTCTTTTTCGATCCAAGCACCGCGCTGTTTCACTTCTAATTCTGATTTTAAATGACGATACACTGGCATTAAGTAGCGTACGTCATCCATTGCATAATCGAGTTCACCTTCGGTCAAGGGCCGATGAACCCAGTTCGCACGGGTGTACTTTTTTTCAAGCTGAACCTCTGTTACATTTTGAACCAAGTCGGCATAACTTATTTGATGGTTATACCCCAATACTGCGGCGGCGAGCTGAGTATCAAACACAGGTGTTGGAATTTGATTATAGCTTTGAAATAGTATTTCAAGGTCTTGACTAGAGGAGTGAAATACTTTGATTAAATCGGGCTTTTGTAATATTTTTTTAAAGGGTTCAAAGTCATCAAAGGCGAGTGGGTCAATACAAGCCATGTGTTGTTCTGTAGCGACTTGAATTAAGGCGAGTATCGGATAATACGTTTTTTCTCGAACAAATTCGGTATCAATCGCACAATAATCGGCTGTTTCGATACTGCTACAAAAATTGGCCAACTTTTCATTTGTGTCGATATAGATGTAGTCCATGTTTGTTCTCAATGAGCTTTAAAAGCCTTAATATAATTAATCGCGATAACCACTATTAAAGTACCTATCCTTATTGTTGCTTGGTTTGATTATATGGGGGTTCTTTTTTGTATTAGACAATCACTAATTAAACATAGCTTTACGTCGAATATCACGCAATATGATAAAAACGCAGGGCCATAAAAAAGCGCCAATAAGAGGCGCTCCGAACAAAGCCTGAACCGGTATTGTTAACCCCGTGATGCCATCTATCCAGAAAATAATGGTTTGGTTTATCAACAGTAAACCAAAAACATAGACGCTTTGTTGAACTAGTGATAAAACCCGTATGCGTAGATGAAGGTTTAAATTTAAATACGTAATAACCACCAATGCTAGTGCATGCTGACCAAGCAGGGTGCCTAACAAGCTATCAACAAACAACCCAATAATGAGCGCTGTCCACAAGCCGACATATTTTGGTAAAGCCATTGACCAGTAAATTAGTATTAACGCCAGCCAGTCTGGGCGATATATCCTAACCCCGTCTGGCAAGGGCAGTATTAACAGTAATAGGCCAATGGCAAGGCTTAGATAAATGATTAAATGGTATAGTTTGAACATGTTTGTACTGTTTTATTCGAAGCGACGATAATTGCCAACTTTAATCACTAACACTTCACGGCTGCTATCCAGCCTAGCTTTTGGAGCTGCCCACACTGACAAAAATCCATGCGCTAAGTCTTCGCTGATCGACATAACTGTGGCAACGGGGTAACTAATGGGAAAACGTCCTCCCAGACCCGATGTTACCAGTTCATCTCCAATTTGAATATCTGCGGTTGCGGGTAAAAAACGTAATTCAAGGTGATCCGTATGACCATTGCCAAATGCAACTGACCGAACACCGCTTCGAATAAACTGAACTGGAATTGCATGATCAGAGTCGGATATTAAAATGACGGTCGAAGAAAAATGGTTAACGTGAATGACCTGACCCATTACACCAAAATCATCAATGATTGCATGCCCAATTTTTACACCAGCGCTGCTACCTTTATTGATTTCAACTAACTGGCGATAGGGGCTTTGATCAACAGAAAGAAGCTCAGCTACAATTACTTCATCCGTGAGCTTGCGTGAAGAACTGAGTAAATTTCTTAGCCGGGTATTCTCTGCCTGTAATACCTGCATTCGCTGCAGCTGGGCATTTAGAATTCGTCCCCGGGCTTGGAGGGATTCGTTATCTTCTATCAATTCAGTATGCGACTTAAACCATTCACTAACCCAGTTGCTACCTAACGCTGGTAAACTGACTAGATATTTCAGTGGTGATAGCACCAAGGAGATGTTTGAACGAACGACTTCTAAATGATTATATCGATGGTCAACAAACATCATTCCAATACAAATGATGATAAGCAATAACGCCTGAAAAGTAGCTCCTCGCACTTGCTGCTGTAACTGCGTCATGCGTAAAAAGCTCTAAATTATTCGACCGCTAGAAAATCTAAACCATGCTGATCAATCATTTCAAGCACACGACCACCACCACGAGCAACACACGTCAACGGATCTTCAGCAATAATTACAGGTAAACCAGTTTCTTCCATAATAAGCCGATCAAGATCTCGTAAAAGCGCACCGCCACCAGTAAGGACAATTCCACGTTCAGCTATATCTGAGCCCAGTTCTGGCGGCGTTTGCTCTAAGGCGTTTTTAACCGCACTGACTATTCCATAAAGTGGTTCTTGTAGGGCTTCGAGTATCTCATTACTATTAAGTGTAAAGCTACGAGGCACACCCTCTGACAGATTGCGGCCTTTCACTTCAATTTCTCGCAAATCTTTTCCAGGATAAGCAGCTGCAATTTCGACTTTAATTCTTTCGGCTGTTGCTTCACCAATCAAAATGCCATAGTTGCGGCGAACATAATTAATAATGGCATCATCAAACCGGTCACCACCTATTCTGACTGAGGCAGAATAAACAATACCATTCAATGAAAGAACAGCGACTTCTGAAGTACCCCCACCGATATCAAGCACCATAGAACCCTGTGCTTCATCAACTGGCATACCAGCACCAATTGCAGCGGCCATTGGCTCTTCAATTAAGTAAACTTTACGAGCACCAGCACCAAGCGCCGATTCGCGAATCGCCCTTCGCTCAACCTGCGTTGCACCACAAGGCACACAAATCAAAACCCGCGGGCTTGGACGTAAAAACTGATTCTCATGTACTTTGCGAATAAAGTGCTGCAACATTTTTTCGGTATAAGTGAAGTCGGCTATGACACCATCTTTCATAGGCCGTTTAGCGATAATATTCGCTGGGGTTCTGCCAAGCATTTTCTTCGCATCGGTGCCGACAGCTTCAATAGACTTTGATCCACCTGGCCCACGATTCTGTCGAATTGCGACTACTGATGGCTCGTTGAGGACGATACCTTGTCCCCTTGAATAAATAAGTGTGTTAGCAGTTCCTAAATCAATCGATAGATCGTTAGATAGCAATCCCCTAATAGCTGAAAACATACGTTTTTTAAACCTAAATTTGTGTTTTATGTACCCATTAGCACCCAGTTAACTGGAAACATTCATGGAATTAGCCAAGATAAAACATATTTTAGCAACGCGACAGGCTTTGAGCAAGGAAGAAAGCCTTAAATGGTTGCGTATTGCTTATACTACACGTCAAATTATGTTAACTTTATCAGCTTTTCAATCGTAGCCGTGGAAAACAGCCAAAATGACACTCACAACAGAAGAAGTGCGGAACATTGCACATCTTGCCCGACTGCAAATCAACGATACTGATGTTGAGCAATATACCAATGAATTATCGAAAATTCTTGACGTTTTCGAGCAAATGAAGACCCACGATACCACTAATATTTTGCCCATGGCACACCCGATGGACGCCGTCCAACGCCTTCGTCCCGATGTCGTGAATGAAACCAATCAACGTGAAAAGTTCCAAGCCATTGCGCCTGACGTTGAACAACGCCTTTACCGTGTACCAAAAGTGATCGAGTGAAGCCGAGTATGACAACTACAATAAAGCAATTACAAAAAGGTCTCGCAGAAAAGCAATTTTCAAGTGTCGAGATTACGCAAGATTATCTCAACAAGATTAATCATAAAAATGCAGAAATCAACTGTTTTATAAGCGTGACTGATGAGCTGGCGTTACAACAAGCAGCCAAAGCAGACACTGCAATTGCAAACGGCAAGGGCTCCGCTCTCACCGGCATTCCAGTGGCACATAAAGATATTTTTTGCACTGATGGTGTGAAGACTTCCTGTGGATCTAAAATGCTTGACAACTTTATTGCGCCCTATAACGCGACTGTTATCGAAAAATTTAATCAAAGCGGTACGGTGATGCTCGGTAAAACCAATCTTGATGAGTTTGCGATGGGCTCGTCGAATGAAAACAGTTTTTATGGCTCGGTTGGCAATCCGTGGGATATGAGTCGGGTGCCGGGTGGATCATCGGGTGGATCCGCCGCCGCGGTTGCGGCTCGGCTCGCGCCAGGCGCCACTGGAACTGATACCGGCGGATCGATTCGTCAACCTGCCGCACTGTGTGGCATTACTGGCATTAAACCGACCTATGGCCGTGTATCACGTTATGGCATCGTTGCTTTTGGCTCAAGTCTAGAACAAGCCGGTCCTTTTGCGCATACCGCAGAAGACTGTGCCTTGTTACTCCAATCAATGTCAGGATTCGACCCACGAGATTCAACCTCAGTTGATCAAGCAGTGCCTGATTTTTCAATCGATCTTAACAATGACATCGCTGGCCTTAAGATCGGTTTGCCCAAAGAATTTTTTGCCGATGGGCTTGATCCAGATGTTGCAAAAGTGATCGAATCAGCCATTGTTGAATTTCGTAAACTAGGTGCAGAAATAGTTGATATCAGTCTACCCAACATGGGCCTGTCAATTCCGGTTTATTATGTTGTGGCACCTGCCGAGTGTTCTTCTAACTTGTCTCGTATGGATGGTGTTCGTTTCGGCCACCGATGTGAAAACCCGGTCGACCTCGAAGACTTATATAAGCGTTCTCGCTCTGAAGGTTTTGGTGATGAAGTCAAACGCAGAATCATGATAGGCACCTACGCACTATCTGCTGGCTATTATGACGCTTATTATCTCAAGGCTCAGCAACTCAGGCGCCTGATCAAGCAAGATTATGTTAAAGCCTTCGAAGAAGTTGACGTCATTCTTTGCCCAACCACACCTGAAGTTGCCTTCAAACGTGGTGAAAAAACGGATGACCCTATTAATATGTACCTACAGGACATTTATACACTGTCGCTTAATTTGGCTGGTTTGCCTGGCATGTCAATTCCAGCTGGATTTTCTCAAGCGATGCCAGTCGGCCTACAATTAATTGGTAACTACTTTGAAGAGTCCAGAATTTTGAACGCTGCCCATAAATTTCAACAGGTAACCGATTGGCACCTACAAGCTCCAGAGGTGAAATAATGTCCGGTTGGGAAACAGTAATTGGCCTCGAAATTCACACTCAATTAGCCACTTCGAGCAAGATATTCTCTGGCGCTTCGACTGCCTATGGCGCTGAGCCTAACACTCAAGCTTGTGCAGTTGATCTTGGCTTGCCGGGTGTACTGCCCGTATTGAATACTGAAGCAGTCAACATGGCAATCAAGTTTGGGGTCGCGATTGGGGCTGAAATTGGTAAGCGCTCAGTGTTTGATCGCAAAAACTACTTCTATCCTGACTCGCCCAAAGGTTATCAAATTTCGCAACTTGAACTACCGATAGTTGGTGTTGGCAGCATTAACATTACCCTTCCAGAAGGTCCTGACGAAGGCAAACTTAAAACCATTGGCATAACCCGCGCTCATCTTGAAGAAGATGCAGGCAAATCATTGCATGAAACATTTGCTAGTCATACCGGCATTGATTTAAATCGAGCAGGCACGCCCTTGCTTGAAATCGTGTCTGAGCCTGATATGCGCTCGGCAAAAGAAGCTGTTGCCTACGCCCGAAAAATTCATTCGCTGGTTCGTTATCTCGGAATATGTGACGGTAACATGCAAGAAGGTTCGTTCCGGTGTGATGCCAATGTATCTGTTCGACCAAAGGGTCAAGTTGAACTAGGGACTCGTGCAGAACTAAAGAACATTAATTCGTTTCGGTTTTTGGAACGCGCCATTAATTATGAAGTAGAACGACAAATTGAACTCATTGAAGATGGCGGTAAAATCGCACAAGAGACACGGCTTTATGACTCCGACAAGCACGAGACTCGCTCAATGCGAAGTAAGGAAGAGGCTAACGATTACCGATATTTTCCAGACCCCGATTTATTACCCGTAATTGTGACAGATGAACATATTGAAGCCATCAGAAATAGTCTCCCCGAATTACCTGAGCAAAAGTGTCGACGCTTTGTTAATGACCTTGGCCTGTCTGATTATAACGCTGATCTACTTACCAGCAGCCTTGAACTCGCGGACTATTTTGAAACAGCATTATCACTTGCACCTGAGCTTTCCAAACTATTAGTAAACTGGATATTGGGAGATTTGTCAGGCGCGTTGAATCGGTCTGATCTAGACATCAAGTCATCGCCCATTAGCACTGGCATGCTTATTAGTTTATTACAGCGCATTGATGACAATACGATTTCAGGCAAGATTGCGAAAGAGGTCTTCGAAGCCATGTGGCAAGGTGAAGGCAGCGCTGATTCAATTATACAAAGCCGTGGTTTAAAACAAATTACAGATAGTAGCGCCATTGAAGGACTGATAGACGAAGTGATTGCTGCAAACCCGAATCAAGTGGCTGAATTTCAAGCAGGAAAAGAAAAAATGCTGGGCTTCTTTGTTGGGCAAATTATGAAACAGTCGAAAGGTAAGGCAAACCCAGGCCAGGTCAATCAAATACTAAGAGTCAAACTTAAAGGACATATCTGAAAACCTGATGAAAGATCCTGACCAACTAAAACGCTTTCTATTTACCAACAGCCCAATCCGAGGAGAGCATGTTTCTTTGGATACAAGCTGGCAAGAAATTGTAGCCCAATCAGACATAAAAGGCAGGGCATTAACCCTACTCGGTCACGCTTTAACCGCCGCTACTCTACTGGTAGAAACATTAAAAATTGAGGGTAGTATAAGCCTTCAGATACGCGGCACGGGTGCTATACATTTACTGATGGCGGAAGCAACTTCTGCACACACTATTCGGGGGATTTTACGCCAGTCACGCGAGCTTGCTGATGAAACTAACCTGCAGGAAATATTTGAATCCGACAAACTCGTGATTACAATTAGAACTCAAACTGGCAGTCCCCACCAAGGTATTGTACCGCTAGATGGCGACAGTATCTCAGATGCACTGCAAGCCTACTTTGATCAGTCTGAACAGCTGCCAACCCGAATTTGGTTTTCCTGTGACGAACAATCAGCCACCGGACTATTATTACAAAAATTACCTGCAGAGGAAAAAGACAAGGATGCCTGGAATCGCGTCCTGCATCTTGCAGAGACTACCCATGAGAAAGAACTACTCGAACTAAAGACTGAAACGTTATTACACCGTTTATTCAACGAAGAAATACTTGAAGTTTTTGAAGCTAAGCCAATCAAGTTTTCTTGCACCTGTTCACAGCAAAGAACGCGAGATATGTTGGTCTCATTAGGAAAGCAGGAAATCGATAATCTAATTGAGGAGCAAAACG
>JBNMQI010000051.1:0-13960 GCA_051277905.1 Gammaproteobacteria bacterium | reverse complement strand
AGTTCAATAATGTCGTGACTTTTTAGCTCATAAGCACTTGAACCTATGGGTATATCTGCAACTTTAGGAACGGCGTTATTAGGCCCACCGTCCACATGTATTAAAAAGTAACCTTGTGGCCTGCGTGTAATTGCAGCGACCTGTACGCCAGGTTGTCCAATGGTGGTGAGCGCTTTTTTCAAAATGAGCTCTTTGCCAGCATTAGCACCGCTTAAAAGCTGTAAGCAAGCTTCTTTATCGTTGATTGATGACGGAGCTGGATTAGCGGTCAAATTTTCCTGCACCGATTTGTCTAGCGCCCTAACAACAGGTGCTTGAGAAAGACTTGCTTCACTCGGCTCAATTGCCATAGTTTGTTGAGAATCCTGTTCATCAGAACTAGAATCACTCTGATAGGTTATTTGATATTTCCCAAGTGTTATATTGTCGCCATGGATGAGAATATGTTTTTTAATTAGTTTCCCATTAACATAAGTCCCATTGGTGCTACCAAGATCTTCTAAAAATGAATCTCCACGTACAGTGATTAACTGAGCGTGCTTACCACTGACGGATAAATTATCGATATAAATGTCGTTATTTGGCTTGCGCCCAATCGTCGTAGTTTCTTTTGATAAAAGAAACACTTCCTGTTCACCAGTAGTTGATGATGTGATCAATCTTGCGACCATTTTTATATCCAGCCTCTAAAGGTATCTCTATTGGTTAAACCCATTAATCAAACCACGCAATTATCTTTCTAATCCAGGCCATTCGAGTAGAAAAATCTTTATCAACACGGCATAGCATGACTGATATATTATCCTTCCCACCTTTCTGGTTTGCCATTGTAATTAGTTGCACAGCGGCCTTTTCGAGATTATCACTAAATTTGTTAATAGTTAAGTATATATCCGCATCATTAATCAAGTCTGTGAGGCCATCAGAACAAAGTAAATAAATGTCTTTTTTTAAAACAATATCTTCTAAAAGATCTACCTTAACGTCTTGATCAATACCAAGCGCGCGAGTAACGAGGTTTTTTTTCACTGATTTTTGAGCTTCTTCAGAGGTGTAAAAACCTCTATCAACTAGCTCCTGAAGGAGTGAGTGATCTTTTGTGATTTGTTCTATTTTGCCACCTCGAAGTCGATAACATCGAGAGTCACCAATATGTACCAAAGACAGAGTGCCATTATGGAACAGTAATGCCACAATAGTGGTGCCCATACCCTTTTGTTCGGAGCTAGTTTCTGCCTTTTCAAATACTTGTTTATTGGCCGAGCTAACGGCATCTCGAAGATAAATTGATTCTAAAGTAAACTCACTTTTAGAGTCGGTTTTTTTATAAGTAGTCTGAGATAATTGTTGCTGAATAGTACTAATTATCACATCAACAGCGAGACTACTAGCGACCTCACCGCCACGATGACCACCCATGCCATCGGCTAGAACAACCAGACCAAGCGCACTGTCGTACCCAATACTATCTTCATTCTTTTGCCTAACTTTGCCTGTATCAGTCATTCCTAATATGACTATTTTTTCTTGCAGATTCATCAATAAGTTAAACCATAAAGGTAAAAATGCCCTTAAACCGGCTGAAAGTTCTATATCAGTTGATATTGCTAATATGCATTCTTCATCAACGTGTCGTTAACGATAGGCAATAACTTGGATTACATATCCACCCGAATATTTTATATCAGGTAAGTTTTCAGCAGGCTATATTAAGCAGCCAATTAGCTGATCATTTAGCCTCTTTAAACTACTATTACTAATAGCTAAGGTCAGTAAAGAAAAAATTGTAGTAACAACATAATGATGAGACTCAAGATAGATTCAAATCATTAAAACTAAAATATTATTAAGATCCATTCCAGGCTGTGAAAACACCTAAATAAAGCATAGACTATTTATAAAACCAAACTGAGATCTTGATCACTAACTGACTAAGCAGGGTTAACCTGATTGTTGAGTAATATCGACATATAATTTTAATTTTTGACCTGGTTGGATATATTTACCAATCTTGTTCCAGCGTTTGATGTCCGAGATGCGAATATTAAATCGATTTGCAATGTAGGATAGTGAGTCACCTTTCCTAATGGTATATCTTAATGCTCGAACCGTTTTAGCTTGTCCGGTAGTTGATAAGCTGGCTTGTTGAGCTTCGGATGCTCTTTTCGTCCAAATGATGAGCTTTTGTCCTACGTGGAGAGTGTCAATTGGTGCTATGCCATTCCATTTGGCCAGCGCCGCTGTAGTAACACCATAATGTCGAGAAATGGTCCAGAGGCTTTGTCCCGAACGAACAATGTGGGCTTTTTTTGTGCCTGATCGAGGTTTATTTTGTATTTTTTCTAAACGCGCATTTTTAGTCATCGTATAAGTCTTTAACGACTTAGTTGCGGTTGGTATCATCAAATATTTGCCTGCGCGTATTTGAGTGCCCTTGATCTTATTAACACTTTTTATAAGCGATATCGTCGTTCGATATTGGCCTGATATTGTTCCTAGGCTTTCACCTGATTTAATTTGATGCCGAATCCAGTTTATACGTTTTTCTGGAGGAACTGCTTGCAAGGCGACTTTAAAAGCATCGGCTTTATCAAGGGGTAATAACAGGCGATGGGGACCTTTAGGTGCAGTGGCCCAACGGTTAAAAGCAGGATTTAATTGATACAATTCATTGAGCGTAATGTCTGCTAACTCGGCTGCTAACGCAAGATCCAACTGACCATCAAGCTCTACTATGGCGTAGCTATGTTTATTATCGACTGGAAATAATTCCAGGTTATATTTTTCTGGATTCTCAAATAATTCTTTTAGTGCCATAAACTTGGGCACATAGTTTATTGTCTCTCTATGTATTTTTGTTAAATGCCAGAAATCTGTGGGACGATTCTTTTTCTTATTGTAGCGAATTGCTGATCGTATCCTGCCTGGTCCGGCATTATACGAGGCTAACGCCAATTCCCAATCACCATCGAATTGGGCTGATAGACTGACCAGGTAACTGATAGCGGCACGGGTTGATTCGATAATGTCGCGACGACCGTCATACCACCAGTTTTGTTTTAGACCGAGGTGCCGACCCGTCGATGGTATTATTTGCCACAGTCCTGAGGCTCTGCCAGGAGAGTAAGCAAACGCTTGGTAAGCACTTTCGACAATCGGTAGTAATGCCAGTTCTGTTGGCAAATTTTGTTTTTCGAGTTCATTTAAAACAAAAGGTAGAATAGGTGCAGCACGTTCCATTACACGAGTCAGGTAAGCTCTGTGTTCTAAAAACCATTTTAATTGTGCTTGAACCCGTTTATTGTCGACCTGTTCGAGCTGCATACCTTGTCGTAAGCGGTACCAAGCGTCGTTCTGATTTTTAAGTTCGGCTTCGGCGAGCGCAATTTTTTCAAGTGCTTGAATAGTAGCAAGTCTATCTTCTTCGGCTTTAGCTAGGTCAATTGCCATTTGATGCATGGCGGCAGCTTGTTTTTGTTTTTCAAGCGTGTCTGAGGATGGATTAACGTCAACTGAAACAGATGGTTCAGCATTCTGTATTGTGGTGACAGTTTGTGTCGTTGTGTCTGGAGCCGATGGGGTGTCATCTTTTGCTGCAGTCAACACCGGCTCAGATTGGATTTGGTCCACTTGAATAGGTTGTAATGTTTGACAGCCCGACACAAGCAAAAGGCAAGAAAGTGTGGCGCATAAGCCAATGTTTAAACCTAGTTTCATTTATAACCATCTAAATTGTTAGTAACGGAAGGGTGTAAGCGTTAAAATAAGTTCCATTGTACTGTTCATGAAATAAGATTCAAATGCGATTTAGTCAAAATAAACCCAAAAAGATAAAGCAGCAAAAGCTTTTGAGTATTAGTCAATGGTATCAAACGCCATTAGGTGAGATTTTGTCCAGTGAATTAAAGTCTTGCTTGGACCCAGTATTGGCAACGACTTTTGGCTACTACTCAATTCAAATCGGCTGCGTGCTGCAAGCGTCAGCTTTGCTTGAATCTTGCCGGGTAAAATATCATTTTAATCTTGATGCCAATAGTAATGGCCTTGATGCCAGGGCCCATCCTGCTTTGCTACCGATTGCTAGCGATAGTGTCGATCTGGTCGTACTAATGCATCACTTGTCTCACACAAAAGAGCCGCATGCCATTTTACGTGAGGCTTTTCGAGTGCTGATTCCTGAGGGCAAACTAATTATCATCGATTTCAATCCAATATCGTTTTGGGGTTTAAGACATTTTTTCCAATCCTGGTTAGAACAGATTCCTTGGAGTGGACATTTTTACACTGCTAGGCGAATGACTGACTGGATGAAACTACTAGGGTTTGATAAGCAAAAGCATTTACAGGTTGGTTATATGCTGCCTATCCATCATGTGGGGTTGATCAGTAAATTGTCGTGGTTGGAAAAGGGAATGAAAAGCTGGTTGCCTTTTTCATCTGCACTCAATGTGTTGATTTATAGCAAAAATATTTCCCCAATGACACCCATTCGCCATCGTTGGGTTGCAAGAAACCTCATGCTGGGTAAAGTGGCGCGTCCCTCAGTTGGCCGTGATATGAAATATGACAAATAAAGTAGTGATATATACCGATGGTGCCTGTCGCGGAAACCCAGGGCCTGGGGGTTGGGGTGTTCTCTTAAAGTACAAAGATAGTGAGAAAACATTGAAGGGATTCGACTCTGAGACCACTAATAATCGGATGGAGTTGATGGCTGTAATTGAAGGCTTGAAGTCATTAAACCGTGGCTGTGATGTCGAACTCAATACTGATTCAAAGTATGTCTTGCAGGGTATAAATGACTGGATTGTAAACTGGAAGAAAAATGGTTGGAAAACGGCAGCCAAAAAGCCGGTTAAAAACGTAGATTTATGGCAGCAGCTCGACCAAGAAGTAACGCGACATGATATTAATTGGCACTGGGTGAAAGGCCACTCAGGCGTTCCCGGAAACGAAGCAGCTGATCAATTGGCAAATGATGCTATCGACCAAGCGACTGCTAAATCATGAGACAGGTTGTACTCGATACAGAAACTACTGGCCTTGAGACCAGTCAGGGACATCGGATTATCGAAATTGGTTGTGTTGAATTAATCGATAGACGTATCACTGATAAGCATTGGCATTTTTATATTAATCCTGAACGCGAGATAGACGCAGGTGCTTTCGCTGTGCATGGTATTAGTAGCGAGTCTCTCCAAGATAAACCATTATTTGCCGATGTTGCGCAAGACTTTGTTGACTATATCAAAGGAGCTGAACTCGTTATTCATAATGCTACTTTTGATGTTGGCTTTCTGGATCACGAATTTGCCAAACTGGATGGTGAAGTTACTCGTATAAATTCGATTTGTAGCGTGCTCGACACGCTCGTCATGGCACGGCAAAAACACCCGGGCCAGAAAAACAACCTAGATGCGCTGTGTCGGCGTTATTTTATCGATAATAGTCAGCGAAGCTTACATGGCGCATTACTCGATGCGCGCATATTGGCTGATGTTTACCTAGCAATGACAGGGGGGCAAACGGCGCTAAGCTTGGATGATGATAGTGGTCATGATGAAGATTTACGAGACGTTAATGCTCGATCAATTGAAAGGACTGGCCCACTGCCCATCTGGACGGGCACTGTTGAATCGGTTCAGGCGAATGAGGACTATGCTGCTTTCCTTGCTTCAAACTGTGAAGATCCTGCTTGGAAATAATGGTCTTTAAGCCATGCTTTCCAGTTAACCTTTTGACGCTAATTGTTGATAGATTGGTTGATGGGTTATGAATGCTTCATGATTCTGGACTTGTCACGTTGCCAATCTCTATCCTTCTCGGAGGCACGTTTGTCGTGTGACTTCTTACCTTTAGCCATTCCTAATTTTACCTTAGCGCGCCCTTGCACCCAGTAGGCTGATAGCGCAACAATAGTATAACCCTTGCGGTCTACCATAGCTGTCAGTCGGTAAATTTCAATTTTATGCGCGAGTAACTTTCGAGTCCGTGTAGCAATTGGAGTGATATGAGTAGACGCCGTGTTAAGTACGCTAATATGAGCGCCGATGAGCCATAGCTCACCATTTTTAGCCATCACATAACTTTCTTTTAGTTGTAGGTTATTCTGGCGTAAGCTTTTTACTTCCCAGCCTTCGAGTACAATACCTACCTCAAGGTCATCCTCAATCGAATAATCATGGCGAACCACTCGATTCGTCGCGATAGTATTGTTAGAGGTTTTAGATTTCTTTTTTGAGGCCATAATGGGGGAACAGAACAAGCAACCAGTGAAGACTTATTCTCGTTTTAAATTAACAGATTAACAAGTAAAACCTGAAGATAAATTTAGTGACTATTTTTATTGGAATTGTCTAAGCAGGCTAGGAATGTCGTGTTTGAAGTGGTAATGACAATTCTCCAAACACGACCAAAGCTTATTTCTGCCGTTTCATCTTTGCGATTTCAACCAGTCCATCATTCATTTTTCGACTCAGTGTCGCAAAGTCCTTGCCGTTAGTCATTTCAACACAGCCATCGACCATCGATTTTCTCAGCTCATCGGTCAACTCGGGTGCAATTAGTCTTGTCCAGGGTAGTTTCAGTGCGGGTCCAAACTGATCCAAACAGTAAGCCATGCCACCTTCGCCGCCACCAACATGGAATATTTCACAAGGGCCCATTAATGCCCAACGAGGGCCTGGCCCATTGACCACTGCTTGGTCTATTTGTTCGACGGTCGCTTCACCGTTGGCGACCATGTGCAGCGCTTCACGCCAAATAGCTTCCTGCAGTCGTGTTGCGATAAAGCCAGGCACTTCTTTTTTCATTACCAGTGGTGATTTTCCGGCTACTTTATAAAACTTTTCAGTCCAAGCTACGGTTTCGGGCGCAGTTTTTTTACCCCCAATCATTTCTACCAGTGGTAATAAATAAGGTGGGTTGAACGGATGTGCTACGACGGTTCTTTCAGGTGTTGCGCAATTTGCCTGAATATCAGTCATCGATAACCCAGATGTGCTCGACGCAATAACAACCTGGGGATTGACTATATCTCCTAAGGTTTGGTACAGAGCTTGTTTCAACTCCAATATCTCAGGAATGCTTTCTTGAATAAATTCAGCTTTTTCTGTCGCTTTTGCAAGATCAGTGGTCCAGCTGAAATTATCTAGAGAGGCTCCGTCAGCCAACCCAATTTCCTCAAGACTAACCCATGCATTTTCTATTAAACCCATGAGTGCTTTGTGCTCAGAGGCATCATGCAGGTAACTGGTGACTTGATATCCCTGCGCCAGATAATGCGCTGCCCAACCGCCACCAATCGGCCCTGCACCAATACAAGTGATTTGGCGGACGTCTTCTGGTTTTTGATTTAACATAATTTATTGGCCTTTAAACTTAGCATCGCGTTTTTCAACAAAAGCTTTTACGCCCTCTCCAGCATCATCAGATGACAGCATCGCTTTGTAGGTTGGGAGGTCGCCATAGCGCATTTTCTGAAAGGAATTTTCAATGGTTTCGCCTTCGATTGCTCTCAACACCTCTTTTATTGACTGAAGAGCCAGTGGTGCCACTTGGGCCATTTTTTCTGCCCATGTTTTTGCTGTCTGCATTAAATCTTCTGCGGGTACTATTTTGTTGATGAGACCATATTGCGCCGCTTCTTTCGCGGGCATCCTTCGACCTAAATAAAGCATTTCTAACGCGATATTGTAGGGTAGACGCTTGGGTAAACGCTGCACGGCACCGGCATCAGGAATAAGTCCCAGGGGTAATTCTGGCAGGGCAAATTCAACATGTTCAGCCGCTATAATCAAGTCACAGGCCAGTGCAATTTCGAAACCACCACCAATGGTTAAGCCGTTTAAAGCAGCAATGACAGGCTTGTTTAAATTCCACATTTCAGTGAGCCCCGCAAAGCCGCCTAGCTCTGGGTCTTCTGCTTCCCACCAGTTGTCGAGTGGTGTATCACCACTGTCCAATGCTTTTAAATCCCAACCAGCGCAAAATATTCGTTCGCCGGCACCGGTAATGATGGCGACTTTTAACTCGGGCGTATCCCTAAAATAGACGAATGCTTCACCGAGCTTACGGCTGGTTGGTAAATCTATCGCATTAGCCTTGGGTCGGTTAAGTGTAACCAACATTATAGGACCATCAATTTCTACCTGAACTTCGTTATCACCTGGGATCATTTTTTTACCTCAATTGTTTGCTGTCATTATTAGGATAGCTTAGCTGTAGCTTTAGCCGGTTCAGATCTTGATTGATATACCTGCATTAATACATCCACCGCATAGGTTTCGTTGGCGTATACAAATAGTGGGTTAATTTCTATTTCGGCAATGTGGTACTTATTTTCAATTACGTAATCAATGATTTTTTTTATACTATTGACCAATGAGGTTTTATCCACTGACTGACTACCTCGGTAACCGTTTAGTATTTTTGATATTTTGAGCTGATTTATTGCGTATAGAATTTCGGCTTCAAATGCAGGTAAAATCATCGTGACTGCGTCTTCTAGTAACTCAATTAAAACACCGCCACTAGACAGTGTCATTACCATTCCAAATTGTGAGTCGTGGCGAATATTCACCATAAGTTCAGCGAGCGGTTTGGGTTGCATTTTTTCAACTAAAAAGCTGTCAGTGTTCAGTGTCGGATCGGCATTGGCTACGTTAAATTGCATCTGGAGAGTGGCCTTGCCAACTTCTAGTCTATCATTCAAGTTGATCGCCACAGCGCCGATTTCTGTCTTGTGAGCTATGTGTTGTGAGTTAAGTTTTAATGCAACTGGAAAACCAAGCTGCTGTGCTGCTTTGGTCACATCGCTAGTATTGACTAGTTTGGATTCGGGAACGTTGATACCAACCAATCCGAGTTCAGTTTTTGCGGCATGTTCATCTATTTGAATTATGTCATTAGTGCAATTTACAATAATGAATTTTTTTGACACATTATTTAATACAAAAGGCCGTTGTGAGTGATACCAGACGCAGGCACCAATTGCATTCAGCGTTTCAATAATGCCCTGAGCAGGGGTAATGTGGTTCTCAATCAGGAACTCACGTGTTTTCTGATCAATGTTTTCTGACAGCGTGCTGCACAGAATGCCGGGTATGCCTGCTTTTGACAGTGCATGAATAAATGATTTTGCGTCGTTAAGGTAAAAGGGCTTACTTTCATCGCAATCTGGCAGTGGATAGTCCTGTACGATAATGGCTGCGTCATAGTTATCTTGAAACGCTGCCTCGAACACCGCTGTGACTTTTTCTTGAATACCCCAAATAGGGGTTGTGTAGTCCAAAGGATTGGTAACGTTGGCAATCGCCGGTAACTTTTTAATTAGGTCTGTTTCGACCAAAGGAGTCGGCTGAGGGAATTCTAAATCTAATTCTTCTGCATAGTCAGCAAGCATAGTCGCGCCACCGCCTGAACAGGTGAAACCCATTAAACGATTGCCTTTTGGTATGCCGCTGACACAAATAAGCTTGAGTGTTTCTAAAAGTTGAGCTGGGTTTGTCACGCTGATGATACTCAGTCGGTCAAACAGAGCCTGATAGAGTTCATTGGTGCCTGATAGCGATCCGGTATGACTTATAGTTAATTGCCCACCAATCTTTGAGGTGCCAGTTTTAAGTACCACAATCGGTTTGTTTAGTTCGAGTGCTTTAAGGGCGATACGGCTAAAGGACTCGATATCTTTCAGTCCTTCAATATGCAGCCCAATGGCACGAACTTCATCTAGCTCACACATGACGTCGATATAGTCTTCAAGTCTTAAAACAGACTGATTACCTGCTGATACCATGTAGGCCAACGGCACTGAACGTTGGTTCATGGTTATGTCGGACGATAACATGCCACTTTGAGTGATGATGGCAGCGCCATACCCAGGGTTAAACCCGCCGTGTGCAAATGGCCAAAGCGCAACTCGATCCATAAAGTTTATAACGCCGTAACAATTAGGCCCAACAATTGCCATGTCACCCGCAACCTCTACCAAAGGCTGGTCGGACGCACCACCTTCCTTACCGTCAGAACCAAATCCAGCGGTATAGCAGACAACCCCTCCGGCACCTTTCTCAGCAAGCCAGCGAACTATGTCGATGGCGGGTTTGGTCGGCACTGCAAGAAATACCGCATCAGGTACATCGGGCAATTGTTCGATGCTTTGATAGCAGGGCAGGCCGCACATACTGTCTCGCCTGGGATTAACGGGCCAAATATCACCAGAAAAACCAATTCGTTGGCAGGACCTTAGGGCTGTTTCAGCGTCGGTCCCGCCAATAAAGGCAATATGTCGCGGCTTTAGTAATCTCAGTAGGTTTTTTCGTTGTTTTGGGGTCATGCGCCTAAGGGACGTAGAATTGAACGTGTGATTATGTGGCGTTGGATTTCAGAAGTGCCGTCCCAGATACGCTCCAGTCGAGAATCGCGCCATAAGCGTTGAATGGGCATTTCTTCCATCAACCCCATGCCGCCATAAATCTGAACTGTATCGTCAGCAACACGATTGAGCATTTCTGAACAATATACTTTGACCATGGCTGCATCAGCATCTTGAAGAGTACCAGCATCGGCCTTTGCAACCGCATCCATTACCAATAGATCGGCTGTTTTAATGCCAATTGCCATGTCCGCTAGTTTGAAACCCGTTGCCTGAAATTGGCCAATCGGTTTGCCGAATTGCTTGCGATTTGCGGCCCAATCGACTGCTAGATCGTAGAGTCGTTCGGCTTTACCTGTGCAGGTGGCACCAACCCAAATACGACCCATACCCAACCATTTTCCAGATAATTCAAGACCTTTACCTTCTTCACCAAGCATTTGATCAGGTCCTAGGCGGACATTCGAAAAGAAAAGTTGATAGTTGTTATATCCACGATAACTCACGCAACGATTGCCTTCAGATATGTCGAAACCTTTGGTGCCAACATCGACTAAAAATGCGGAGACTCTTTTACGCGGACCACGAGGGGTCTCGTCCATTCCGGTAACTGCAAATACAATCGCAAAGTCCGGCATGGTGGGCCCAGAAATGAAATGTTTCGAGCCGTTTAATATCCAGTCATCACCGTCACGTTTAGCATTTGTCCTCATCGACATAACGTCAGAACCTGCTTCAGGCTCGGTTAGCGCAAACAGTTCTCGTTTCTTTGCCTGAACGCAAGGTGTGAGATAGCGCTCAATCTGGTCTCCCTGACAGGCCATGAGTAATTCTGTCGGTCTGCCGATCCATGAGTGAAGCGCATGGCTTGTTTTACCGTATTCGCGCTCCACAACAGCCATATTCGTGTAGTCGAGTCCACCACCACCGACTGACTCCGGCAGATTAGCTGAATATAATCCAGCTTCGATTGATTGCTGTTCAATCTGTTGACCTAGTTCTTTAGGAACAAAACCAAGGCGGTCAACTTCCTCTTCGTGAGGATATATTTCTTTTTCCATGAAAGCGCGAACGGTTTCAAGAATCATTTCATTTTCATGGCTTAGTACAATATCCATAGGAATCTCCGAATTGAAAGTTTCTTAATAGTGAGTGGTTACTCGAGAAAGAATAAAGTTACGCACCCCGTAAATTTAGACGTTTACGAGCCTCTGCTGGTGTCACTGCTCTTGCACCCATACGTTCGATAATTCCGACCGCACGCTCTACCAACTGTGCATTTGATGCCAGCACGCCACGGTCGAGATAAATATTATCTTCTAATCCGACACGAACATTGCCACCCATAGCAACAGATGCTGCCGCTATCGGCATTTGCATTTTGGAAATGCCAAAACTGGTCCAGCTTGCATCACCCGGTAAATGATCTTTCATTACCTTCAGCGTATCGACTGTATGATCAGCACCCCAGGGGATACCCAGACAAATCTGGAACATCGGTGGATCATCGATCAGGCCTTCAGCGATCATTTGTCTGGCGAATCGAATGTGGCCGAGTTCGAATACTTCTAGCTCTGGCTTAACGCCCCATTCTTTAGCCAATGCTGCCATTTTTCGCAGAGTCGGTGGTGTTGAAATATAAATTTCTTCACCATTACCAAAATTCAAGGTGCCACAGTCAAGGCTACAAATTTCAGGCAGTAATTCTTCAACATGGGCCAGCCGTTCCAGTGGACCAATCATGTCAGTACCTGGACCAGGCATTGACGGATCTTCTTCACTGGGTACCCAGTCACCACCCATACCTGCGGTCAGGTTAATAACGATGTCGGTATCTGAACTGCGAATCCTGTCTACTACCTCTGCAAATAGTTTAGGATCACGCGACCCTTTGCCTGTCTCAGGGTCTCGAACATGAATATGAGCAATAGCTGCGCCTGCTTTTGCGGCCTCGATTGCGGCCTCGGCAATTTGTTTTGGGGTGACTGGTACGCCTGGGTGTTTGGTAGTGGTATCGCCCGCTCCAGTGACTGCGCAGGTCACAATTACTTCATAGTTCATGTTTTAGCCTCTCCGTTTATTTAACGACAGTTTGTGCGAAGATTGATCGTAATTTATCGATTAATCGCCTAGACTTCTTATAATTCGTCATATACTTGATTTTATTGAGCCCAAGAGGAGGTTATTTTATGTCAGAAAACACATCTAAAAAATTTGATAATCAGCTTTCAAAGGTCGCGTTTGTCTTGATACCTCGGTTCAATATGATGACCTTGACCACTATGATTGAGACGCTTCGAGTGGCTAATTACCTATCGCCACAACCGCTTTACGATTGGCGCTATATTTCATTTGATGGCGCCATAGTGACAGCCAGTAATGGGTTAACAATAGAAGCGAAGGGTCTGGATGACAGTCGGGAAGATTTCGATACGGTTTTTGTTGTTGGTAGCTGGGGGTGTGAACACTATGACAATTCGGAGCTGTTTAACTGGTTACGCTTGCTAAACCTCAAAGCGGTACAAATTTGTGGTGTCGAGTTGGGTGTTTACGCGCTAGCGAAAGCTAAATTATTATCACAAAAAGTAGCAACCACACACTGGTCCTGTATTGCAGGTTTCGCTGAACTGTTCCCTGCCGTGAAATTGAGTGAGCAATTATATACAATCGATAAAAACATTCTCACCTGTTCCGGCGGTACTGCAGGGGTCGACTTAATGCTTTACTTGATTGGCACGAGGCATGGCGAGCATCTGAAATCAGAAATAGCTGAACAAATACTCCATTTCCCAATCAGAGATGCGAATTTTGCGCAGAGACATACCCTTGGTTCTTGGACCGAGTCGGTTCCAACCATTGTTTATGCCGCAATTAAGTTAATTGAAACCAATATAGCGGAACCGCTTAAAGTGCCAGAAGTTGCCGCCAATATTGGTATTTCGCAACGTCAACTCGAACGTTATTTTAAACGGTATATGGGATGTTCATTTATTCAGTTTAGTCAATTATTGAGATTACAGTACGCGCGTGTTCTTCTCACCAGTACTCGTATGACCGTACGAGAGGCATCAGTTGCCAGTGGATTTAACTCCATGTCTCATTTTTCCTATGCTTTTTTAAAGTGTTTTGCAAAAACACCAGGGCACTATCGTTATGCCTGGTCTGATACCGAAAGTGCCCCATCCTGGCCAGGTACCTTGTATTCATTTATTGAAACATCTCGTGCAAATGCCATTCGCAAAGCTGGAGCTTCTGAGGGTGAATCACAATAAATTTGCGATAAACATAATGAGCATGGATTGACCCTGATTGATAATTGATTGCAAAATTATGACGAAATATAAGTGATTAAGACGAAAAATCGATAAAATACTCACAGTGATAGCACAGAATATTATCGAGCTAGCAGATAAGCAGTCGAGTAATGATGTATTATTGGCGTGCAAGACTAGCCGAGGTCACATAATAATCTTGAGGGGTATAACGATGAAAAAGTTTGAATCGCTACAAAGATCGATTTCTGAAGGACGCATGGGAAGGCGTGAATTTATCAAACATGCGACGGCACTCGGAATGGCGAGTGCA